>NZ_JBYUPU010000033.1:0-79440 GCF_058135425.1 Paenibacillus sp. MAH-35
AGCCCCCCTCAAGATGAGATTTCCCAATTCGTAAGACCCCTGGTAGACGACCAGGTTGATAGGTTCGGGGTGGAAGCGCAGCAATGTGTGGAGCTGACGAATACTAATCGGTCGAGGGCTTATCCTACAATACTCCGCGAACCTTCGTGGAGGCCTCAAGAGCCCTTGAGGTAACGTTTCAATCTCTCTCTTCTTCGGTTCGCATTCAGTTTTCAGGGAATAAACCCTGAATTTCATAATCGTTTGGTGATGATGGCGGAGGGGATCCACGCGTTCCCATCCCGAACACGACCGTTAAGCCCTCCAGCGCCGATGGTACTTGGACCGCAGGGTCCTGGGAGAGTAGGACGTTGCCAAGCGATGTAATGAACGAGAAACTCTGACGAAACCGTCGGAGTTTTTTTGTTTTTATAGAAGTTACAGAAAGTCGAAATTTGCTAAAGTGTGCTAAGCTTCAAAAGCGCTGCTTCGGAAAAGCTGCTTAAAGAAACTGCTTAAAGAAATAAAGAAATTGCTAAAAAAACTGCTTCAAAAATTCCTTCAAAGAGCGACTGCAAGTTTTTTGTACCCAGAAAGGTTACCTCTCTCGCAGCAGTACGCTTCGTGGCAAAAGCTTCGTCTAGACGTCTAGAAGCTTTACTTAAATGGGCGGAAGTGATGCAGGACGTTCAGCGTGGCAGCTGCCGTTAGAAGCCCGACCTTATATGCCTCTTAAGGGGAAGAGAAGAAGCAAATAGGAGTGGTTTGTACTCTTTATTTTGTCCGAAAACGGTTTGGATGACGAAATAGGAGCGGTTTGAGGCTGCTAAACTCCGCGAAAAGGTACGGACCCCATCAGTCGGTTGAAATAAGGGGTACAAACCGCTTCTATTCGTCTTCATCAGCCCACTGGGGTCAAAATAGAGGGTGCCAGAGACTCTTATTGTGTTGTTTAGCGTTAGTTAGTGTCTGCACCCATAACGTGTTCAGCGAAGCGGTTACGACCTGCGACAGCTAGAAAAAGCGGTTTGCACGTCGTATTGGAATTGGTGGTGCTGCCGTAGACCTCATCAGCGAGCAATTGAAACGGCGGTTGGATCGAGGGTATCCATCCCCTCCCAAGTTTAAATGTGTGGGGTTACACGCCAAAGGATGTCCGAACGTCTATACATACCGGACAGTTTATCATACGACATACACGGTGCAATGAATTTTTTCCATAATCTCTTAGTTGACGATGAACGATAGTTGTTCGTCACTTGTGTCATACTACCTCCAATAGGAGGTGTATCCATGAAAGTCAGGATTATTGCCGTTGCTGCGATGTTATCGATGATACTTACCGGTTGTTCGTTCTCTGAAGCAGCGCAGCCGGGTGAACCGTGGACCGGTGACAGCATCGTACACCAAGCGCAGACGTCGGAGGCCAAGCCGCCTATCCAAAGCGAAGCGCCAGGACATCTGTCCGTTGCCGATGAGATCACCGATCAGCGGGAGCGCAGGATCGAGTCGTATGCAGAACCACCAGCCGGACCTCCTCCTACACCGAAGGCTAGACCGAAAGTGAAAGGCATCTACGTAAGCGGCTGGGCCGCCAGTACGTCCAAGCGGGATCAATTAATCGAGCTCGTAAACCAAACGGAGCTGAACGCCATGGTGATTGACGTGAAAAACGATTCCGGGCAAATCACCTACGATTCGTCTCTGCCGATCGTTCACCAATTGGAAGCCGACTCGAAACATATGATTCATGATATCAAACGTCTCATTTCAACATTAAATGAACATCACATCTATACGATTGCCCGAATAGCCGTCTTTAAGGATCCATATGCAGCGGTTCGCAAACCGGAATGGGCGATCCGCACGAAGGAAGGCGCTCTGTGGAAGGACGCCAAAGGTACTTCCTGGGTTGATCCCTACCATCCGGAAGTGTGTACATACGCCATCGAACTGGCGAAGGAGGCGGCCGACCTCGGATTTGACGAAATTCAGTTCGATTACGTCCGGTTCCCCGACAATGGGTCCAAGGTCGATCGGGAAGCTGTTTTTCAAAATCCGAACGGTTGGTCCAAGTCGGCAGCGGTTCAACGTTTTCTGAAGCAGGCTAAGCAGGAACTGGCCGCCAAGGGCGTGTACGTGTCGGCTGACGTGTTCGGTTTGACGACATCGGTCACGGGGGATATGGGAATCGGGCAAACGTGGGAGGATATCTCCTCTGAAATAGACGTCATCAGTCCGATGGTTTATCCTTCTCATTATGGAGACGGGGTGTTCGGAATTAAAAATCCGGACCTGCAGCCGTACGTAACGGTTCAAAAAGCGCTGGCGGACGGATTGAAGAAAAACGAAGCGTTAACTCAGGCCCGGAAGTCTGCAGCCTCGATCCGCCCATGGCTGCAAGATTTCACGGCGACTTGGTTAAAACCCCATAAAACTTACGGAAGCGAAGACGTACAAGCTCAAGTGCAAGCGGCTAAAGAACTGGGAATCGATGAATATTTGCTGTGGAATTCCAAATGCACTTACACATTCCGGTAAAAGTTTGACGGAACGAAGAACACGGAAGCGGCTGCTCATACGGAACGTCTGTTTTGCCTTGACACCAAAAATGGGCTTTTGTTACGATAGGCATTAACACTCAGGAAGACAGGTTAGCCAGTGTAGAAGCTGAAGCCCTCCTAGAGCTCGATCTCGAAAGTGGATGCAGCTGAATTTGTTCAGGGTTACTTACTTAAGGGGGTACTTTTTCGTGTGGGACAATAAGTTTGCCAAGGAAGGTTTGACGTTCGACGACGTACTGCTAATCCCGAGAAAGTCGAATGTGTTCGGACCTAGAGAAGTGGACGTGTCGACTCAGCTGACTCCAACGCTTAAATTAAATATACCGCTGATCAGCGCTGCGATGGATACCGTTACGGAAGCGGCTCTGGCGATCGCCATGGCCCGTGAAGGCGGCGTCGGAATCATCCACAAGAATATGTCGATCGCGCAGCAGGCGGAAGAAGTAGACCGCGTAAAACGATCGGAGAGCGGGGTCATTACCAATCCGTTCTCGCTTACCCCCGAACATCATGTATATGACGCTGAAGAGCTGATGGGCAAATTCCGGATCTCCGGCGTACCGATCGTCAATGACGATAACAAGCTGGTCGGTATATTGACCAATCGCGACCTTCGGTTTGTGCACGATTACTCGATTAAGATTAAAGAAGTGATGACGAAAGATAACCTTGTGACCGCACCGGTAGGCACGACTCTTCAGGAAGCGGAAGTGATTTTACAAAAGCACAAAATCGAGAAACTGCCGCTTGTCGACGAGACGAACTCGTTAAAAGGTCTGATCACGATCAAGGACATCGAGAAAGCCATACAATTCCCGAATGCGGCTAAGGACGCCCAAGGAAGGCTGTTGGTAGGTGCGGCGATCGGAGCGTCCAGAGACGCCCTGGAGCGTGCCAGCGAGCTTATTAAAGTGGGGGCGGACGTTATCGCGGTCGACTCGGCCCACGGGCATCACGCCAACATCGTGGAGACCGTGCGCAAGCTGCGCGCCAAGTTCCCGGACATCGTCATCATCGCCGGCAATGTCGCTACCGGCCACGGCACACGGGATCTGATCGAAGCCGGGGCTTCGATGATTAAGGTGGGTATGGGTCCGGGCTCGATCTGTACGACGCGGGTCATCGCCGGCATCGGGGTGCCGCAAATTACGGCGATTTACGATTGCGCTACGGTAGCCCGGCAATACGGCGTACCGATCATCGCCGACGGCGGGATCAAGTACTCCGGCGATATTACGAAGGCGATAGCGGCGGGAGCCGATGCGATTATGATCGGAAGCTTGTTTGCCGGATGTGAGGAAAGCCCGGGCGAATCGGAAATTTATCAGGGCCGGAAGTTCAAAGTATACCGCGGTATGGGCTCGATCGGCGCGATGAAGGAAGGAAGCAAGGACCGATACTTCCAAGAGGGCGAATCCAAGCTGGTGCCGGAAGGTATCGAAGGCCGGGTTCCTTACAAAGGCCCGATCAAGGACACGATTCATCAGTTGGTCGGCGGCCTGATCCAAGGTATGGGGTATTGCGGTACGAAAACGATTCGGGAATTGAAGGAAGATACGGAATTTATCCGCATTACGGGTGCAGGCTTGCGCGAAAGCCATCCGCACGACGTACAGATAACCAAAGAAGCTCCAAACTACTCGATGTAATCGGGGCGAGAGACGAAGGGCAGAGGGCGACCTCTGCTCTTTGCTATTGTTCCGGTCTTCGTAACAACGGTAAGGAATTAGTCCGTAAACGTCCCTTTGGCGGATGAAGTTAAGGTGTTTCTAATTGTTAAGGGGAACGGCCGTTTCGCCTTTTGCCGGGAGAGTCGGTATGTTACAATGAGAACAGTGACTTGCGAGAGTTGGAGTTTGGAAGTGATAGTTTCGGGAAAGGGAGTTGGGAAAAACGTGTTGGAAGTAAAGAAATCCGGGTGGAACAAATGGATCGCACGGGCATGCTGCGTTACGGTATTTGCGAGCAGCCTGATTCTTATACAGCCGCAGCAGGCGGAAGCCGCGGAGCCGATTAATTTAACGCTTGAAGCGAAGGCGGCCATTCTCATCGAGCCGACTACCGGGCAAGTTTTGTACGAAATGAATGCGGATCAGCAGATGCCCCCAGCCAGCATGTCCAAAATGATGACCGAGTATCTGGTCATGGAAGAGATCAAGTCGGGCAAGCGCAGTTGGGACGATATCGTCAATCCGAGCCAGTATGCGGTCGATGTTATCGGTTCGGGTCAATTGATCGGGCCTAACGAAAAGTATTCGATTCGCGATCTGTACAGTGCGATGGCCATCTATTCGGCGAATGACGCTACAGTAGCGCTGGCTGAAACGATTGGCGGTACCGAAGAAAATTTCGTCAAGATGATGAACGATGCCGCGAAAAAAATGGGATTCAACGAAAAATCGTTTTTCATTAACGCAACCGGCCTTCCCCGAGTCGATCTTGGCAAGTACGCTCCTCCGGGAATTACGGAAGAGGATACGATGATCACCGCGAGGGATGCTGCGATTCTGGCTCAGAATATTGTGCTGAAACACCCCGAAGTACTGGAAATTTCCAAAATCCCGTCCAAAAAGTTCCGCGAGACGGATAAAGCGCCGATGATCAACTGGAACTGGATGCTCGAAGGCAATAAGGACGTTCCGAGCTTTAAGTCTTATGCTTACCAGGGGATGGACGGACTGAAGACAGGCCATACGAGCCAAGCCGGATATAACTTTACGGGGACGGCTATGCGTAACGGGATGCGCTTGATCAGTGTCGTGATGAATACGCCTTCGGAATCCAAACGGTTCCGGGAAACACAAAAGCTTCTCGACGCCGGCTTTAATAACTTTGAAATGAAGTCGGTTGTGGCGGCCAAGAGTGAAGTCGATAAATTAAAGACGGTAGCGGTCAAAAAGGGTGTTAAAACCGAAGTGCCGGTTGTTACGGCAAATGCCGTCGATTTCGTCGTAAGAAAAGGCGAAACGCCCGAAATTACGATAGAAGCGGCACCGCTGGCGGAGATGAAAAGCGCTCCGATTAAGACAGGGGATGTGTTGGGCACCGTAAAGGTAAAGTATAACGATAGCGAAAGAACAGTCGACCTCGTGGCTTCGCAAGATATGGAAAAAGGAAGCTGGTTCCGTCTTATGATGCGGGGAATTAAAAACTTTTTCGGCGGCATTTTCTCCGGTATCGCGAGCGGCCTAAAAAACCTGTTCTAAAAGGTGTCTAAATGTGGGGCACGGGTTGTTAATTAGATAGGCTTGTTGTAGAATGACTTGTTAGAAGATCATCGAAGAGCCACGCTTTCGTAGCTATGGAACTACAGCAATTCATATACAGGAGGAGTAAGAAATGGAAACAGGAACATGGACAGTCAAAAAAGGGATGGCTGAAATGCAAAAAGGCGGCGTCATCATGGACGTTATGAACGCGGAACAAGCGCAAATCGCCGAAGCGGCGGGCGCTTGTGCGGTTATGGCTCTTGAGCGCGTACCTTCCGATATCCGTGCGGCCGGCGGAGTAGCGCGTATGGCTGATCCTACCGTGTTTGAAGAAGTTACGAAAGTAGTAAGCATCCCGGTTATGGCCAAATGCCGGATCGGCCACTATGTGGAAGCACGCGTCCTGGAAGCGCTTGGCGCCGACTACATCGATGAGAGTGAAGTTCTTACTCCTGCTGATGAAGTGTTCCATATTAATAAAAGAGAATTTACCGTGCCGTTCGTATGCGGTGCGAAAGATATCGGTGAAGCGCTCCGCCGGATCGGCGAAGGCGCAGCCATGATGCGTACCAAAGGCGAGCCGGGAACAGGCAACATCGTAGAAGCCGTTCGCCATATCCGGATTATCAATTCCCAAATCCGCAAAATCCAAGGCATGTCCAAAGACGAGCTGATGACGGAAGCGAAAAATCTCGGCGCTCCTTACGATCTCGTTGTGTATGTTCATGAGAACGGGCGCTTGCCGGTCGTTAACTTTGCAGCGGGCGGGGTAGCGACTCCGGCGGATGCTGCATTGATGATGCATCTGGGCGCTGACGGCGTATTTGTCGGGTCCGGTATTTTCAAATCGGACAACCCGGAGAAATTCGGAAGAGCGATCGTTCAAGCAACGACTCATTACACGGATTACGCCCTGATCGCCGAAGTATCCAAAAATTTGGGTGCGCCGATGAAAGGGATCGAAATCTCCAAGCTGGAGTCGTCGCAGCGGATGCAGGACCGCGGCTGGTAAGAACAGAAAGAAGGGTCAGCTATGAAAATAGGCGTTCTCGCTCTTCAAGGAGCGGTGGCGGAACATATCAAGATGATCGAAGCAGCGGGCGCCGAAGGCGTGCCAGTTAAGAAAACGAGTCAGCTGGCCGAATTGGACGGGATCATCATCCCTGGCGGAGAGAGCACGACAATCGGCAAGCTGATGCGCGATTACGGATTTATCGAGGAAGTTCGCTCCTTTTCCAAGCAGGGCAAGCCGATTTTCGGTACTTGTGCGGGATTAATCGTACTCGCTGACGAGATCGTTGGCCAGGAGCAGGCGCATCTGCAGCTGATGGATATGAAGGTGCAACGCAATGCCTTCGGCCGCCAGCGGGAAAGCTTCGAGACGGAGCTTGCCGTCAAGGGTGTAGACGATAAAGTTAGAGCAGTATTCATCCGGGCTCCCTTGATCAGGGAAATCGGAGATCGGGTGGACGTGCTGTCCGAGCATAACGGTGAGATTGTCGCGGCGCGGCAGGATCATTTGCTGGCCGTCTCTTTCCATCCCGAGCTGACGGACGATTACCGGATGCATCAGTATTTTATAGACATGGTCAAAGAGGCAAAGTCTTCTTCGGTTCAGTAATAGGATGTTCGGAAGCACCTTGTTTGGCTGATGCCCAAGGTGCTTCTTTCGTGACTGTAGTCCGGGGCGTTGGTTGAATATTTATTCGGAGTATAGTACATTATATTGCATAACTTGTAATGATAGCGTGCAGTTTGGTTTGGTGTGCCAGAGATAATGGACTTGAATATAGTTTCCCTTTTGGGAGGGGTTTTGGTTGTTTGACGTCAAGTTGTTGCGTAACGAGATTGAACGTGTAAAAGAAGCGATGACCGCGCGAGGCAAATCCGCGGAAGAAATCGACCGTTTTACCGGGTTGGACGGCAAGCGCAGAGAGCTGCTGCAGGAAAGCGAGCAGTTGAAAAACCGCAGAAACACCGTATCGCAGGAAGTTGCGGTCAAGAAACGGAACAAAGAAGACGCAGAGTCGTTAATATTAGAGATGCGCGATGTTAATGACCGGATTAAAGTGCTGGACGAAGAGGTTCGCGTTCTGGAAGAGGATCTGAACAAGCTGCTGCTGTCGATCCCGAATATGCCTCACAGCTCCGTTCCGGTTGGATTATCGGAAGAGGAGAATGTGGAGATTCGCCGGATCGGAGAAGTGCCTTCGTTCGCTTTCGAACCAAAGGCGCATTGGGAAATTGCGGACAAGCTCGGCATTCTTGATTTCGAATCGGCTGCGAAAGTAACGGGTTCGCGATTTGTGTTTTATAAAGGGCTTGGAGCGCGTCTGGAACGGGCGCTCATTAACTTTTTTATGGATCTTCACAGCGGCGAGCACGGTTATGAAGAGATGCTTCCGCCGTTTATCGTCAACCGGGACAGCTTAACGGGCACCGGTCAGCTTCCCAAGTTTGAGGAAGACGTCTTTAAGGTGCAGGGCACCGACTATTTCCTGATCCCGACGGCAGAAGTGCCGGTAACGAACTTTCACCGGGATGAAATTTTGCCGATAGAGCAGCTGCCTAAAAATTATGTGGCGTTCAGCGCTTGTTTCCGTTCGGAAGCGGGTTCGGCCGGCCGCGATACGCGGGGACTGATTCGTCAGCATCAATTCAATAAAGTCGAGCTGGTGAAGCTCGTTAAGCCGGAAGACTCTTATGACGAGCTTGAGGCGCTTACGCAGCATGCCGAGAAAGCTTTGCAGCTGCTGAAGCTTCCGTACCGCGTGATGACGCTGTGTACGGGCGATCTCGGCTTTACCTCGGCTAAAACATTCGATCTCGAAGTATGGCTGCCGAGCGGCGGATCGTATCGTGAAATTTCGTCCTGCAGCAACTTCGAGGATTTCCAGGCACGCCGCGCCAATTTGCGGTTCCGCCGGGATGCGAAGTCGAAGCCAGAGTTCGTTCATACGTTGAACGGTTCCGGACTGGCCGTCGGCCGGACGGTAGCGGCAATACTGGAAAATTATCAGCAGCCGGACGGCAGTGTCGTAGTGCCCGATGCACTCCTGCCCTACATGAACGGCGTAAAAGTGATCTCCAAAAAATAACCCTTGCGGTGGGCCCGCTGCTTATGATAAAATTCTTTCTAGTCATTGGCGGGCCGCCATTTTGGAGAGGTGGTCGAGTGGTTGAAGGCTCTGGTCTTGAAAACCAGCGAAGGGGTAACTCTTCCGTGGGTTCGAATCCCACCCTCTCCGTTTGAATAATCCTACTTATGGGATGTAGAACCTTTAGGTTCGTCGAAGCTAAAAGTTTTCGGAGAAAACTTACTTCGGAAGCATTCGCTAATCTTCGTTAGCGTTTGCTTCGCAGTCTCACCCGAAGGGGGAGTATCCCACCCTCTCCTTATGAATAATCTTGCTTATGGGATGCAGAAGTCATGAATCTAACGATTCATGGCTTTTTTTGTACGCCAGGCCACTCGCATAAAAGGGTGGCGACCTCCGCAAGTTAAGGTTGCGGAGGTGTTTGTTGATGAGCAAAACAGATGTGCTCACGCTCGATCAGAACGAGCTAACAGAGGCGTGGCGGACTACATTGCCCACCTTGCTGAATGAATCCGATAAGGCCGAAGTGAAAGCGGACGAGCATGATCCGAAATCGGTGCGCATTCATATTCGTACGGCGGGACACGCGATGTATTCCTTCGATTTCCTCGTGACTTACGTGGATTCCCGCGAGGTGAAGGTAGACTTGGTCGACGTCGAGAAGGACGATCAGACAGTCGATGAGCGGAACGATGTCATTCAAAATATGGTCGAAGACTACATCCGCCACATTCACGAATGCGCACAAGCATTAAAAAAAGTGACAAGCTGACTAGGAGGGGCCGAGCGATGACGAAAACAAAAGCAACCGATAAAAACTTGCAAAATGTCGTCAAGGATCTGGAATTGTCTCCTGTGAGCAGTCACCATGCCCAACAGCTTCAACAGGATACGAATGACCGGCGCCACAAGGATGCCTTGAACCATGATACCGACAAAGGGGAAGTCAAGTTTGTAACGGAAGGAGAATAAAACGATGCCCAAAGATATCCCTCAGCCTGTAAACCCTCCAAGCGGAGCGGCCGAGCGCAAGTCGAACAACGGCAATTCGCAGGAGCCTCTATCCGGTTCCAAGAAAACGAAGCAAGCCAATCATACCCGACATAATAACGGGGAAGGGTAAACCGAAAAAAGTTTTGGGCCAAGTGAATATCGAAGCCATAACCGGACATACTATTATCGACGGTGAGAAGAGAGGTGTGGTTCCGTTGAACTATTCAACAGCAACACCAAGTAAGGATCTAAATACCGAACATTGAAGCGGAGGCGATGTGCCAAAGACACGTTAGCGTGTTTCTAACACATGCAGCAAGGATTAGCCGCTAACAGCAGCGATCCTGATTCCGAAGAAGAGGTAAGGTACAGCTGATTCATACAAAAACCGATCACCGTCAAAAAAGGACCCGAAAGGGTCCTTTTTTAGTTGTACGCTAAGTGTGGGCGTCATCTCTGGGGTGATACGCTGACCACAGCCAAGAACGTGTCTGACGCGAGGTGGAGCTTGAAGGAAACTGAGCAAAGCGCGAGCTAAGGGATACGAACAAAGAAGAATGAATAATGAACAACGAACACGAACTGGAATCAAGGGTAAATAAGTCAGAGTCAGATTCGGTCCGTCATCATAAGCAAATGTGATGTATCCCATCCATGCTAATTGGTGCGAGCTGCAGATAGAAGCGGTTTGCATCTCTTATTTGCCCGGAAATCGAACTTTAGGTAAAAATAAGAGCGGTTTGCAGCCCCTAATTCTTCGAACAAGACCGGAAACCGACCAGATTCGCAGTAATAGGGGGTACAAACCGCTCTTAATCTTTAACAGTGGGCTGAGATCTGCCGAATAAAGGTCCCAAACCGCTCTTATGACGCCAACACGCCAACACTCCCAAAAACGTACGACCTCGGAACGGCACGAAAGGTGAACCCAAGCAACCCAAGCAACCCAAGCAACCCCAGCTACCTTGTTAATCCGGAGTCTGTGCCGTGCCCGTCTGTCGCCAACAGCACCAGACAACCAGCCGATTCGCTTCTATGTCCGACCAGCGCCGTATTTCGTCAGCCCTGCACGGCTTCCACGAAAGCAAGCAGTTCTTGCGCAAGCCGGCTTGGCCGTTCCATCATACTCATATGGCCGCTGTCCTCGATCAAAACCTGTTTGATGGAGTTTCCCGAGACCGAGAACGTCTTCTCCGGTTGAATGATCTGATCCGAACCACCGGCCAGAAGCAATACCGGGCACGAAGCGTTCTTTATAACCTGATTCCGGTCGGGCCGTTCTCTCATCGCTTCAAGCGTTAAGACGGCTCCTTCCGGCGGAGTGATGTAGCCGATCTCTTTCGCTTCGGCAACTTTCCCTTTCATCGTTTCTACGTGATCCGGGGCGAACAGCTTCGGAATTAGTCCGTCGATAAACGGAACGATGCCGGAATCGAGTACGGTTTGGATCGATTTCAGGCGATTTTCTTTGCCCTTCTCGTCGTCCGGGAAAGCGGTGGAATGGACGAGCCCAAACGCTTGAACCCGATCCGGATGTCTCTCCGCCCCTGCAAGCGTGATATAGCCTCCAAGCGAGTGGCCGATCCATACCGCTTTCCCGACGTTTAATTGACGCAGCAGCTCCGCCATATCGTCAGCAAACGACTCGATGGCATACGGAGCCGCCGGGACTCCGGATTGTCCGTGACCGGGCAGATCGGGTACGATGACTCTGCATCCTTTCAATAACGGCACGACTTCATCCCAGTAATGGGAGCTGCCGCAAAAACCGTGCATCAGCAAGACGGGAAACCCGGTTCCTTCGTCTCTGTAGCGGATTTCGATGGAGCGTTCGGACAGTTGTATCGTATTCATCAGCATTCCTCCCGCATTTATTTTCTCCATGCTACCCAAAAAGAATCAGAAAAGCAAAATGTGCGCGAGCCAAGATTAATTACCCTTTTCCCATTTGTTCAAAACGTCCGTAACTTTCCAAGCTTTCATTCGTGGATACAAGGGAGGGGGAGCGAATGGAGACGAACAGTTTGGATTCCATATACCGTAAGTATGTCAAAGACATCTTCCGTTACTTGCGCTCCCTCTGTCGCGACGAGCATGCAGCGGAGGATTTGCTGCAGGAAACGTTTTACCGGGCCTATCTGCATTTGGACGATTGCAAGGAAGATAAAATCAAGCCGTGGCTGTTCCGGGTCGCTTACCATGCGTTTATCGACTACATGCGGAAGGAAAGTCGCAGCTCGGTGTACGGAACGGATTACTTTCAACGTCTGGCCGATCGCGATACGCCGGAAACCGCCGTTCTCCGCCAGGAAATCTGGACGGAAATCGGAAAGCTTGTAGCTGGACTGCCGGACAACCAGAGGCACGCGATCTTGCTGCACGACTTTCATCAGCTGTCCTATCAGGAGGCGGCGGATATTATGGGCATCCGGTTGTCCCATTTCAAAATCTTACTGTTTCGGGCCAGACAAAAGCTAAGAGAGTACGAAGAGTGGAGGAATCCGGATGAGCGAGGAGTTTAAGCGAAAGCTGAAGCAATATGCGGAGGGCAGCCTGCCGGAAGATGAACGTGAAGAAGTGGAGCGGGAGATCGAGAAGCTGGAGCTGTACCAAGGCTACTTGGAGGAGCTCACGGAAAGTGTCGATAACAAAAGCGGAATAAGGGGCGGGCGGCAGGCGGAACCGTCCGAAAGCGAGAACAAGCGGCAACTGCGGAAGGAAGCCAATATTATTCGCAGAGGGAAATGGAAGGCACGCCTGTCCAATGCCCTGACGCTGCTTTCTTTATTAATCGCTGTGACATTCGTCAGTTCGGCCTGTACGGCGCTTTTTTACAGTATGGGAGAGCCCGGCCGGGTGGATCTATACAGAGACGTCGTATCGTCTGCAATTGCCGTTACAGAGCCTAATGTCGAGGTTCATCTGAGCGCACAGGGCAACGCGTTTTTTACGATGGATTTGAAAGGCGAACTCGTCAAGCAGATCGGAGATGCGAGGGTATCGGCGGGAGATTACTCAATCAGGTTTTTGCTTAATCGTACGAATGGCCCGGTCCTGTCGTGGAAGGAGCGAAATACGAACGGACGCGGGTTTGCAAGACTTCCCGACTCCAGCACCTACAACGGGGATTCCGAATGGTCGATTCTCGAAAAGCTGCCGGAAGGTACCGTGTCGGAGCTGTATTTCTCGCTGGACCGGCTGTACGAGACGGAAGATCTGCTGAAGCTGCTGGAATCCCGAAATCTGACGCCGCTCTGGTTCGCCGTAGATAACGGCCAGGACAACTCAGGCAGAAGTTGGGTGAGCGACCCTATCGGCTTTCCCTATATGCCGATCTGGCATCATGACGATAAGAAGCTGGAGAGCTATTCGGAGGAAAAACGCGGCTTGTTCAGCAAGATCACGTCGAGCCTCTCTTCTTATCCGCAAGTGCAAGCTTATGGCGACGGAGAGCTGCGCAACGAAAATTTTAAGAAAACTTTGTACTTGTTGAAGGAATACAGAGCGATTACGAAAAAAGCAGCTCCCTTCATGAAACTGGATGAAACGATTGGTTATGTGGAGCAGCATGGCGTCAAGCTGTACGGGGCGGTAGTCACTGGTCCGACCAAGGAGCTGCTGAAGCTGAAGCAGGAGCCCTGGGTGAGAGCGCCACGGGTCGGGGAAGTGCGTCTATGGAACTGGAGGGATAAAGGGCACTGAACGAAGACAAACAAAAAAAACGCGGCAGAAATGCCGCGATAGGATGTGTACAAGTATCGGAACGACAGGATTTGAACCTGCGACCTCTTGGTCCCGAACCAAGCGCTCTACCAAGCTGAGCCACGTTCCGTCAAGCCTATGGGGGATCGATAAGCGCGCCACGGCGGGATTCGAACCCACGACGCACAGTTTAGGAAACTGTCGCTCTATCCAGCTGAGCTACGGGCGCATGCGAAAGAAAGATGCAAGGATTAATATAGCACAAGGTTGAGGGGAACGCAAGATCGTATTTGCAAAAATGAAGGATATAAAAGTGATCTCCCAAGCGGAGCGGCGAATCGCCGGAACGAATGGAAAAGCCCCTGCCTTACCGGCAAGGGGCTTACCTGCATCGTCACGATTTGACGGTAGTCAGCTTCGGCAGCATTTTGGTCTCTAGCACCATTTCTTTGCTGCAGATCGGACAGGATGGGCTCTCCTCAAACGCAAGATCGACCCTCATCCAGCACGTACACGAAGCATCGGAACATTTCCACACCGGAGTTTCGAACAAGGGAAACGGGCTCGAATTCCGCGGGAACCCTTTTTCCATATAGGTTTTGCCGCTCATACAATCACCTTATCACCCGGAAGCCGCCTCGGATTTCCGTTCGTATTTTTTTAACTTCTTCTTGTTGCGGCACAGCTTGCATACTTGCCATACCGTACCGTCGTCGCGCGTAAGCTCGTGAACGAGTTTTACGCCTGTACTGGAACAGTTGGGACACGTGCCTCTTGTGCTTGGCTGCTGCTTGGGCAGCACTTTGATTTTCGGTTTTCTGGACGACATCTCTCGTCTCCTCCTTGTATTCGATAATGGTAGGAAGGGGAGGAGAATAGAGTCCGGCGGCATCAGCTCCCTCTTTCAAGCAAGGGACGAACCGAAATTGCAGGCTGCTGTCGGCGGTTGTCATCCGGATCTCTTTACGGCTTGTGCATCCGGCTCGGCGCCGGGTTTTGCATGATACACGATCATAATGCTTCTCTTTATGAAGGAGTGCGGCTCACCGGTTTGGATCAGCGCGTACTTGGTTTCGATATACTGACTGGCCTCCAGGGTGTCTAGAAACCGGTTTGCTTTTATTTCAGCAGAGGCATGCAACGTATCCGTAAACGTTTTTATCTGGATCATATTCACACGCGTCCTTATCAGTTCATTCGTCAAGCAAAGGATTCTGAACGTCGCGCCCCGTCCGCCGGGCTTAAGGAAAACGGTTACCCGGCTTGTATGACTAGCGGAACATGGCACCACCTCCTTCACATCCATTAAATGTAAATCGCCATATATAAGCGCAAAGGCACCCCGTTTCAGAAATGAAACGGAATGCCCAGTCCTACCACTCGTATTGCATTTATTATCTCTCGCCGTCTCACAAATGTCAACATTACTGGGATATGGAACCATTTAATGTAAGCTAGGGTAAAAAATAAAAACCGGCGGAAAGGAGGAAGTCATGAGCGGCAGCCGAATTGCTAACAGATAGAGGACAGACCCGGAATCGACGCAGGGGAAGGAGGAACATGCGGTGGGAAGCCCGTTCCGTTTCGAACCGAGCCTATATCCCGAGGAACCGGGATGCTACTTGATGTTTCATGAACACGGCCAACTGCTGTATGTCGGAAAAGCGATTAATTTGCGCAAACGATTGGCGTCTTACTTCCATTCCAAGCCGGATCGGGAGAAAACGGCCAGACTGGTGCAGCAGATCGCCTCTATCGAAATTATGATCGTCCGGAATGAAAACGAAAGCTTCTCGCTGGAGACTAATCTGATCCAGCACTACCTGCCTCCGTATAACCGGTCCAAAAAAGGAGAGCCCTCCGTGTATCCGTACATTGCGGTCACGCGGGAGCCGCTTCCCCGTCTCGTTGCGGTCGATAAGGACCGTCTAACCCCGCAGTCGAAGACGGAGAGTTGCGGAGACGGAGAGCTGATCGGACCGTTTCCGAATCCGGTATTTCGCAATTATTCGCTGGAGTTCGCGATCGCCCGTTACCGGCTGCGGACATGCGAGCCTATAGAGCGGCGTCTGTGCATGCGCTACTATTTCGAAACTTGCGGAGGGATCTGCGAGCAGTTGGAGTCGGCCGAGCAGTACGACGAACGTGTGGTTGGCGCTGCCCGGCTGCTGTCGGACGCCCGGGCGATTCCGGCAGAGATGGTCACGGCCATGGAGGAATGCTCGGAGAAGCTGCAATTCGAGAAGGCGAAGGAGCTGTACTCGAGATCCAATACGCTAAAAAGCATGCTGGATGATCAGGCGGTTAACATCCCCCGCGATTTTTGCCAGATCGTCTTGTTGTTTGACGGCGATATGCTGCTTGCGGCTCCGATCGAATACGGGATGCTTCGCAGCCGTTTCGTGGAGCGTCGGGTAGAGGAACCGGTGCCGGAAACCGGGGATTGGGCGGAGGAGCTGCTCCGGATGGTCCCGTCCGAAGGCCGTGTCGAGATCGTCACGAACGATGCGGAACGTGCAGAGCCGCTCAGGCAAGCTGCCAAGAGCCGGGGGCTGCCCGCCAAAATAACGGTTCCGGTCAAGGGACCGAAACGTCATCTGCTGGATATTTGCGAGCGGAATATGACGTACCGCAGCGGGCTTCGTATGGAGCAGAGCGTTGTATGAGGCGGGGAGCAGCGGGCTTGACGCGAAGGAGGAGATCTATACCAAAACCGGCGCTTCATGGTATGATAAGGGGTGCAGGAATGGACACTGAATACGAAGAGAAGAGGGGATTTTTTCCATGGAGCAGGTGGCCGCTCTCATCCGTAAGATTCCTTTGTTCCAAGATTTGAACGAGGAGGAGCTGAAGAGCATATCGGCCCTTTTTTTCGAGCGGAAGTATAAGAAAAATACGATTTTGTTTCTGGAAGAGGACGAGGGCGAAGAACTCTTCATCGTCAGGTCCGGAACGGTCAAAATATACCGAATCGATAACAACAAGCAGATCACGCTCGCTCTGTTCCGAAGCGGGGATTTTTTTGGCGAGATGTCGATCATCGAGAAGGGCAGCACCCGCTCGGCCAATGCCGAGACGCTTGAGCCATGTGTTATTTATACGCTCAAACGGTCCACCTTTTACGAATATGTCGACCGCAATCCGGGGTTGTGCATGAGACTGCTGGAAATTACGATGAATCGGCTTCGCCGGGCGAACGAGCAGATTCGCAATCTGACGTTCCTCGATGTACGCACCCGCGTCTTAAAGATCGTGCACCAGCTCTCCAAGGAGTACGGGGAGCCGAAGGCGGGAGGGGTCATCCAGATCTCGATCAAGCTGACGCATCAGGAAATCGCCAATATGGTCGGTACGGTGCGCGAGTCGGTTACGAAAGTATTGCAGGAACTGCAGGATGACCGGATCATTTCCATCCGCAACAAG
The DNA here is from genome assembly GCF_058135425.1 of Paenibacillus sp. MAH-35. NCBI lineage: Bacteria > Bacillati > Bacillota > Bacilli > Caryophanales > Paenibacillaceae > Paenibacillus > Paenibacillus sp. MAH-35. The sequence goes on from NZ_JBYUPU010000033.1 coordinate 16,969, forward strand.
ATGATTCGTGTCGAAAGCATGGAAGGGCTCGTTAATAAAATCGTCGATTAGAGTCAATTTCATACCGGGCGGCTGCCGGCTAATACGGTCGCTGATCGCGTTATGAGATTGACTCTTCCGGTATAAGGGGGGCTAATAAACCGAAACCTGCTTGTAAAGTTGTCGTCGCTATTATTGAAAGCGTTAGCATATTCGACTAATTTCGAGTAGGCTAGGTACAATTTCACAGTATATCCTATGAATGAAAAGAAATTGCCAACGGCAACTCCCCTTTTTCAGTCCAGATCTTTAGCTCTGAATTTGTACCAGGTATAAAAAAATACGATTCGGCAGGAAGTGACATCATGGATATTCAAAAGTCGATTAAACTGCAAGTCATGAGGAGAAAAAACACGGTCGTTTTTATCGCATTGGCCGTTACGTGTCTCCTGGCGTTAACGAGTATTTTGGCTCTGTCGGGCGTCTCCCAGAATGCGGGCAATTCGGGACTGCTTATGGGCTTACTGATCGGGCTGTTAGCCGTATTCGGGTTTTTGCATTTTACGAAACGGTACCCGTACGTTCTGCCTTACATAGCGATTATCGGCAACACCGCCATTTCGTTCACCACCGCTCTGCAAAGTGAGTCGATCGGCAATATTTTCAGCGTATACTACGGACTGTTGCTGGGTGCGGTTTATATGAGCGTATGGCCAACTGTAGTCAGTCTGGCAGCCAGTTCCTCCCTGCTGGCTTATTTTCTGTTGGCTCAACATACGGTCCCGGGCATAGCCGGTAACGAAACGACGATCCTCATCTACTACGTGCTGATCTGCTCCATGATCATCGCTTTGCTGAGTACGGCTATGCATATGAGCAAAAGGATGGAAGCGTTCGGGAGCGAGACGGTCAAGCTGTTGTCCCAGCAGAAGGAGGACAAGGAACGGCTGCTGGAAGGCGCGGCGGCCATCTCGTCCAATATGACGTTAATCGCCCAAGCGAGCGTAGAGAATAATGCGTCGTTCACGGAGATGAATACGGCGTTCCAGGAAATTGCCGACGGTGCGAACAGTCAGGTCGACTCTACGCTGTCCATTAACCGTTCGGTTCAGGAGACCGGGCATAAGGTCAACGGCATGCTGCAATCGATCATCGAGCTGAAGCACAAAACGGAAGGTGCGAGAGATCGCAGTATGGAAGGCAGCGACAAGATGGATACGATGTTCCGGGTGACGACGGAATTCCAGCAAAGCATCGAAACGATGTCAAACACGATCGCCGAGCTGACCGGGACGCTGCAGGAAGTCACGTTATTCAACGAATCGATTCACCAGATCGCGCAACAGACCAACCTGTTGTCGCTTAACGCCAGCATCGAAGCGGCCAGGGCGGGGGAAAGCGGCAAAGGCTTCGCCGTCGTAGCCCAGGAAATTCGCAAGCTGGCGGAGATGAGCCGCCGGTCGGCGGAGGAAATATCGGAGAAGCTCGGCGAAGTATCGAAGCATGCCGCGGCTACAAGCGGCAATATGGGCGTCATCGCTGAACAGATGAAGCACAATGCGGCTACTGTGCTGGAGACGCGTCAATCGTTCCAGGAGATCAGCGAATCGGTTACCGAGCTTAATGAGATGTCGGTCGGTTACTCCGAGATGATGGAGTCGATCCGAAGCGCTACCGAGTCGATCCAGGAATCGACCGAGCATTTCGCTGCGGTAAGCCAGCAGTCCTCGGCCACCTTGGAGGAGCTGTCGGCTACACTGGAGACACTGCTTAAGCAGAATACGCAGATGCAGCTGAACATTCGCGAGACGGATGAGAAAGTGAAACGGATGGTCGTCTAATTTGCGGCGGACAATCTGCCGTTAGCTGTGGGCAGGCATCCGGGCGGTATGCTACAATCGGGGGAGAGCCGGGACGTTCGGGTTCCGGTTTTTGGCTATAGAGACGGTTCGGGAGGGATAAGAGGATGCAATACCGGAGATTGGGCGGGTCCGGGCTGAAAGTAAGTGAGATCAGTCTGGGCAGTTGGCTGACGTACGGCGGTTATGTGGAGGAGCAAAATGCGGTAGGAACGATCAAGCTTGCTGTCGAATCGGGCATCAACTTTTTCGATACGGCCAACGTGTATATGAAGGGCGAAGCCGAGCGCGTAGTCGGCGAAGCGCTGCGCGGCTACCAGCGCGATTCCTACGTTCTGGCGACCAAAGTATGGGGTCCGATGGGCGATGGTCCGAACGACCGGGGGTTGTCGCGCAAACATATTATGGAGCAATGCGAAGCAAGTCTGAAGCGGCTTGGGATGGAATATATCGATTTGTATTACTGCCACAGCATCGATCCGTCGACGCCGATCGAGGAGTCGCTGCGGGCGATGGACGATCTGGTGCGGCAAGGCAAGGTGCTGTATGTAGGGGTCAGCAACTGGACGGCTTCGATGATGACCGAGGCGGTCGGGATTGCGGACCGCAAGCTGCTCGACCGGATCGTAGCGAGCCAGCCGCCTTACAGTATTCTAAGGCGGGATATCGAGCAGGAGATCATTCCGGTCGGTACGAAGTTCGGCATCGGTCAAGTCGTCTATTCGCCGCTCGCACAAGGGGTGCTTTCCGGCAAATACAAGCCTGGAGCCGAGGTGCCGAAGGACAGCCGGGCCGCCAGTGCGGGACAAGCGATACAGCGTTACCTCACTGCGGATAACCTGACTCGCGTGGAACGCCTTGGCGAGGTGGCGGGCGAGCTGGACTTGACGCTGTCGCAGCTGGCGCTTGCGTGGGTACTGCGCCAGCCGAACGTCTCGAGCGCCATTATCGGAGCGAGCCGCCCGGAACAGATCGAGGAGAATGTGAAGGCGTCGGGAGTCGTTTTGCCGGCTGAGGCGCTGAAGAAGATTGAGGCTATTTTAGCGTAAGCGATTTCGCCCGATCAGAATGGTCTGCTCCGTTTGAGATTTTCATGCAGAAGGGGCAGACAGCTGCGGGGATAGCTGCACAACCGGAATATAGGCCGTCCACCTGGATAGAGGGTGGCGGCCTTTTCGCAATAGCTCGGGATAATGGATTATCATCGCGAACGCTACACCTACAGGCTGCTTGCTTATGCCGGTTCGATCGGAGCAGCCGCCTCAGCCGCCGGCTTCCCCCTCAAGCTGCGGAAAAAGTCGGTGAGCAGTCCGGCGCACCGCTCACGCAGCACCCCGTCTACAAGCTCCGTCCGGTGATTGAACCGGTCTTCCTGCAGCAGATTCATCAGAGTTCCCGCACAGCCCGCTTTCGGATCGGGGGTCCCATACACGACGGTTTTGACGCGCGCCTGCACGATCGCCCCTGCGCACATTGGACACGGCTCAAGCGTTACGTACAGCGTGCAGTCCAGCAGCCGCCAAGCGCCAAGCACTTCGCTCGCTTCCCGGATGGCGATCATCTCCGCATGGGCGGTCGGGTCATGCGTTGTTTCCCGCAGATTGTGTCCCCGGGCGATAATTCGCCCTTCCTTAACAATCACCGCCCCGATCGGAACTTCCTTCAGCTCCTCCGCCTTTTTCGCTTCCTTTATCGCTTCTTCCATCCATAACTCGTGATTCTCCTCATAAGAGTCCATTGATTCGATCCTTTTCCGTTCCGTTATTCCCATGTGGATAGCGGGCGTCTAACGGCGAACATTTATTCTTGTTAACATGCTGTGGATAGGATTGTGCATAAGTCGTTCGGAGCTGTAGATAACAACGGTGTGGCTGGGGATATTGTACCACAAATATACGTTTTCTCATCATTTTAGGGCAATATCTTCCTGGAAATCAAGGCTGGCGTTGGCAAGTAGTCCGGATGAACGGACTCAAGGCCCATTCGTCCTCCGGATAAGCTGAAAATCGCCGTCGAGCCTCGTCGAATCCGTATTGGCGGGCCTAATAAAGCTTTTAGGACAGCGGATAAAGCGGGAAGTGGCGGCAACGCTGAGTGTTCGGCGAAATCGCAAGATCGGTCTGACCATATGCATGAAAATAGGATGCGGGCGCGCTTCAACCGGTAGAGAATTTTCGTAAAAATAGATGGGAAGTTCAAAATATTCAGACATTGTTGTTAACATGTGGATAACCTTTGGATAAAATGAGGATAACATCCACAGACCTGTGAATAGACTGTGGATAAGGAGCCGTTTTTTGCCATGCCGGGGATACAACGGATGCAGGCAAAATGCCCTGCTGCGCGATTTTTTCCCCAGCTCTCTTCCTTCCAGCCGGAGCCTGATTGTATATAGTCCGGGCGTGCTATATAATGATGGGAGTATTCAGATTGGAAGATGAGGAGTTGTTTCGTTTCATGGCATTGAAAGCAGGCATAGTCGGACTTCCGAACGTCGGCAAGTCGACCTTGTTTAACGCAATTACCCAAGCGGGTGCCGAATCGGCCAATTATCCGTTTTGTACGATAGATCCGAACGTAGGCGTTGTAGAAGTACCGGACGAGAGACTGCAGAAGCTGGCCGACATCGTCGTTCCGAACCGGATCGTTCCGACCGCTTTCGAATTCGTCGATATTGCCGGTCTTGTCAAGGGAGCGAGCAAGGGAGAAGGACTCGGCAACAAATTTCTGGCTCATATCCGCGAAGTCGATGCGATCGTGCACGTCGTCCGCTGCTTCCAGGACGATAACATCACTCACGTATCGGGCAAAGTCGATCCGATCAGCGATATCGAGACGATCAACCTCGAGCTGATTCTCGCGGACATCGAGTCGGTGGAGAAGCGGATCGACCGTTCCCGCAAAAATATGAAGGGCGGCGACAAAAAGTACGCTCAGGAAGTAGAAGTGCTTGAGCGGATCAAGGCGGCGTTGTACGAAGATAAGCCGGCCCGTGCGGTCGAGCTGTCCGACGAGGATAAATTGATCGTACGCGATCTGCATCTGCTGACGATGAAGCCGGTCTTGTATGCGGCGAACGTAAGCGAGAGTGAAGCGGCTAACGCCGACGGCAATCCGTATGTGGCCAAAGTGCGCGAATATGCGGCTATGGGCGGCGCGGAAGTCGTGCCGATCAGCGCGAAGGTCGAATCGGAAATCGCCGAGCTGGAAGGCGAAGACAAGGAGCTGTTCCTGGAGGAACTGGGACTGCAGGAGTCCGGTCTGAACCGGTTAATCCGCGGCGCTTACAAGCTGCTCGGGTTGTATACGTATTTTACGGCGGGCGTTCAGGAAGTGCGTGCTTGGACGATCCGCAAAGGGACGAAGGCGCCTCAGGCGGCGGCTGTCATTCATACCGACTTCGAACGGGGCTTTATCCGCGCCGAGGTTGTCTCTTACGACGATCTCGTTACGAGCGGTTCGATGAACGCGGCGAAGGAAAAAGGGCAAATGAGGCTTGAAGGGAAAGAATATGTGGTGCAGGACGGGGACGTCATGCATTTCCGTTTTAACGTGTAAGTTGCGGGGTCGCCCCCAAAAGAGTTCGAACTGGCCTTCTACGGCGTTCTGCCCTTTTGGGAGGAACAAGGAGGTGAAGGCGGAATGTTAGATCGGCTGCAGGCATTGGCGGACCGGTACGAGAAGCTGAGCGAGCTGCTCTGCGATCCGGACGTCGTTAACGATTCGAAGCGGCTTCGGGACTATTCGAAGGAGCAATCCGACTTGCAGGACGCCTATCAGGCGTATACGGAATATAGAAGCGTCTCCGAGCAGTATGAAGCGGCGAAGCTGATGCTTGGCGAGAAGCTGGACGATGAGATGCGCGAACTGGTCAAGATGGAGCTCGACGAACTGACGGAACGGAAAGCCGAGTTGGAATCGTCCATTCAAGTGCTGCTGCTGCCCAAAGATCCGAACGACGACAAAAACGTTATCGTCGAAATCCGCGGTGCGGCTGGCGGAGACGAAGCGGCCTTGTTCGCGGGTGATCTGTATCGGATGTACAGCCGCTATGCCGACGGGCAAGGGTGGCGGACGGAAGTGCTCGATACGAGCATGAGCGATCTGGGCGGATTTAAGGAAATCGTCTTTATGATCAGCGGCAAGGGCGCCTACAGCAAGTTGAAATACGAGAGCGGCGCGCACCGGGTGCAGCGGATTCCGGCGACGGAATCGGGAGGGCGTATCCATACGTCGACCTCGACCGTGGCGGTTATGCCGGAAGCGGAGGAGATCGAGGTGGACATCCACGAGAACGATCTCCGTATCGATACGTTTTGTTCCAGCGGTCCCGGAGGGCAGTCGGTGAACACGACGAAGTCGGCGGTCCGCATTACGCATCTTCCGACCGGACTCGTCGTCTCCTGTCAGGACGGAAAGTCGCAAAACTCGAACAAAGATAAAGCGATGCAGGTGCTGAGAGCGAGACTGTATGACAAGCTGAAGCAGGAAGAGGATGCGAAGTACGCAGGCGAGCGGAAAAGCAAAGTAGGGACGGGAGACCGAAGCGAACGGATCCGCACCTACAACTTCCCGCAGAGCCGCATTACGGACCATCGGATCGGGCTGACGCTGCACAAGCTGGATCAAGTGCTGAACGGCGATTTGGAAGAGATCATTTCCGCGCTCACGCTGGAAGCCCAGTCCGAGCTGCTGGAAAAAGGAGAGTAAGGCGGTTATGAATGATAAGCAATTTGCCGCTGCAACGACGATCCGGGAAGCCTGTTTGCAGGCTTCTTCTTTTTTGCTTGAGCAAGGCGTCCAGGATCACAATTCGGCCGCGGAATGGCTGCTTCAGCACGTGCTCGGGGTAAGCCGCAGCGAGTTTTTTATGCGCTGGAACGAGCCGTTCCCTGAGGAGTGCCGGGACCGCTGGAGCGAGGTGCTGACGCGGAGGGCGAAGGGAGAGCCGGTGCAATACATTACAGGGGAGCAGGAATTTTACGGGCTGCCGTTCCGTGTTACTCCGGCCGTCCTCATCCCGCGTCCCGAGACAGAGCTGCTGGTGGAGCGGATCGTCGCGGTCGGCCGCCGGTTGTGGCCGGATGGCCGGCCGCTTGTTGCCGATATCGGCTGCGGAAGCGGGGCGATTCCCGTAACGGTAGCTGTCCAATGTCCTTCCTGGGACGTGACGGCTACCGATATATCGGCCGATGCGGTCGAGGTTGCCCGCTTGAATGCGGCTGCCAACGGAGTAGGCGACCGTGTCCGGTTTTACGGGGGGGACTTGCTGGAGCCGTATATTCGGGAACGGATCACGATCGACATTCTGGTATCGAATCCGCCTTACATCGAGAGCGGCGATATGCCGCACCTTCAGCCGGAAGTGAGGGAGCACGAACCGCATCTCGCATTGGACGGAGGGCCTGACGGCTTGCGGTTTTATAGGCGCATTGTGGAGCAGACCGGAGAGCTTCCTTCGCGGCCGGCGGTTATCGGATTCGAGGTCGGCAGCGGACAGGCCCGTCAGGTGGCGGAGCTGATCCGGGAAAGCGGCGGCTGGGAGCGGATCGAGATCGTGAACGATCTGGCCGGCATCGAGCGTCATGTGATAGGTTCGCCAAAAATTTAATAGATTCATAGTTTAAGACCCCTCGCGTCTGTCCATACTGGGTACCAGGAAGACGAAAGAGGGGTTGTTACTTATGGTGAAACGGTTGCCTTTCCGCTCTTATTGGTTAGTAGGATTTGCACTTATCGTTATGATGACATGCTGGGATTCGAACCGGACACAAGCGGCTCTGCTCGAGTCGGGTATTCCGGAGGAAGCGATCCGGCTGCGTATATTAGCAAATTCCGACGCTCCTGACGATCAACTGGTCAAGATGCTGCTGCGGGACGAGGTTTCGCGTGAGATTAGCAGATGGGCAGGCGAGCCAAGCAATATTGAAGAGGCGAGGGACGTTGTCCGGGCTCATCTGCCGAAGCTGGAAGCGCTCGTGCAGGAAGTGCTGACGCAAAACGGATACAGCTACGACTACAAGGTCGAGCTTGGGCAAGTACCGTTCCCGGCCAAAATGTACGGCAATCAAGTATATCCGGCAGGCAACTACGAAGCGCTCCGCATTACGCTGGGCAAAGGGGAAGGGCAAAACTGGTGGTGCGTTCTGTTCCCGCCGCTCTGCTTCGCGGGAGGCAAAACCGGTACCGCGGCAGCGAAAAAGACGGAAGAGCCGAAGGAGCCTGCAGCAGCAGCCAAAGCTGGCGACCAAACGGGTACGAGCAAGGCGAGCGCAGCTAAATCCCTTGCAAGCAAGGCCGATACCGGCAAGAAAGAAACAGGCAAAGCGGAAGCATCTAAACCGGAAGCAAGCAAGAAAGACGCTGGCAAAGCAGCTGCTTCGGACGAAGAGGGCGCAGAAGAACCGGAGCTGAAGTTTTTCGTATGGGAAGTGCTTAAGAAAATGATCGGCTCGGTGAAAAGCGCAGTGGCCTAATATCATCTATTATTATCTGCAAGCTTGGCAGTGCTTATCGAATGCGGCGTGACAGTCCTGCCTATCCGCGCTATAATGGCAAGGACAATAATCGGGAGTGCCGGACCCCCGGACCCCCGAACTCGGTAAAGCAGGGATGAAACGAATGAATACGACAATATGGAAAGTACAATCGGATGCGTCCTCGGCGCATCCTTTCTTGACAGAAGCGGGAAGCTGGATAGCTCGCGGACGTACGGTCGCGTTTCCGACGGAAACGGTATACGGCCTCGGTGCCGATGCCGGGAATACGGCCGCGGTGGAAGCGATATTCGAAGCGAAGGGCCGTCCGTCCGACAACCCGCTGATCGTGCATATAGCGGATGAGGAACAACTGGACGCTCTGGTCCGGCACGTAGACGATACGTCTCGCCAGCTGATGCGGGCTTTTTGGCCGGGACCGCTCACGCTGGTGCTGCCGGCCAAGCCCGGTGCGGTGTCGCCCCGCGTCACGGCGGGACTGTCCACGGTGGCGGTGCGGATGCCCGCCCACCCGGTCGCGCTCGAGCTGATCCGCGCGGCCGGATGTCCCGTCGCGGCGCCGAGCGCCAACCGTTCGGGCCGGCCTAGCCCGACGCTGGCCTCCCACGTCCGCGACGATCTGGACGGCCGCATCGGCGGCATCGTCGATGGCGGCCCTGCCGGAGTAGGCGTCGAATCGACGGTCGTCGTCGTCGAAGCCGGCGGCGGCCGAATCCGCGTACTGCGACCGGGCGGCGTAACGGTTGCCGACATGCGCCGCGCTGCGCCCGGCGTGGAAGTGACGGTGGAGACCGCAGGGGAAGAAGCGCTCGCTCCCCGTTCGCCCGGAATGAAATATACCCATTATGCGCCGCAGGGCAAGCTGACACTCGTGCAGGGAGAACCCGAGGAAGTGGCGGCGTATATTCGCCGGATGCTGGCGGAAGCGAAACAGTCCGGCGAGCGGACGGGGGTATTAACCACCGCGGAGCGTACGGAACTGTACGAAGCCGATCGGGTCGTCCGTTGCGGCCATGAAGACGATATGGAAGCTGCCGCCAGGGAGTTGTATGCCGCACTGCGGCAATTTGACGAAGCAGGGATTACGTTAATATGGGCCGACGGGTATACGTCTTCGGACGGGATCGGACTGGCCGTGATGAACCGGCTGAACAAAGCCGCCGGCCACCGGATCGTACAAGTATGACAAGCTAGAATGTTTGCCGGATTGTCCGCATATGTTGGTTAGGAACATTGTGGACACGGGGGGATATCATGACAGCGCTGGCAACTGCGGCCGAGATGGGGCAACTGATCACGATAGTCGTTATGAGTATTGCTCTCGGGATGGATGCTTTTTCACTCGGAATCGGCATCGGGTTAAGAGGGGTACGGCTGCTGGATATTGCTAAAATCAGTTTGATCATCGGGTTGTTCCATGTGGTCATGCCGCTCGCCGGCATGTTCATGGGGCAATATCTGGGCTCGCTGCTCGGCGATGTCGCCACGATGACCGGCGGAGGGCTTCTGGTGCTGCTGGGCGGACATATGATTTTCAGCTCGCTTCGGGGCCAAGAGGTTAAACCGATCGATCATCGCACGTTATGGGGACTGACCTTTTTCGCATTCAGCGTCAGCATCGATTCGATGTCGGTTGGCGTATCGCTCGGCATGTTTTCCACCGACCTGGCTTTCACCGTCCTAATGTTCGGTTTGTTCGGGGGCGTGATGTCCGTATTCGGATTGCTTCTTGGCCGCAGGGCCGGACACTGGGTCGGAGAGTATGGGGAGGCACTTGGAGGAGTGATCCTGCTGGCGTTTGGTATCCGATTTTTGATATAAACGAATGCATGAGGTACAATAGATGCGTAATCTGCCGGTCGTGGCTGCCTAACTACACTTGACTGACATGTAGAAGCGGGAAAGCGGGGGAGACGGATGTACGAACGGATCTTATTTGTATGTACGGGCAACACGTGCCGCAGTCCGATGGCGGAAGGTCTATTTCGCAAGCTGGCGACGGAAGCGGGGCTGAACACCGAAGCCCGTTCGGCGGGGGTATCGGCATGGGATGGTTCGCCGATTTCGAAGCATTCCGCCAACATTTTGCGGAGCCGGGGATTTGCGGGCAGCTTGACTTCAAGCGCACTTTCCGGCGAGACAATAGCTTGGGCGGACCTGATTCTGACGATGACGACCGGGCACAAGCAGACGATCCTTCGCCGGTATCCGGAATCTGCGGATAAAGTGTACACGCTCAAAGAGTTTGCCGAGGACGACCCTTCGGTTACGGAAACGGTTGCGGAGCAGCAGCGGTTTCACTCCGAGCTGCAAATCAAGCAGGCGCTCGGACAGACGATTACAGATGACGAGCTTCGCCGGGCGAAGCAGCTTGGGCTCGGGATGCCTGATTTCGATATAGCCGACCCGTTCGGCGGGAACCAGGAAATCTACGAGCAATGCGCCGACGAGATCGAAACTTATGTCGTGAGGTTGATACGCAAGCTTGCGCAGGGCTGACCGCGGGCGGGCAGTTGCCCGCCCGGAGTGGCAGCAGGTGCGGAGATGGTTCTTCCGTCTTTACAGCGCTGACAGGATGCGTTATGATACAGGTAAGAGTAAGGACTCCGATGTAACTGGCGACAAGTGGAGATTACCACAATGGAGCATCGGGGAATACGGCCGGTCGCCTGGGCAAAGAGCAGCGGCGTTTCCACGTGGAACGCGAGTCATGCTCTTTTTTCGCTTTCCGTCGGTTATACTAGTACAAAGTCAAAGCTGACGGCATACCCCCGAGACGGGACCGTGTTCGCCGACGGGCATTTGAACTTGTACCAGGCGCAAGTCTAACTTCAGGAACGGAGGTAGCACGAATGAAAATCGCAATCGGTGCGGATCACGCGGGTTTCCGGTTGAAGGACGAGATCGTGGCTGTATTAAAATCGGAAGGGCATGAGGTGGAGGATTTCGGCTGCAATTGCTCCGATTCCATCGATTATCCGGACTATGCTGTGCCTGTGTGCGAGAAAGTGGCTGCGGGAGAGGCGGATCGGGGAATCCTCATATGCGGAACGGGGATCGGCATGACGATCGCCGCCAACAAGGTGCCGGGCATCCGCTGCGCGCTCGTGCACGATTTGTTCTCGGCCAAAGCGACCCGCGAGCATAACGACTCGAACGTGCTCGCTATGGGGGAACGGGTGATCGGACCCGGGCTTGCGCTCGAAATTGTGAAGGTGTGGATCGGAACCGATTTTTCCAAAGGACCGCGGCATGAAAACCGGATTCGCAAAATCAAAGAGCTTGAAGATAAATACGCGCTTCATCCATAAAGCCGGTTAAAGGCTCGGCTGAAGCTGACGGAAGGGGAGCGGCTTTCCGTGAGTAGCAAGCAGAAGGAAGAAGGGCTGAATCTGGCCCGGATCGGCAAGGACGTGGAGCAGGTTCTTCGCGAGCTGGTGCAGGTGGGCGGCATACGGCCGGGCCAGATCGTCGTGATTGGGACAAGCACAAGTGAAGTGATCGGCCGGCGGATCGGAACGTCCGGCACCGGAGCGGTAGCGGAGCATATTTTTCGGGCTGTCGATACCTTGCGGCGGGAAGCCGGCTTTTATCCCGCCTTTCAATGCTGCGAGCATCTGAACCGCGCGCTTGTCGTAGAGCGGGAGATGCTCCGCTCCTATCCTCAACTGGAGGAAGTATCGGTTGTGCCGGTGGGCAAAGCCGGCGGCTCAATGGCCGCATACGCCTACCGCCATCTGCAGGACGCTTGTGTCGTCGAAACGATCGCAGCACATGCCGGATTGGATATCGGCGATACGCTGATCGGCATGCATCTTCGCCGCGTTGCCGTTCCGGCACGTCCGTCGGTAAGGACGATCGGTCATGCTCACGTCACCATGGCTTATACCCGTCCGAAGCTGATCGGCGGGGTGAGAGCCGTATACGAGCTGGAACAGCCCGATCCGAAGGGCGGCGGCAGTACTTTTTGTGATTAGTCTGCAAGTGCGAGTTCAAAAAGTCCGGTTTTCAGCACCGAGAAGATGGGGTGAAGCTAGGAAATGAGGAGCGGAGCGTAGTGGGAGCTACGAGAGCACCGGAAGTTCCGGCTGAATTCCATATTCGATGTCGAGCAGGCTTCCTGATCTGCTTCGTGATCAAAAGTGGACTTTTTGAACAACCTTTACAAGATTTTATTATTATACACTTTACTACTATATAGCGGGAGGAACTGAATATTATGGAACATTTGCGTAAAGCCGATCCTAAGATTGTAGAAGCGATGAATTTGGAGCTGGGCCGTCAGCGTGACAAAATCGAGCTGATCGCTTCCGAGAACTTTGTCAGCCAGGCCGTTCTGGAAGCTATGGGAACCGTACTTACCAATAAATATGCGGAAGGATATCCGGGCAAACGTTACTATGGCGGCTGCGAATACGTAGATATCGTCGAAGATATCGCTCGCGACCGCGCGAAAGAGCTGTTTGGCGCAGAACATGCCAACGTTCAGCCGCACTCCGGCGCTCAAGCGAACCTGGCGGTTTATCTGGCGGCTTTGAAACCGGGCGACACGGTACTCGGTATGAATCTGGCCCATGGTGGCCATTTGACTCACGGCAGCGCGGTTAACGCATCCGGTATTTTATATAATTTCGTAGCATACGGAGTCAGCGAGACGGATTCCCGCATCGACTACAACGAAGTGCGCAAAGCTGCTTTTAAGCATCGTCCCAGAATGATCGTAGCCGGAGCAAGCGCATACCCGCGCATTATCGATTTCGAAGCGCTCGCTTCGATCGCGAATGATATTGGAGCCTTGTTCATGGTTGATATGGCTCACATTGCAGGTCTCGTTGCTGCGGGTCTTCACCCGAATCCGGTTCCGCACGCACACTTCGTGACCACAACGACTCACAAGACGCTTCGCGGTCCGCGCGGCGGGATGATCCTGTGCCGCAAGCCTTGGGCGGCAGCGATCGACAAAGCTGTATTCCCGGGCACGCAAGGCGGTCCGCTGATGCATATCATCGCCGCTAAAGCGGTAGCGCTTGGCGAAGCGCTGCAGCCGGAATTCAAAACATACGCGCAAAAGGTCGTCAACAACGCAAAAGCGTTGTCCGAAGCACTTCTCGCTGAAGGACTCGACCTGGTGTCCGGCGGTACGGACAACCACTTGATGCTGATTGATCTGCGCAACATCAATCTGACCGGCAAGGACGCCGAGCATCTGCTCGACGAAGTCGGCATTACTTGTAACAAAAACGCCATTCCGTTTGACCCGAACAAGCCGATGCTTACAAGCGGCGTGCGCGTCGGTACGCCGGCCGCTACTGCCCGCGGCATGGATGAAGCGGCGATGAAAACGATCGCGAAAATCATCGCGCTTACGCTCAAAAACCCGACCAGCGAATCGGCTCATAACGAAGCACGCGGCCTGGTGAAAGACTTGACCGCTCAATTTCCGCTCTACGCGGGACTTGGCTATTAAAATGATAAGCAATCCGTTGAAGGGGACCGCTAACTTGCGGTCCTCTTTTTTTTCGTTCGAACGTCGCTTGTAGAATGTGGCCCATCGGATTGAGGAGAATGTAGTAGATCCCGGAATTTAGGGAATGCTAAATGCGGTTTAAAGCGCGCCGGGAGCGGGCAAAAGTTTCGTGCAACGAGATACGTACAGTGATATAATAGACAAGGTTCGCCTTCGACAGGAAAAACCAGATGCAACAAGCATTCGACGCCGATCGTACCGACGGATGCTGCCCGGGAGGACGTTTATGAGCAAGGTTTACGTGTGTGATCATCCGCTGATTCAACACAAAATGACTTACATAAGGGATAAAAACACGACCACAAAAGATTTCCGCGAGCTGGTGGACGAAGTGGCCACGCTTATGGCCTATGAGATTACGCGGGATATTCCGCTTGTCAGCGTAGAAGTGGAAACGCCGGTACAAAAGGCGGAGAGCAAAATCATCTCAGGCCGGATGCTCGGCCTTATCCCCATATTGCGTGCTGGGCTCGGCATGGTAGACGGCATCCTGAAGCTGCTGCCCGCCGCCAAAGTCGGACATGTCGGCTTGTACCGCGATCCGGACACCTTGCAGCCGGTCGAGTATTACGTGAAGCTGCCTACAGATGTGCAGGAGCGCGAGCTGATCGTCATCGATCCGATGCTGGCGACCGGAGGTTCAGCTAACGCCGCTATCGAAGTATTGAAGAAACGGGACTGCAATCAGATCAAGCTGATGTGTTTAATCGCCGCACCGGAAGGTATTCAGGCTGTACAAGAGGCCCATCCGGACGTTGACATCTACGTGGCGGCCGTCGACGAGTGTCTAAACGATCACGGCTATATCGTACCGGGATTGGGAGATGCCGGGGACCGGCTGTTCGGCACGAAATAAACCGAAAAAGGGGAAACGAAGCATGAGCCGCATTCGGGTAATGACGATTTTCGGCACACGGCCGGAAGCGATTAAGATGGCGCCGCTTATACTGGAGCTGAACAAGCGTACCGAGCAGATCGAATCTTTGGTGTGTGTAACCGCCCAGCATCGGGAGATGCTCGATTCGGTTATGGAGATTTTCGGAATCAAGCCGGATTACGACTTGAATGTGATGAAGGAAAGGCAGACGCTCAACGAAGTTGCGATTCGTGTCCTCCAAGGACTGGAGCCGGTCCTGAAGGAAGCGAAGCCGGATATCGTGCTGGTGCACGGCGATACCGGGACGACGTTCCTGGCGAGCTACGCCTCGTTTATGCAGAAGATCTCGATCGGACACGTCGAGGCCGGTCTGCGCACGTGGAATAAAATGTCCCCGTATCCGGAAGAGATGAGCCGCCAGCTTACGGGTGTATTGGCGGACTTGCATTTTGCTCCGACGGACTGGTCTGCCGACAATTTGCGTAAAGAAAACAAGTCGGAATCGTCCATCTACGTGACGGGCAATACGATAACCGACGTGATGTCGCATCTTGTGAAGGAAGGGTATACCCATCCGGTGCTCGATTGGGCGAAAGGACGCCGTCTCGTACTTGTAACCGCTCACCGCAGCGAATCGCTTGGCGAGCCGCATAGACGGGTATTCCGGGCGATTAGGCGGATCGCCGACGAGTTTGACGATATCGCCATCGTGTATCCGGTGCATCCGAATCCGGCCGTTAAGGGGCCTGCGCACGAGCTTCTCGGCGGGCACGAGCGGATCAAGCTGATCGATCCGCTGGATGTGACCGATCTGTATAACTTTTATCCGCATACGCATTTCATTCTTACGGATTCGGGCGGCATTCAAGAGGAAGCGCCTTCCTTCGGAATCCCGGCGCTCGTGCTGCGGGATACGACCGAACGTCCGGAAGGAGTCGAGTCCGGGGTGCTGGAGCTCGTAGGAACGGACGAGCAGCTCATCTACGAGCGCGCCAAAACGCTGCTAAGCGACAAGGCGGCTTACGAGCAAATGAGCAAAGCGGCGAACCCTTACGGGGACGGACGCGCTTCCGAGCGGATCGTCGACGCTATTTTGCATCATTTTGGCAAGCGCGGACAAGCTCCCGAGCCATTCCGCATATAATGTCGAAATAAAGAGGGAGAACCGTACAGCGCAACTGTACACTGTATGGTTCTCCGAATCCGGGAACCGTTGAAGCACAAGGGTTGATGCGTTTCCCGTTCACACAATGTTTGATTTTATATCAATTGACAAAAGAGGTATGGCTTCGATACAATAATGGGGGTTAACAGGAGATCATGTATGCAAAAACGCAAATCCGACAATAATCCATGGAGAGCGGTAGGTTTGGCCGGTGCTGTCGGCGTCGACCTTGCCGTGTGCATTCTCCTCGGCTATTTAGGCGGGAAATGGTTGAGCGACAGAGTGGGCGGCCAGAAGATTTATATCGCGCTCGGGGCTTTGGTCGGGCTGTTTGTGGGATTTGCCAGCGTGATCGTATTGATTAGATACTACTTAAAGGACACCAAATGAACGATCTGTCAGGGTTTCTGAAAACGATCTCCAAGCTGTCCCTGTTTGTGTTTGCGGCCGGCCTAATCCTGTGGGCGTTACTCGTCTCTTATCGCCCCTATATCGCAGGGTTATTGCTAGGCAGCGCAGTTAGTTTGTTGAATTTTGTCTATTTGGGTTTAAAAACGAGGCAATTGGGCGATTTGATCGTGCAGGGAGAGAAAAAGCGCATCAACCTCGGTTTTTTGACGAGGGCAGCTTTGGCCGTATTGGCGGTCATGGTCGCCTATAAGTCGGAGCACTTCGATCTGGCTTCGACGGTAATCGGATTGTTTTATGCACAGACGGCTGCGTTCGTTTTGGGCTTGTTTACCGTGTACAGGAAATGAAGCAGTGGATTCTACAATGGAAAGGGGTGAAATAATCGATGCATGATTTTCCCATATGGAAAGTAGGGGCGCTGGAAATCGATTTGTCGACGTTTCTGGCCATTACCGTTACGTTCATCGCCGTCTTCATTTTGGCGCGGCTTGCGGTAAGAAACTTGTCCGTTGACAATCCGTCCAAAATGCAAAACTTTATGGAGTGGGTCATCGAATTCGTACACAATATCGTGGCGAGTACAATGCCGCTCAATAAAGCGAAATCTTACATTTCGCTGGGTCTTACCTTGATTATGTTTATATTCGTGGCCAACTTGCTTGGTCTGCCCTTCGGGATCGTAACCCACCATGAGCATGAGCTGTCTTTGTTCGGATATCCGATAATAGGACACGAGTTCGCTTGGTGGAAATCGCCTACGGCGGATTTCTCGGTTACTTCTGCACTGGCCATTATCGTGTTTGTCCTGGTGCACTATCTGGGTCTGACACGGAACACGAAGCATTACCTGAAACACTATTTCGAGCCGTTCTGGTTCTTCTTCCCGCTGAACATCATCAAAGAATTGTCCAAGCCGCTTACGCTTGCTCTTCGTCTTTATGCGAACATTTTCGCGGGAGAGGTTCTGATCGCGACGATCTTGATGGCCGGACTTTGGGGAACACCGCTACTTATGGCTTGGCAAGGTTTCAGTATTTTCGTCGGCGCCATCCAGGCGTTCCTGTTCACAATTCTCACAATGGTTTACATCTCGCAAGCAACGGTGCATGAAGAGCACCACTGATCCGCTTTCCTTGAATTCGATCCGAACCGGCACACTGTCTCTAGGATTGAAAATATATGAACCCCAAAAAGTTGAATCAATAGGAGGATTTTAAAATGACGTTTTTAGCAGCAGCATTAGCAATTGGTTTGGGCGCGTTGGGCGCAGGTATCGGTAACGGTTTGATCGTCAGCAAAACAGTTGAAGGTATCGCTCGTCAGCCAGAGCTCCGTGGAACTCTGCAAACGACTATGTTTATCGGTGTTGGTATCGTCGAGGTTGTTCCGATCATCGGAGTCGTCTTGGGCTTCCTGATGTTCTTCGGTGCTTAATCAATAAGGTGGTTTAGGCGGGGAAGGCCCTATGCCGTCCGCGCCTTCGTTTTGATCATTCCGATTTGTACGGTTGCAGTAGCTTTTAGAAGGGAGTGTGACCAGTCATGGCATGGAATTGGGAGTCGTTTGTATTTGCGCTTGTGGCATTTGCAGCTCTCTACTGGTTATTGAATAAATATGCATTCGGTCCGCTTTTCGGAATTATGGAGAAGCGCAGATTGCAAGTTCAAGATCAAATGAAATCTGCCGAACAAAACCGGGCGGAAGCCTCGAAACTGCTCGACGAGCAGAAAAAAGCGATTCAAGACGCCCGCAAGGAAGCTTACGAGCTGATCGAGCAGGCGAGAACGACGAGCGTTCGCCAGGCGGACGATATCGTCCAGCAGGCTAAAGACGAAGCGGTTCGCATCAAAAACGATGCGCTCAAAGATATCGAATCCGAGAAAAACAAAGCGATTATCGCTTTGCGCAGTCAAGTTAGTGCTTTGTCCGTATTAATCGCCTCGAAAATTATCGAGAAGCAGCTGGATGAGAAGTCGCAGCAAGAGCTTGTCGACCAATACCTGAAAGAGGTAGGGGGCAAAGTATGAGCAAGGAGACCATTTTGGCGAAGCGGTATGCCAAAGCGTTGTTCGAAGTAGCCCGGGAGCGCGGTAAAGTTTCCGACGTGGAACAAGAAATCCAGGTGATTGCGGGGGCGCTTGATGCGAACCCGGAATATGTCAAGCTGCTCGAGCACCCGAACATTGACGCTTCCGTTAAAACATCCATGCTCAAGCAAGTGTTCGAAGGCAAAGTGTCCGAAGAGTTGCTGAACACGCTTCAGTTGCTTTTGCAGCGGGGAAGAGAATCGGTTATCCGCGATCTCGCCGTCCAGTACTCCCTTATTGCGAATGACGCGTTGGGTCAAGCCCAAGCGAAAGTATACACACCTCTTCCGCTGTCGGCGGAAGAATCCGATAAGATTGCAGCGGCGTTCGGCCAAGTAGTCGGCAAGACGATCCGTGTAGAGAACATTGTAGAGCCTAGTCTGCTGGGAGGGCTTCAAGTCCGCATCGGCGACCGGCTGTATGACGGCAGCTTGTCCGGCAAACTGCAGCGGATGGAAAAAACGCTGAATCAAGCTTAAATGCCAAAGTTAGGGGTGAAGTTCGTTGAGTATCAGACCTGAAGAAATCAGCACGCTGCTTAAGCAGCAAATTGAGCAATATAAATCGGATATCCAAGTGTACGATGTCGGTACGGTTATTCAGATCGGGGACGGGATCGCCCGTGCGCACGGTCTGCAAAACGTTATGGCCGGTGAGCTTCTGGAATTCTCCAACGGCGTTATGGGGATGGCTCTTAACCTCGAGGAAGACAATGTCGGTATCGTTATCATGGGTCCTTACACCGACATCCGCGAAGGCGATCAAGTAAAACGGACGGGCCGCATCATGCAGGTGCCGGTAGGCGAAGCTCTTCTCGGCCGCGTCGTTAACCCGCTCGGTCAGCCGGTAGACGGCAAAGGTCCGATCGAAACGTCCCATTTCCGTCCAGTTGAATCGCAAGCACCAGGCGTTATTGACCGTAAATCGGTTCATGAGCCGATGCAGACGGGTATCAAAGCGATCGATGCGATGGTTCCGATCGGCCGCGGTCAGCGCGAATTGATTATCGGCGACCGTCAAACAGGTAAAACGTCGATCGCGATCGATACGATCATCAACCAAAAAGGCAACGGCGTCTTGTGTATCTATGTCGCCATCGGCCAAAAGCAATCCACGGTTGCAAACGTTGTGGAAACGCTCCGCCGCAACGGCGCTCTCGATTACACGATCGTCGTAACTGCAGGCGCTTCCGAGCCTTCTCCGCTGTTGTTCCTTGCTCCGTATGCAGGCGCAGCGATGGGCGAATACTTTATGTTTAGCGGCAAGCATGCGCTCATCATTTATGATGACTTGACCAAACAAGCAGCAGCTTACCGCGAATTGTCCCTGTTGCTCCGTCGTCCTCCGGGCCGCGAAGCTTATCCGGGCGACGTATTCTACTTGCACTCTCGTTTGCTGGAGCGCGCAGCGAAGCTGAGCGACGAGCTGGGCGGCGGTTCCTTGACCGCGTTGCCGTTTATCGAGACTCAAGCGAGCGACGTTTCCGCATACATCCCGACAAACGTTATTTCCATTACTGACGGACAGATCTTCCTGGAGTCCGACTTGTTTAACTCGGGACAACGTCCGGCGATCAACGTCGGTATCTCCGTATCCCGGGTAGGCGGATCCGCACAAATCAAAGCGATGAAAAAAGTTGCATCGTCTTTGAAACTTGACCTTGCCCAATACCGCGAGTTGGCTGCGTTCTCTCAGTTCGGCTCCGACTTGGATAAGAGCACTTTGGCTCGTCTGAACCGCGGTCAGCGCACGCTTGAGATTTTGAAGCAGGGCGTAAACCAGCCGCTTCCAGTTGAGAAGCAAGTTGTCTCGATCTATACAGCGGTAAGAGGTTTCCTCGACGATATTCCGGTGCAAGACGTCCTTCGTTTCGACCGCGAATTCCTCGCATATGTGGATGCAAACTATCCGCAAATCTATGCAAGCATCCGCGACACGAAAGACTTGACGGCTGATAACGACAAGCAGCTTGTCGAAGCGATCGAGAAGTTCAAAAAAGGATTCTCGGTGTCCGCTTAATGACGAACACAACGGTAGAGCGGCCTAGCGGCCGCTAGATCGTATTCAATAGAGGCATCTGCCAACGGACGGAGATGCTTGCTAAGTTAAGCTTTTGCTCCGCAAAAGCTCAGGTTATGCTTACGAAGTTAGCTTTCCTTCGGAAAGCTCTAAGGTGGTGAAAGCATGGCAAAAGGAATGCGCGAAATTAAACGCCAAATCAAGAGTACGCAAAACACGAAGCAGATCACCAAAGCGATGGAGATGGTCGCAGCTTCCAAGCTGAGAAGATCCCAGGAGGCGGCCGAAGCGGCTCGTCCTTATGCGGAGAAGATCAAGGAAGTCGTAACCAGTATTGCTGCGGGTACGAAAGGAAGCTCCAATCCGATTCTCGTATCCCGTCCGATCCGTAAAACCGGTTATCTGGTCATTACCTCGGACCGCGGTCTGGCTGGCGGCTACAACGCTAACCTGCTTCGTAAATTGATGCTCACGATTCGTGAAAACCATAGCTCCAAGGACGAGTACGTTGTATTCGTAGTAGGACGTAAAGGCCGCGATTTCTTGAAGAAGAGAGGCGTTCCGGTCATCGGGGAAGTTACCGGTATTTCGGATTCGCCGAAGTTCGCCGATATCAAGGAGCTCGCATCGCTTGCGGTAAATAACTTTGCGGACGGGAAGTACGACGAGCTGCATCTCGTCTACAACAAATTCCACAACGCTATTTCCCAAGAGCCGGTCTTGAACCGAATCCTGCCATTGGATATGGGAGAAAGCGGACAGGCGGCGGATTACGAATACGAGCCGTCGCAGGAGGAAGTGCTTGACGTACTGCTTCCGAAATACGCAGAGACGCTTGTTTACAGCGCTTTGCTGGAAGCAAAAGCAAGCGAATTCGGTGCGAAAATGACTGCGATGGGTAATGCTACACGCAACGCTACGGAAATGATCGCCCGTTACACGCTGATGTACAACCGTGCCCGCCAAGCTTCGATTACCCAGGAAATATCCGAGATCGTTGCCGGCGCGAACGCTCAAGGTTAATCTTTGCTACAAGATCCATAGTTCCTGTAAAGGAACTTATATGCGAACATGCGGGCTTTTCTTATGGAAGTGTTCGGTTCTGGTAAGAGGACGTTTCTTCAGAAAAGCTCTGTGGAGCTTATAACGATACAAGGTTTTCTGCGGGAAACCAGGCTGTTGCTTACAATGCAAGTTTTCCTTCGGAAAACTGGGTAGTTGCTTACGATGCGAGTTTTCCTGCGGAAAACGAAGTGTGTGCTTACGATGCAAGTTTTCCTACGGAAAACTTCTTAGGAGGGAAAAATATGAATAAAGGACGCGTTTTGCAGGTAATGGGACCTGTCGTCGACATTGAGTTCGATAAAGGCCACCTTCCTGAGATTTTGAATGCGGTCAAGATTCAAACGAAACCGCAAAACTCCAACGAGCCTGAAATCAACCTGACTGTAGAAGTCGCGGTTCACTTGGGCGACAACGTAGCGCGTTGCGTAGCGATGTCCTCCACGGACGGACTGGTCCGCGGCACAGAAGCGGTTGACCTTGGCAAGCCGATCAGCGTTCCAGTCGGTAACGTTACTCTCGGCCGCGTATTTAACGTTCTGGGCGAGCCGATCGACAATGCAGGCGATGTGGAAGCCGGACAAAAAGATCCGATTCACCGCCAAGCCCCGGCATTCGAAGAACTGTCCGTTCAAGCGGAAGTTCTGGAAACAGGCATCAAAGTCGTTGACCTTCTCGCTCCTTACGCGAAGGGCGGTAAAATCGGTTTGTTCGGCGGCGCGGGTGTTGGTAAAACGGTATTGATCCAGGAATTGATCAATAACATCGCGCAAGAGCATGGCGGTATCTCCGTATTCGCAGGCGTAGGCGAAAGAACTCGTGAAGGTAATGACTTGTACCACGAGATGAAGGACTCCGGCGTTATCTCCAAAACGGCGATGGTATTCGGACAAATGAACGAACCGCCAGGAGCGCGTCTGCGCGTTGCCTTGACCGGTTTGACGATGGCTGAATATTTCCGTGACAACGAAGGTAAAGACGTTCTTTTGTTCGTCGACAACATTTTCCGCTTCACCCAAGCGGGTTCCGAGGTTTCCGCCCTTCTCGGCCGTATGCCTTCCGCGGTAGGTTACCAGCCGACACTGGCTACCGAGATGGGTCAGCTGCAAGAGCGGATTACTTCCACCAAAAAAGGTTCCGTTACTTCGATCCAAGCGATCTACGTTCCGGCGGACGACTACACTGACCCGGCTCCGGCTACAACGTTTGCTCACTTGGACGCTACGACCAACTTGGAGCGTAAAATTTCCGAGATGGGGATTTATCCGGCGGTTGACCCGCTTGCTTCCAGCTCGCGGATTTTGACTCCGGAAGTTGTAGGCGAAGAGCATTACAACGTCGCTCAAGGCGTCAAACGGATTCTCCAGCGTCAAAAAGAACTTCAAGACATTATCGCGATTCTCGGGATGGACGAATTGTCCGATGAAGATAAAGTCATCGTACTTCGCGCCCGTAAAATCCAGCGTTTCTTGTCCCAAGCGTTCCACGTCGCCGAGCAGTTCAACGGTTTCCCGGGGCAGTATGTTCCGGTTAAAGATACGGTTCGCAGCTTCAAAGAAATTTTGGAAGGCAAGCATGACGACCTTCCGGAAGCGGCGTTCCTGTTCGTCGGCACCATCGAAGAAGCGATTGAAAAAGCAAAATCGATGTAAGGATAGCCGGATGACCGTGCCATGCTGATGCTTCGGTGATATTATGCATTTGTCACGTGGTGCATCAGCTTTGGCACATGATGAAGCTTTCGGTATCGAAAGCTCTCAGGAGGAATTTGCGTGAGTACTTTTCTATTGGAAGTGGTAACGCCCGAGCGGAAAGTATACGCTCAGGATGTCAATATGATCGTTGTAAAAGGCGTCTCCGGTGAGCTCGGAATTCTTCCGAACCATATTCCTATGGTAACCCCGCTCAAAATCGCACCTGTTGCTGTGAAACAAGGGAACAAAACCGAGTATATCGCAGTCAACGGCGGATTTATGGAAGTACGCAAAGATAAAGTGGTCATTTTGGCGGAATCGGCCGAAATGCCTGCAAGCATCGATGTCGATCGTGCTCGTGCCGCAAAAGAACGTGCGGAAAAGCGCCTCGGCGAAGCAAGGAAGGACGAGATCGATTTCCGTCGCGCCGAGCTTGCCTTGCAGCGTGCGATGAACCGGATCGATACTTCGACAAGAAAGTAATGCATATATGAGCAGAGGAACTGATTCCTTTGCTTTTTTTGTGTGCATAGATATTCGTTTGAATGGTATAATTACAAATGTTGGGATTTGCTGCGACCCATTGCATAGTTGGCTGGCTAATTGCGTAGATTTAACTTAGCCAGGCTTTGGATGAAATGCCGGAGCTTATAGGATGAGCGGGCAATAGTTATGCCGATCGGCAACCCGTTTCGGGCTGCTGGACTAGCTCTTCCTTTGTACTAGCCTGATTCGTGCGATTTAGAGTGAAAATTGATTAGAGACGGATTTTTGGCATAGACGGGGCCCCGAGCATTTGTTACCATTACGAGAGGTGGCTTGGCCACAGGCTTGACGCGACTATCTTTGCAACAGGAGCGGCGGTCAGGGAAGGCGCTTCCTTCAATAGACGCCGTTATCCCTTTTTGTTATAATTGTGTGGGTGTTTATTAGAAAAATTTTCTGGTTTCATCAGAAAAATTCATAATACGCCATGAGGCGGGGAGGCGATGAAATGGCGCTTTACAGTAACAATTACGTGCTAGTTGCCATCTTTATTGGGCTCGGGATTATACTGCCGATCGCAGCTTTGACGCTCGGCCGGTTGCTGCGCCCGAACAAGCCGACGGCAGAAAAGCAAACGACTTATGAAAGCGGTAACGATCCGGTCGGGGAAAGCCATGTCCGGTTTAATATCCGTTACTATTTGTTTGCTTTGATGTTCGTTATCTTTGACGTCGAAACGGTGTTTTTATATCCTTGGGCTGTCGCGTATGACTTTTTGGGATTATTCGCGCTGGTTGAGATGCTCATTTTTGTCTCCCTGCTCGTAGTAGGGCTAATTTACGCCTGGAAAAAGAAGGTGCTGCAATGGAGCTCAATTTAGAGAAAATCTCGCCCGAAGAGCGGAGCGAGTTCGAGCGCAACGTATTTACGACGACGCTCGACCAAGTGAAGGCATGGGCGCGCAGCAGTTCGTTGTGGCCGTTAACGTTCGGTCTCGCATGCTGCGCCATCGAGATGATGGGTACCGGCGGAGCGCATTATGACCTGGACCGTTTTGGCGTTATATTCCGGACATCTCCCCGGCAGTCCGACGTTATGATCGTAGCGGGCACGGTGACGAAGAAGATGGCGCCGCTGCTTCGACGTCTGTATGATCAAATGCCCGAGCCGAAGTGGGTTATTGCGATGGGGTCGTGCGCCACTGCCGGCGGACCGTATATTAAATCGTATGCTGTCGTTAAAGGAGTCGACCAGATCGTCCCTGTTGATATTTATATTCCTGGATGCCCGCCGAACCCGGCTGCTCTCATTTACGGGATCAATAAGCTTCAAGAGAAGATTCGCTATGAGGCGAAAACCGGGAAGAGGGTGACCAACTCGTGAGCGAAGAAAACAACAGCAACGACAAAAAGGTAGAAAGCGCAAACAATCCTGCGGCTGATAGTCCTGCTGCCGATCATTCGGCTTCGCCTCCTAAAGAAAGCGCTGCACCCGAACAGGCTGATGATGCAGTCGGTACGGCTGCCAATGCTGTTGAACCGACGGATGAGGAAAAAGAAGCGAAGGCAAAAGCTGCCGCAGAAGCAAGAGCAGCCCGTGCTGCAGCCCGCGCACAGAGAGCCGAGGGCGGAGAAAGCGCCCCGGCGGCTGCGGAGCTGACCGACGAAGAGAAGGAAGCGAAGGCAAAAGCCGCCGCGGAAGCAAGAGCAGCCCGTGCTGCAGCCCGCGCCCAGAGAGCCGAGGGCGGAGAGGGTGCGCCTGCTCCGGCTGCAGAAGCTGGAGGCGATGAGGAAGCGAAGGCGAAGGCTGAGGCAAGAGCGGCCCGCGCTGCGGCCCGTGCCCAGAGAGCCGCAGGCGGTGACGGCGGAGCCGAGGACGGTCCCAAAGAACCGTCTCCGAAGCAGCCGCTGCTCGACCGTATCGTTCAGCTGATCAAGGAAAACGTATCGGATCAAGCGGTGGTGGAAGGGGTTATTAATGAAAGAGACCGCCATCTGCCGACGCTGACCATTCATCCCGATCACTGGGTTGCCGTAGCCGACTTTGTGAAGACGAACGAAGAATTGCAATTGACCTATTTGAGCAATTTGAGCGGGGTCGACTACGAGACCCATCTGGAGACGGTATACTACGTCTTGTCCATCTCCAGCAAGCAAGGCTATTGCTTTAAAGTAAAAACGAACCGGGACACCCCATCGATTCCGTCCGTGACTCCCGTATGGGCAACGGCCAACTGGAACGAGAGGGAAGTGTACGATTTGCTCGGCATCGATTTTCCGGGTCATCCAGACTTGCGGCGGATCATGATGCCGGACGATTGGGTCGGCCATCCGCTTCGCAAAGATTATGAACCGATTGATCCGGAGGTGTGACCTTTGATTCGGACCGAAGAACTGCTACTGAACGTAGGCCCTCAGCATCCGAGCACTCACGGCGTATTTCGCGTTATCGTCAAACTGGACGGAGAAGTGATCACGGAGGCTACGCCTGTAATCGGATATTTGCACAGGGGAACGGAGAAGCTTGCGGAAGATTTGACCTACACGCAAATTATTCCTTATACCGACCGGATGGATTACGTATCTGCGATGACCAACAATTATGTGCTCTGTCACGCCGTAGAGACGATGATGCAGCTGGAAATACCGGAGAGGGCGCAATATTTGCGCCTTATCGTCATGGAATTGCAGCGGGTTGCGAGCCATCTGGTATGGTGGGGCACGTACCTGCTGGATATTGGCGCGCTCAGCCCGTTTCTGTTTGCCTTTAAGGACCGGGAGACGATTGTCGACCTGTTCACCGAGCTGTGCGGAGCCCGGCTCACTTACAACTATATGCGGGTAGGCGGAGTGAAGTGGGATGCTCCTCCGGGGTGGATCGAGAAAGTGCGTGCGTTCGTGGCGTATATGCACGGGCAATTGAAAGTCTATGACAACCTGGTCAGCGGAAACGAAATTTTCCTGGCGCGGATTAAAGGTGTCGGCAAATATTCGGCCGAGGAAGCGATCAATCTGGGGCTGAGCGGAGCGAACCTGCGCTGCACCGGGGTGAAGTGGGATTTGCGGAAAGACCAGCCCTACAGCATCTACGACCGCTTCGACTTCGACGTTCCGGTAGGCCAGAACGGAGATTGCTACGACCGTTACCTGGTCCGGCTGGAGGAGATCCGCCAATCGCTGCGGATACTGGAACAGGCGATCGAGCAGTTCCCGGCCGAAGGCGAGACGATGGGGAAAGTGCCGCGGGTGATCCGTCCCCCGGAGGGCGAAGCTTACGTCCGGATCGAATCGCCGCGCGGAGAGATCGGCTGCCACATCGTATCTAAGGGAAAAGATAAGCCGTACCGGCTGAAATTCCGCCGTCCGTCGTTCGTTAATCTGCAAATATTGCCGCAGCTGCTTGTTGGCCAGCCGATGGCCAATATGATCATGATTTTGGGCGGAATCGACATCGTCCTCGGGGAGGTGGATGGCTGATGCTTAGTTTGTTAGCCGAACAACTGACTTGGGCGAACTTCGGCATTATGTTCGCTGTTGCGGTGTTATTCCTGCTTCTCATACTCGGTTATGTCACATACGCGATTTATTTCGAGCGGAAGGTGATCGGCTGGATGCAGATGCGGCACGGACCGACCCGGACCGGACCGCTTGGTCTTCTGCAGACCGTCGCAGACGTTCTGAAGTTGCTTCTTAAGGAAGATACAATTCCGAAAAAAGCGGACCGCGAGCTGTTTATCCTTGCGCCGGCGATTACGTTCGTCCCGGCCTTTGCCGTGCTTGCTACCTTTCCGTTCACGAAAACTTGGCAGTTTGCCGATCTGAATGTAGGGCTGCTGTATTACGCCGCCTTGTCCAGTATTTCCACGATCGGGATCGTGCTTGGGGGCTGGGCGTCCAACAATAAATACTCGCTGCTCGGCGGCATGCGTTCCGCAGCGCAGATGATCAGTTATGAAATTCCGCTTGTCATGTCCATGGTAGGCGTTATCCTTATGACCGGAAGCCTGAATATGCGCAAGATCGTCGAGGCGCAGGGCAACTGGTTCTGGGAATGGAACTTCCTTCCGCAAATTATCGGGTTCGCCGTATTTATTGTGGCAGCCATCTCCGAGCTGAACCGTACGCCGTTCGACCTTCCGGAGGCGGAGTCCGAGCTGGTGGCCGGCTACCACGTTGAATACAGCGGATTCCGTTTCGCTTTCTTCATGTTGGCGGAGTACGTCTATACGTTTGCAATCGCAGCGCTTACGACGGTATTGTTTCTGGGAGGATGGCATGCGCCGTTCCCGTTCCTGGACTTTGTGCCCGGGATTTTGTGGTTTTTAATTAAAATGTCGTTCTGCGTCTTCTTCATGTTCTGGCTGCGGGCCACGCTGCCGCGCGTCCGTATCGATCAGCTGATGGGGATCGGCTGGAAAGTGCTGCTGCCGCTTGCGCTCGCCAACATCTTTATTACGGCGATCGTGAAGGAGATCTTGCGTTAACATTACCGAACAGTACGAGAGACCGGAACCGACTCCGGTCTGTCGCACGTGATTGAGGGGGAACGACCTATGAAAGGGATAGTCAAAGGGCTCGGGCTTACATTCAAGACGATGATGCAGAAGAAGGTCACCTATGCCTACCCCGACGTGCCTTTGGAGCTGCCGGACCGCTTCCGCGGCATCCAGCACTTCGACCCGGAGAAATGCATCGTATGCAATCAGTGCGCGCGGGTATGCCCAACGGAATGCATCACGCTGACCGGCAAAAAGAACCCCGATCCGGAAAGCAAAATGAAGCTGGTTATCGATACGTACGATATCAACTTTGAAATCTGCATCCTGTGCGACTTGTGTACCGAGGTTTGTCCGACCGAAGCGATCGTCATGACGAACAACTTTGAGCTTAGCACGTACAGCCGCGACGATTTGTACAAAAACATGGACTGGCTGCACCAAAACAACACGAACGTGCGGAAAGAAAACAATTCGGCGGCACCTAAGGGAGGAGCCAAAAAAGATGCTGGGTAACATTGCAGACTTTTTCTCGAGCGGTGCCAACGTGATGTTTTTCGTGTTCGCTCTGCTCGCCATCGGCGGCGCGATCTTTATGATCAGCTTCACGAAGGTCGTCTCGATGGTCGTCTCGGCAGCCGTCACTTTCTTAAGTCTCGCCGGTCTCTATGTGCTGCTGGAAGCAGAATTTCTGGCAATGGCGCAAGTTCTCGTCTATGCGGGCGGCATCTCGATCCTGATGATCTTCGGTATCGTGATGACCCGCCATAAGGGCGAAGAGCCGGAGGATAAACGCCGCTGGCATCATATCGGGCTGTGGATCGGAATTGCCGGACTATTCGGTATCCTGTTCTATGCCTTCCAAAATGTGTCGTTCCCGAAAGGGGAGCTCGCGACGCCGGAAGACAATACGCTTGAGATCGGGAAGCGGCTGTTCACCGAGCAAGTCATCCCGTTCGAGCTGATGTCGATTCTGCTTACCGTCGCGTTCATCGGCGCGATCATCCTGGCCAAGAGGGAGGAAGAGTAGGATGAGCGAACCGATTCTGCCTTATCTGACCTTAGGCGCGATTTTGTTCTGCGTCGGGTTGTATGGGGCGTTAACGAAGAAAAATGCCGTAATCGTCCTGTTGTCGATCGAGCTTATGCTCAACAGCGTCAATTTGAACTTTGTGGCGTTCTCCAAGTACGGAGTGGCTCCGTCTTTTCAAGGCCAGATCTTTTCTCTCTTTAATATGACGGTAGCGGCCGCGGAAGTTGCGATCGGGATCGCGATCCTAATTACGCTCTACCGGAACAAGGGCACTTCGAATGTGGACGACATGAACGAATTGAGAAAGTGAGGAGGATCAACGATGGAATCGTACGCACAAATCGCCTGGCTCGTTCCTCTGTTTCCGCTTCTCGCGTTTCTCGTTCTGCTCGCCGCAGGCCGACAGTGGAAGGAAGGCGGAGCATACGTCGGGATTATCGCGACACTAGCCTCTTTCATCGTGTCGGTGCTCATATTCGTGGAGCGTCTTGGAAGTGGAACGGAAGATTACACGTGGAACAGCTTGGAATGGCTCAAGCTTGGCGAATATTCGCTTGCTATGGGGTTCGAGATCAACAACCTGAACGCGCTCATGCTGATTATCGTGTCGCTCGTCAGCTTGCTGGTTAATTTATACTCCAAAGGATATATGCACGGAGACGATCGGATATCGGTCTTTTACGGATACGTCGCCTTGTTTACGTTCGCCATGCTGGGCGTGGTTATGTCGGAAAATATACTTCAGTTGTATATTTTCTGGGAATTGGTCGGTCTCGGCTCGTTCCTGCTCATCGGCTTCTGGTACTTCAAGCCGGAAGCGAAGGCGGCGGCCAAGAAAGCGTTTATTATTACGAGAATCGGCGACGTCGGCTTATTGATCGCGATCTTGCTCCTCTACTGGAATATGCCGGGGCATGCGCTCGATTTCTCCAGCATTCATAATGCGTTTGCCGAAGGCCGAATCTCTGAAGGCACGGCAACCTGGATTGCGCTGCTTATCTTCGTAGGCGCCGTGGGCAAGTCCGGCCAGTTTCCGCTGCATACATGGCTGCCGGACGCTATGGAAGGTCCGACGCCGATCAGCGCCTTGATTCACGCGGCAACGATGGTTGCGGCCGGCGTGTACCTGGTGGCACGGACATTCGATATTTTTACCGCTTCTCCAGCCGCTCTGGAAACGGTGGCTTACGTGGGAGGCTTCACCGCAATTTTTGCCGCTACGATCGGCGTTGCTCAAAAAGATATTAAACGGGTGCTCGCCTACTCAACGGTCAGTCAGCTCGGGTATATGATGATGGCGCTCGGCGTCAGCGCCACGATATCGGCGGGAATGTTCCACCTGTTCACCCATGCATTTTTTAAGGCGCTTCTGTTCCTTGGAGCGGGCAGCGTCATTCATGCCGTACATACGCAAAACATATTTGAAATGGGCGGACTGTCGTCCAAGATGAAAATTACGACTTGGACGTTCGCGATCGGGGCTCTGGCTTTATCGGGAATTCCGCCGTTCTCCGGCTTTTGGTCCAAGGACGTGATCCTGTCCGAAGCTTATTACAGCGGACATTACGGATTGTTTGCGGTCGGACTGATTGCCGCTTTCTTCACCGCGTTTTACATGTCCCGGCTGTTCTTTCTCGTATTTACGGGCAAGCCTAGAGGCACGCAGCACCAGCACGCTCACGAGTCTCCGGCCGTGATGACGGTTCCGTTGATCGTCCTTGCCGTCCTTGCGGTAGGAGCGGGCTTCCTGATGACTCCGTTTAACGGCTGGTTCGGAGAATGGCTGACCGGTAAAGCGGCCGAAGAGCACAATGCGGCGCTGGTTATGACGCTGTCGACTGTTGTCGGCTTGCTTGGAATCGGACTCGGATATTTGATGTACGTCAAAAAGAGCATCTCCGCGGATACCATTCCGAATGGCGCGCCTTGGCTGCACCAGCTCGTGGAGCGGAAATATTACATCGACGAGTTGTACGGCCTGATTATCGTAAAACCGGTAAAAGCGCTCGGCAACGTGCTCACCTTGTTCGATCATTATGTTGTGGACGGCATCGTCCGGCTTAGCGCTTCGGCTGTATCCGGGCTGGGCCGTGTCGGGTCGCGGCTGCAGAACGGCCAGGTGCAGACGTACGGGCTCGTTACGCTGCTCGGTATCGTCGTCCTGATGCTGGTGTTCGCCGGGAGGAGGTTTTTGAATGTTTGGTAGTTGGCCCATTCTGTCGACCATCCTCTTCTCGCCGCTGCTCGGCATTATTGCGCTGCTGCTTATTCCGAAGCATAACGGCAGGGCGCTGAAGACGACGGCGATCGTTGCTACTCTAATACCGCTTGTACTGGCAGCGCTGTTGTACGCCGACTTTCAGCACGACACGGCCGATATGCAGTATAAGGAAAATGCGAACTGGATCAAAGTTCCGCTGAATAAAGAAATCGGCGACGATCTGAGCTCGCTGAAAGAATTTTTTTACGAGTTTAACTACACGCTGGCGATCGACGGCCTGTCTCTGCCGCTCGTATTTTTGACCGCACTTGTAACCGCTATGGCGGCTTTCGCCTCCGTGCATGTGAAGAAACGATGGAAGGCGTTTTACATCTGGTTTCTGCTGCTGGAGATCGGGATGTTCGGCGTATTCATGGCTCGTGATTTGTTTTTGTTTTTCCTGTTCTTCGAGCTTACGCTCATTCCGATGTTTTTCCTGATTGGAATATGGGGTTATATGGACAGGGAGCGGGCGGCCAACAAGTTTTTGATTTATAACGGGATCGGTTCGGCCGTCATGATTTTGGCGTTTTTCATTATCGTCAATACGGCCGGGTTTACGATGCAGACGGTAGGCGACGCGACCTCCTTCTATTACAGCGGCAGCCTGGACGTTATTACGAAAAACTTGTTTGCCGACCAAGCTTCGCTGATTCATGCCGGGCCGGAGATGTTCCCGGACAATCCGTTTTATTTAAGCGAGACGATGAAGTGGACGCTGTTCATCATGCTGCTCATCGCATTCGGCATCAAGCTGCCGATCTTCCCGTTCCATACGTGGATGCTTAAAGTGCATACGGAAGCGCACCCGGCGGTCGTTATGATCCACTCCGGCATTTTGCTGAAGATGGGCGCCTACGGTTTGCTAACCTTTGGCATTATGCTGTTTCCGGTGCAGGCCCATGGGGCGGCGCTGGTGATAGCGATTCTGGGCGTTATCAATATTTTGTACGGTGCGATACTCGCTCTGCGCCAAACCGATTTCAAGCTGATTTTGGCTTACTCCAGTATTAGTCATATGGGGATCGTCCTTCTCGGTCTTGCGGCGTTTAACGAAATCGGGCTAAAAGGGGCCATCTTCCAGCTGGTATCCCACGGACTCATATCGGCGCTGTTCTTCCTGCTCGTAGGAAGCTTGTACGAGAGAACGGAAACGACGGAAGTGAGAAAACTGGGCGGTTTGTCGGCATCGCTGCCGTTCATTTGCGGCTTCCTGATGCTCGGCGGCATGGCGTCGCTCGGACTCCCGCTTTTGTCGGGTTTCATTAGCGAGTTCATGGCTTTCCTCGGCCTGTTCGAGACGATGCCGATCGTTACGGTGATCGGAGTGCTGGGCATTATTTTTACGGCCGTATATGTGCTTCGCGGGGTTATGAAGATCAGCTACGGACCGATACCGGAGGCGTACAAAGGGCTTCGGGACGCCAGACTGGTGGAGGCGGTGCCGATGATTACTCTGACTGCGTTCATCGTACTGATCGGGATTTATCCGGCCGTGCTGAGCGAACCGCTGCAGCAAACCGTAAGCAGTATCGACGAATGGATTCACAACATCGTGAAGATGGGAGGGTAGACCATGGATCAACTTCAACGTTTGACGGCGGGGGACCTCGTTCATCTGGCGCCTGAGTTGACCCTGGTCATCTCAGCAATCGTCCTGTCGCTGCTCGATTTATTTATGCCCCGCTCGTTCAACCGTACCGTTCTGGGCTGGCTGGCGCTGGTGTCCGTCGGCATATCGGCTGTGTTTGTCCTGGGGGATATTAGCGCTCTGAACCGCATCGACGATGCTACCGGGCTCGTCCTGCCCACGGAGCCTGTATCGCTGCTGGGCGGCAGCTGGCGGGTCGACGATTACGCGAATTTGTTTAAACTGCTTTTCCTTGGCGGAACGGCGCTTATTTTGTTCATGAGCATCGGCAATGTGAAAGAAGACGAAATCCCGCACAAGGGCGAATTTTATTACTTGTTCCTGCCGGCTACGATCGGTGCGATGGTCATGGCGTCTTCCGGCGATCTGATCACCCTGTTCGTCGGGCTCGAACTGCTTAGCATCACTTCTTATGTACTGGTCGGCATGCGCAAGAAGTCGTTTTCATCTAATGAAGCGGCGTTTAAGTACGTAGTCATGGGAGGCATCTCGTCCGCCGTAATCCTGTACGGAATGTCGTTCTTGTACGGGATGTCCGGATCGACGAACCTGGCGGAGATCAATCGGGCGCTTTCAGCCAACTACGCTGCGTTCGAGCCGTTGATTTACGTCTCCTTCTTCCTGCTGCTGGCAGGTTTCGGCTTTAAAATTGCGGCGGCTCCGTTCCACATGTGGGCGCCTGACGTCTACCAAGGCTCGCCGACGCCGGTTACGGCATATCTCGCGGTCGTATCCAAGGCAGCCGGTTTTGCGATTACGTTCCGGGTGCTGTACAGCGTGTTCGGCCTGGGCGGCTTGATCAGCCAGCAGATCCATACCGACGCCTTCACGGCGACGATGGTGGTAGCCGCGGCAGCTATGATATTCGGTAACTTCATAGCGCTCCGTCAAAAAAACATGAAGAGGCTGCTCGCCTATTCCGGGATCGCGAATGCAGGTTACCTGCTGGTGCCGATCGGCACACAGTTCGGCATGGTGCACTTCTCGAACTTCTCGGAAATGTTCTTCTACCTGATCGCTTATCTGTTCATGAACATCGGAGCGATCGCCGTGTATATGATCGTCAGCGATTCATCCAGAAGCGAGGACATCTCGGCCTTCGCCGGCTTGTATTACCGGGCGCCGGCGACTGCGGTGGCGATGGTCGTTCTGATTTTGTCGCTGGCCGGCCTTCCGGTAACGGGCGGATTTTTCGGGAAGCTGTACATTATGCTCGGTACTTTGCAGCTGCAGCATTACTGGCTTGCCGCCATTATGATCGGTACGAGCGTCATTTCGTTTTATTACTATTTCAGCATCATCCGGCAAATGTTCCTGAGGTCGGGCGAAGTCGAAGCGGAGATCAAGTCTTCGCCAACCGCGCAAATTACGGTTTGGGTCTGCGTGGCGGCTACGCTGTTGACCGGATTTTTCCCGCATGTGGTGCTCCGTTATATCGAG
This sequence comes from Paenibacillus sp. MAH-35, assembly GCF_058135425.1. Classification (NCBI taxonomy): domain Bacteria; kingdom Bacillati; phylum Bacillota; class Bacilli; order Caryophanales; family Paenibacillaceae; genus Paenibacillus; species Paenibacillus sp. MAH-35. The sequence continues at coordinate 51,511 of NZ_JBYUPU010000033.1, forward strand.
ACGATTTTCAGCGTACCGATCGATTTGTTTATCAGTTAACTGTATAGCTTGTCCGTTTGCAGCCCTTCCGGGGAACCGGAGGGGGTTTTCTTTTTTTAAAGAGTAAATCGACGCAGCAGTATTTTCTCTTAATTGGAATCGGGGAAGTTTAACGAAGAGTAAACCGGGTTAAAAAGATAGCGTATTCATTGTGGCGAATAACCAAATTTAATGGCGATGAGTGAAGCAACCCTATATTCCAACCATGAATCGGGTAGGCCTTTCGAACCGATTTTGTTACAATGGAAAGGGATGTCCGGCATAATGGCGAAATGTATACGTTCGGACAAAATCAAGAATGACATGAAGAGGACAACATCCATGATACGAAACGGGCGGAAGCGTTTAGCGTGGATCGGTTTATTTGCGATTGTATGGGTTGCGCTGGACCTATACTCATTTTGGCTGCCGAATCGGGCGGAAGCGGCCTTGCCGACTATTTCCCCGGCAATAACGGAAGCGGCCGATTCATCCACCTATATTATAAAGTGGAAAGGGAGCCCCGATCCGACGTTTACAGCGAAAAGTATGATCGAGCGGGAGTATGGCTTGTCCGGCACAGTAGTAGCGCGTCCGGGAGCGGGCGTGAACAGTGCCGAGTGGCTGGCGGAATGGGAAAACTCTCCGGGTGTGCAGTATATTGTGCCCAACCGGAAGGTCGGGATCTCGGCCGCGGCTTCCAATGACCCTTTTATCGATAAACAAACGTATTTGCAGAGAACTCATACTATCGACGTCTGGCAAGAGGTTAGCGGAACGGAAACGGAATCGGTAGTTATTGCTATAGTCGATACGGGCGTGGATCTGAGCCATGCCGATCTGAAGGGCAATCTGGTGCCTGGCGTTAATCTGATTCAACCGAACATACCGCCGCGCGATGACAACGGACACGGGACCAATGTAGCCGGAGTTATCGCAGCTGTCGTGAACAATAGCAAGGGTGTAGCGGGGATGCTGTGGAAAGCCAGCATTATGCCGATCAAGGCGTTGGAGCCTAGCGGTCGCGGGGACGAGGACAAGCTGGGCGAAGGTATTCGTTATGCGGTCGACAACGGGGCCAAAATTGTCGTGTTATCCGTCGGACTTCTGCGCAACGACGCTTATTTGCAGGAAATTGTACAATACGCGGAAGATCATAATGTAATGCTGATCGCGGCTACGGGCAACGATGAAGGACGCAATGTCCGTTATCCGGCTGCCTATCCGACTGTGCTGGCGGTTGGAGGCGTGGGTGAAAATAACGCGATTGAGGAACGGTCGAACTACGGGCCGGAACTGGATCTGGTTGCGCCTTGGTCTGTTTTTACTACCGCTATCGGAAATAAGTACGAGTATCAGGACGGCACGTCGATGGCTGCACCGCAGGTGGCGGCCGCTGCTGCGATGATATGGGCGAAGTACCCGTATATGAAGGCCCATGAGGTGCGCAGCCTGCTGCGGCAGACGGCGGACGATATCGGCGAAGCCGGATGGGACGAGCGCACTGGGTACGGCTTGTTGCGGGTGGATCGGGCCTGGAACGAACCGCTCCTGCCGGACATGTATGAACCGAATAACAGCAGGGCGGAAGCGAAGCCTTATACGGCCGGCCGGATGATTTCCGCCGAACTGAGCGGCGGGACCGATGTCGACTGGTTTTATATCGATGTTCCGTATGACGGGACGCTTCATATGATGCTGCTCTCGGATGCGCCTGTGCCGTCGGATGTGAAGCTGACTCATGTCGGATCAGCGGGGGTTTATGCGTATAAGGCAGTACCGGGCAAGTACGTACAGTTGAAAGTATCCCAAGGAATAAACCGGATCGCGCTCCAATTCGAGAATAGCAGCGAACCGGTGTTATGGCCTTACCGTCTGACTAGCCATTTTTCCATTTATCGCGATTCTTTTGAAGATAACGATCGTCAATATCAAGCTTTTAAGCTGGCTCCGCGAAGCCAATCGGTAAAAGGAACCTTTGATAGGGAAGGCGACGAGGACTGGTTCTCGATGACGTTCGAACAGTCGGGCAACGTAACGGTAACGCTCACTCCGGACACGAAGCGGATGGATCCGATATTAACGGTTCAGAAGAAGAGCGAACGGGGCGTTACGATCGACGACAACGACGACGGGGAGTTCGAGTCGCATTCGTTCCAGGCTTTTCCGGGCACTTATTATTTTAAGGCCGGTAAGGTAACGCCTGAAGCTACAATTGGGGAATATACGCTCGAAATCGTATACGAGCCGAAATATATGGACCCGAACGAACCGAATGATCGTCCGTACCAGGCAACGGTCCTCCATACGGATACAGAATACGAGGGAGTGTTTGACCGGTCGACGGATATCGATTATTTCAAATTCACGATCGCAGAACGCAGCCTCGTGGATTTCTCGATGACGGATATTCCGATCGGCCGGCAAGTAACTGCTGTTTTACAGACGAACGCACTTTCCCCGGTCGTAAGCCAGACAAGCGACCGGACCACCGGCAAACTTGCGATGTCGATTCCGCTAAATGCCGGGACCTATTATGTCCGTATGACTCCGGATGAAGCCTTTCAGGAACAACTGTACCGGCTGCGCCTGCATACGGATGTACTGGTGGGCGGCTTTACCGATATAACCGGTCATTGGGCGCAGGATGCGATCGTCGATTTGTCCGCAGCGAAAATCATAGAGGGCTACGGCAATTATACGTTTCGCCCGGAAGCGAGTATATCACGCGCGGAAGCCGTGACTCTCCTTGTTAAAGCGTTTGAATATTCGAAGAAACGCCCTGTCACTTTTCCGGATCTGCCTGAAAGCCACTGGGCTTACGACAGTGTATCGAAGGCGCTGCAAGCCGGTGTGGTGCAAGGATATCCGGACGGCCGATTCGATCCTGACGGCAAGCTGAGCCGTGTGGAGATGGCGTCGCTGTTCTCCAAGGCGCTCCGGCTCGGCGGCAAGCTGCGCGGGGATGTTCCTTTTACCGATATCGGACATGACTTCTGGGCGCTTCCGATTTTGAAGCAAATGAAGGCGGAAGGCTGGCTTACCGGTTATGACGACGGTACGTTCCGTCCGGATGTGTCGACGACTCGGGCAGAGTTTACGGTTATGCTGCAGAGAATTATGAACCGATAATTGAAGCACGGCTTGCCAAACCGCGAAGCTGCGCTTCCGGAGGAAAGGATGATCGAATCGGATGGACATCTCGAATGCCTTGGAATTCTCCATGGGAATGACGGGGCTTGTCTCTATTACCGTCGTATTGCTCTGTATCGGGTTATCCTGGTGGGCGCTGCAGCAGTTCCGCTTCGATCTGTTCGTCAAGCAGCCGCGAAGCGCTCCCGCCAAAATGCTGCAAGTGCTTCTGTCGATCGCCCTTGGTTACCAGATCGCGCGATTCGTGCTTGATTATTACAACTGGTCGACGTTGCTCAAAGGGATGTTTTAACACTACCGAATAACAATGTCGTATGTTGTCAACAATGGTAATACACCGAAATATATTGATTAGATGCGTAAGCCACCGTTCCAAATTGAGAAGCGGCTACGAAATCTTTAGCTGTATGCACGACGGGAGCCACGAATTTACAGTTGTCACGGTTAGACCCCGGGTGTAAACTGAACGTTGGGCATTGGAAACGCGGAGGGGAACAAGATGAGCAAAATAATCGTCCGCGGCGGCAAGCGATTGTCGGGTAGGATCAAAATTAGCGGAGCCAAAAACGCCGTGCTTCCGATTATCGCGGCATCGTTGCTGGCTACGAAAGGGGAGTGCGTCATTCATGACGCGCCGCCTCTAGATGACGTCATGACCATCAGTCACGTCCTCAGATCGCTGGGTGCACGTGTCCATTATTATAATGAGACGATTCGGGTCAATGCCGAACAGCTGGAATCGTGCGAAGCCCCTTACGAGTGGGTGCGCAAAATGAGAGCGTCGTTTCTGGTCATGGGTCCGCTGCTCGCCCGAACGGGATATTCGCGGATCGCCTTGCCGGGAGGATGTGCGATCGGGACTCGTCCCATCGACCAGCATCTGAAGGGCTTTGAGGCGATGGGCGCCGAGATCGGACTCGGACAGGGTTATATCGAAGCCCGGGTGAAAGGCCGTTTGCGCGGAGCTAAAATTTATTTGGACGTGGCCAGTGTAGGGGCGACCGAGAACATTATGATGGCTGCGACTTTGGCGGAAGGAACAACCCTGATCGAGAACGCCGCACGCGAACCGGAAATTGTCGATTTGGCTAATTTCCTTAATGCGATGGGCGCCCGGATTCGGGGAGCGGGAACCGGAGTGATCCGGATCGACGGAGTGGAAAGTCTGCAAGGCACGGTACATACAGTAATTCCGGACCGGATCGAAGCGGGCACGTTTATGATCGCTGCGGCGATATCCGGCAGCACGGTCTATATCGAAGGAGCGATTGCGGATCATCTCAGGCCGGTTATCTCCAAGCTTCAGGAAATGGGAGTGACGATCGGGGAAGACGAGAACGGCTTGCTCGTATCGATTGACCGGCCGCTGCGGGCAGTGGATGTGAAGACGTTGCCGTATCCGGGATTTCCGACCGATATGCAGTCTCAGATGATGGCGCTGCTTACCGTCTCGGACGGGACCGGCATCGTTACGGAGACCGTGTTCGAGAACCGGTTTATGCATGTGGAGCAGTTTTGCAACATGCAGGCACAGATCAAGGTGGACGGCCGCACCGCTATCGTAAGCGGCAATACCAAGCTCCGCGGAGCCAAAGTATGCGCTACCGACTTGCGCGCAGGCGCGGCATTGATTTTGGCGGCTTTGGTTGCCGACGGCGAGACCGAGATCACTGGCGTTCATCATATCGACAGGGGTTATGTCGATATCGAGCGCAAGCTTCGTGAATTGGGAGCGGACATTCGTCGCTACGAGCCGGAGGAACAGACCGAGCAAGTGGCCCAGGAAATGAAAATCTTTTCCATACAGCCCACATGGGCTTAAATCGACAACCCCCTATCGTTATGGGACAGCCGACCGGCACTCACTAGTAAAGTGAAGCCGGTTTTTTCTTTTCTATCACGGATTGCAAGTGAGGGCCGGAACAGGTTCTATGAGCTCTACTCCTCTCATAAAATGAAAGCAAAGATCGCTAGAACAGCCGATCCTATTCATTTTACGGAGGAACCTGATGAGAAACCGTACTTCCATTCAGCCGTGGCTGCCCGCAACTACGATCGCCGCCGCGCTGCTGACCGTAACGCTGTTATTGCCGGGGATCGTAGCGAAAAGGAGCGGGTCCGTCAGCGTTTTGAGCACGGCAGACTTCCCGCAGACCCGGCTGGAGCAGCAGACCAAGCCTTTGCTCGTACCGATCTATTTGACCCGGGAACAAAAGATCGACCAAGTGCCGCTGGAGACGTATGTCCGCAATGTAGTGGCTGCCGAAATGCCGGCGAATTTCGAGTTCGAAGCGTTAAAGGCCCAGGCGATCGCTTCACGGACATATATTGTCAAGCGGCTTCTGGAGGGCGACTCCTCTCAAGTGCCGGTTCAAGGAGCGGTCGTTACCGATACGGTAGCCCATCAAGCGTATATCGGCGAGGAACAAATGAAGGCGAACTGGGGAGAGGCCGATTATCCATCACGGCTGGACAAGCTGAATCGCGCCGTCAACGAGACGGCGGGAGTGGTCGTAACGTATCAAGGCAAGCCGATACAAGCTTCGTTTTTCTCCACCAGCAACGGGTACACGGAAAACTCGGAGGAATACTGGAGGGACTATATCCCGTACTTGCGCAGCGTACCGAGCCCATGGGACAAAGAACTTTCTCCGAAATATATGGAGACGAAAACCATGAGTCTACAGGAATTTTTCAAGAAACTCGGCATTACGTCCGTACCGGCCGCCGCAACCGGCAGCGGAGCGATGAAGGTGCTGGCGACGACGTCCGGGCATCGGATCAAAACGGTGTCGGCCGGCGGGAAGTCTTTTACCGGCAGGGAGATGCGGGAGAAGCTGGAGCTGAACTCTTCGCAATTCACCTGGAAAATAAGCGGCTCGCGGATTGAGATCACGACATACGGATACGGACATGGCGTCGGTATGAGCCAATGGGGCGCGAACGGGATGGCCAAGGAAGGGAAAAATGCGGAGACGATTCTCAAATACTATTATCAGGGGGTAGAGCTGGGCCGCGTATCGGCTTTACTAGGACCGTCCGCTTAAGCAAAGTGTTGATGCAGGCGGAAATTTTTTAAAAGGAAACGGCAAAAAACTATCACCTCACGTATAAAACCTAGCGATCTGGCAACAATGGTGACTGAGGTGATATAACATGAGTGATCAAAACAAAGAACAAGAATTGAAGACCGAAGAGAGTGCTCCAAAATCGACCGATGGAGCCGTAAAGCCTTCCAGTTGGAAGCGACTGTTAGCCAAGAAGTGGGTGTTTCCGGCGACGTACATGGCAGCAGCGGCAATTATCTTAACGTTAATGTGGGTCTACACGGATTCGGGCGTCAAGAACTTGTCCGAACAAGACCTCGGTCTCGGCGTCTCGAAGACGCAGGACGTATCGGGTCCCACTGACAAGCCGGATGCTCTGCCTGTAGCCGCAACTGCCGAAACGATGCAATGGCCGGTGAAAGACAAAAACGAAGTTGAAGTGCTGCTGCATTTCTTCGACACGAAAGCTTCCCATGAAGTTCGCCAAGCCGCTATGATCGAGTATGGCGATACGCTTACGCCGCATGTCGGGGTGGATCTAGGTCGTGAAGACGATCAGCCGTTCGACGTACTGGCCGCTATGAGCGGAAAAGTAACCCGTGTCGAAAAAGATCCGATCGTCGGCCAACTGGTCGAAATTACGCATCAAGACGGAACGGTTTCCATTTACCAAAGCTTGTCGGACGTTAAAGTGGCCAAGGACGTTCAAGTGAAGAAGGGCGACATCATCGCCGTTGCCGGACGTAACGAGCTGGAGAAGGAAATGGGCACTCACGTTCACTTCGAAGTTCGCCAAAACGGATCGCCTGTTAACCCGGAATCGCTGATTATCGAGTAACAAGCTGGAAGCATTTAGCCGAAATGTTAGACGAAAGCGGAAGGATTTTCTTCCGCTTTTTTTGTTGGGAAGGAAATGGTATCGCGTATGTACGGGGGATTTTCCAAAAATAATTGAACAGGCAAGCTTGTCAGGCTTGGAAACAAAGAATATATGGCCCTGCCCCTCATATACTGTACCAAACCAACTCGAGTAGGGAGGCGAGGGGCGTGCACGATTACATCAAAGAGCGTACGATCAAGATCGGGCGCAGTCTAGTGGAAACCAGGCAGACGGTCCGTACGATTGCCAAGGAATTCGGAGTATCGAAAAGCACGGTTCATAAAGATTTGACGGAACGGCTGCCCGAGATCAATCCGGAACTGGCCAACCAGGTAAAATTGATTCTCGAGTACCACAAGTCGATCCGGCACTTACGGGGAGGAGAAGCGACGAAGGTCAAGTACAAACGGAGCCGCCAGCAGAAGCCTGCCGATCATCTGGTTACGGCCAGGTAGCCCGCCGCCTCAACTTTTACTCTGTCTAATTATTCCTACAAAAAGAGGAGTTTTGAAAAAGTTGTCGAAATAGGTATACTTATGTGTAAGCAGGAATGCCACGGATCAAATTCGCCCGCGGACGGTACAAGTGACGTCATGCGAGGTCGGCATGGCACCGTAACGTTCTCGGGAGGATTGTAGGATGATTAGCAAAGATATCGGAATCGATTTAGGAACGGCTAACGTACTTATTCATGTAAAGGGACGGGGCGTCGTCTTGGATGAACCGTCCGTCGTCGCTATTGAAAGCGATGCTAAGCGGGTTCTCGCTGTCGGGGAAGAAGCGCGCAGGATGGTTGGGCGTACGCCCGGCAATATTGTGGCGATCCGTCCTCTGAAGGATGGCGTCATTGCTGACTTTGAGATTACGGAACTGATGCTGAAGCATTTTATATCGAAGGTCGGGGGGAAGCGCTGGTACAGCCACCCGCGGATATTAATTTGTGCGCCTGCCAACATTACGTCCGTTGAGCAAAAAGCGATTCGCGAAGCAGCGGAGCGGAGCGGCGCAAGGGAAGTTTATTTGGAAGAGGAACCGAAGGCCGCAGCAATCGGGGCTGGAATGGATATATTCCAGCCTAGCGGCAATATGGTGGTCGATATTGGCGGCGGGACGACCGATGTCGCCGTATTGTCCATGGGAGACATCGTAACCTCATCTTCCATCAAAATCGCGGGGGACAAGTTCGACGCCGCGATTATGAAATACATAAAGTCGAAGTACAAGCTGCTGATCGGGGAACGGACTTCGGAAGATATCAAGCTGAAGATCGGAACGGTGTATTCCGATACGCGCAAGGAAGAGATGGACATCCGGGGCCGGGATATGGTATCGGGTCTGCCGCAAACGGTAACGATCCGTTCCGACGAAGTGAAGGAAGCGTTGTGGGAATCGGTATCTTCGATCGTATCCGCGGCCAAAGTCGTTCTGGAGCGGACGCCTCCGGAATTGTCGGCGGATATTATCGACCGCGGCGTGATTTTGACCGGCGGCGGAGCGCTGCTGCACGGTCTCGACCAATTGCTCGCAGACGAGTTGAAGGTTCCGGTCCTCGTCGCCGACAGCCCGATGAGCTGCGTCGTTCGCGGAACTGGAATTATGTTGGATAATCTGGATAAAGTTACAAAGAAAAAATTCGGGTGATCGTGCCGATATATAGAACGAGCAGGAAAAATTAGCCGGAGGCTTTCGCCGAAGGCGGTTTTTCTTGCGTAAGTATACCGATTCCGTGAAGCTGGCGTAAGGATGTGCACGCAGCGGAGCTTCACTTCCGGTTGATCTATAGAGGAGGCCTTCCCCCATGCTAAGAGGATTGTATACCGCAGCATCCGGCATGCTGTCGCAGCAGCGCAAGCACGATACGATCACGAATAATATCGCCAATATCAATACGCCCGGATTCAAGCAAGGCAGCGCCGTATCCCGTTCCTTTCCCGAGATGCTCATCGCGCTGATGGAGGGCAAGCCGGGGATGGAGATGGTGAACCGGGGGCGGCTGAATACCGGCGTGCTGGCGGAAGAAGCGCTGACCGTGAATGTGCAGGGCGTTCTCCGCGAGACGTCCAATCCGTTTGATTTCGCCATCGTGTCCGATATTCAGGTGGAAGGGATGCAGTTTAACGGCGGCAAAACGATTACGGACGACGGACAGCGGATTTTCCAGCCGCAAGCTTTTTTCACCGTTCTGAATGAAGCGGGCGAGCAGCGCTACACCCGCAACGGTAAATTTAACGTTAACGGGCAAGGCGAGCTTGTCACGGCCGAAGGATATCAAGTCCTCCGGGATAACGGGCAGCCGATCGTATTGATCGATCTGGATACACAAATACCGATCACGAATATAACCGTCAACCGCTTCGGCCAATTGCTGGATTCCACGAATGGACAAGCTCTTCTCGACGCGGAGGACAATCCGGTCCGCATGCTGATCTCGCGCGTAGACAATCCGATCCGGATGATTCCGGAAGGATCGGGATTGCTGCGGGTGGAGGCGGAAGACGCCGGGAATGTCGTACAGGTGGCGGCGGGCGATAATGTGGAAGTGAGACAGGGCTTTGTGGAAAGCTCGAATGTCGACCCTGCTCAGGCGATGGTCGATATGATGACCGCTTCCCGGATGTACGAAGCCAATCAAAAAGCGGTACAAGCTTATGACAAAAGCTTGGAAAAAGCCGTGAACGAAGTCGGAAGAGTGTAGAAGGGGTAACGGCCTATGAACCATTCGATGATCAACTCATTCGTCTCCATGCAGGGTTTGCAGCAGAAGCTTGATATTATTTCTAATAATATGGCCAATATTAATACAACCGGCTTCAAACGACAAGAAGCGACGTTTCACGATATTTTGACCACGACGATGCGGCAGCCGGAAGCGTTCCAGCAGGCGGGCCGCATGTCCCCGCTCGGCTTAACTCAAGGCTGGGGCGCCAAGCTCAGTCAAATTCAGACGATCCTGGCACAGGGGTCGCTGAAGCAAACCGACTCTCCTACCGATCTGGCGATCGAGGGAGACGCCTTGTTCGAAATTCTCATTCCTTCTCTGGATGGGGACGGCGAACCGGTACAGCGGGCGGCGTGGACACGTGACGGAGCGTTCTCGCTTAAACCGCAGCCGGGAGATACCGAGAACGTTTATTTAACGACAAGAGAAGGCCATCTGGTACTGAATGCCAACGACGAGCCTATAGCGATACCGAATAACCGCCGGATTACGGTGGAGTCGGACGGCACGATCTCGGTCTATAACGACCTTCAGCCCGATCAGCCGCCTGTTGCAGCCGGACAGCTCAAGCTGGTACAGGTCGTTCGTCCGCAATTGCTGCAGCAGTTGGGCGATAACCTGTACACGCTGCCGGACGAGATCGACCCGGCCCTTGGGGAAGTGCTAAGGGTCGCCGCTACCGACGGACAAAACCCGGAAGCCGCCAAAGTGAAAGTGCATCAAGGATTTTTGGAGCAATCCAACGTCAATATGGCCGAAGAAATAACGGAGCTGATGTTGACGCAGCGAGCGTACCAGCTTAACGCCAAAGCTCTCACATCCGCCGACAACATGATGTCTTTGGCGAATTCGCTTCGCGGCTAATCCGGCTTTTTTTAAGGAGGCCAGCAATGAATGAACATAATACCGATGTCCGTTCCAAACCAAAGCCGAACGTAGGGGGAGGGGCGAAAACGGTATCGAGCGGTCAGGCAAAAGCAAAGCCCCAGCAGGACGCCAAAGAGAAGCCGCAGCCGAAGCGAAAGCTGAGACGGCGATGGGTGAGGCTGCTGCTAGGCTTGCTGAGAGCGCTGCTAGTGCCGGTTCTATGCGTAATTGCCGTCGTCGTCGGACTTTGGCTCGGATACGCCTACATCGGGGGCAGAGAAGGATCGGACATCTGGGAATGGGATACTTGGAAGCATCTGTTCGATCTGGTATTTGCCGGCTAGTGCAGGGCCGGAATGTACCAACTGTGCTGGCGGAGGCGGTCTTGGGATCACGGAGCCAAGGCACGGTATCCGTTCTGACTTCGCACCCACTATACGATCGTTAACTCCCCGCTACGGGGAGTTTTATTTTTGGGTTAACAACGGTATAATGGATGGGTATGGAAGAAAGATTCGGGGGAGAGAAACGGGTGAACTTGCCGAACCTATTGACGTTAAGTCGATTCGCGCTGATCCCGGTATACGTCGTCTTTTTCAGCACGAATCAACTCAAAACGGCTTTTTTCATAGTCGTACTGGCAGGGGCGACCGATATATTGGATGGTTATTTGGCCCGCAAGAGGGGACAGATCACCCAGGTTGGCGTAATGCTCGATCCGCTCGCCGACAAATGCATGATGCTGACCGTGATTATCTCGCTGCTCGCATCCGGCATGATTCCGTGGCAAGCCGCAGTGGCTATGTTTATCCGTGATGCTGGCATGATCGCAGGCTCCGCTTTTTTCCATTTCCGGGGCAAGCGAACGGTGCCGGCCAACAGCTTAGGGAAGCTTACGACTGTTTTATTTTATATGGCCTTTCTGTTTATCTTTTTTGATTTCTCGTTCGCGGTCGGCTACCTGTGGTTTGTTATCGGCGTATCGTTTATAGCATCGGCTATTTATATCGTTTTGTTCCTGGCTTTGAACCGGGAAACGGACACCGCGAATTAACGATAAAAAGGAGCATATGTATAGACTGTATCGGAGTCCGCATCATATGCCCCCTTATATCAACCTTCACTACTGCAGGTCGTGAAGGGACATTCACTAGTTTAAGTTAACCGTTGGCATTTTATACAGCAGCAGACGGGAAAGGGGAAAAACATTGATGATGGACATTACGGAAATTCAGGAAACGATACCGCACCGCTATCCGTTTCTCCTCGTGGATCGCATTTTGGAAGTGGAGGCCGGGGTACGGGCAGTTGGTCTCAAAAATGTAACGGTAAACGAACCGTTCTTCGCAGGCCACTTCCCCGGATACCCGGTTATGCCCGGCGTCCTGATCGCCGAAGCGCTTGCTCAAGTCGCAGGAGTTGCGATGCTGAAGGTGGAAGCGAATAAAGGCAAAATCGGACTATTTGCCGGTATCGACGGTTTCCGCTTCCGGGAACAGGTGAAGCCCGGCGATACGCTGATCTTGGAGGCTGAGATTACCCGGATGAAAGGGTCGATCGCCAAATGCCGCGGCGTCGCCAAAGTAGGAGAGAAGATTGTAGCCGAGGGCGAGCTGATGTTCGCGCTGGCTAATCCGTAAGCCGGTACGTAACGCGTTTACGTGCACGATATTGAGTTCGGGAGAGATGGCATTTGAGTTTGGAACAAGCGCTGGCCAAATACGAGCTGTGGCTGAACGATCCGTTGATCGATGACGAGACCCGGCAGGAGCTGAGCTCCCTTCAAGGAAACGACAAAGAGATCGAAGACCGCTTCTATCGCGATTTGGAATTCGGAACGGGAGGACTGAGAGGCGTCATAGGAGCGGGCACGAACCGGATGAACCGGTATACGGTCGCCCAGGCGACTCAAGGGTTGGCCCAATTTGCGAAGCAGGTTGCATCCGGTCAGCCTTCCGTAGCGATCGCTTACGATTCCCGCAACCAATCGCCCGAATTTGCCCTGGAAGCCGCGCTTGTGTTGGCGGGTAACGGAGTGAAGGCGTATGTGTTCGAATCGCTTCGCACGACTCCCGAGCTGTCTTTTGCGGTGCGTCACTTGGGAGCGACCGGGGGCGTTGTCATCACGGCCAGTCATAATCCGCCTGAATATAACGGCTACAAAGTGTACGGCAGCGACGGAGGGCAGCTCGTTCCCCGCGATGCGGAGCGCGTCCTTGCGGAAATTCAGACGGTGGATGCGCTGGAGAAGGTCAAGCGGCTGGAACGCAGCCGGGCTGAGGCCGAAGGACTTCTGGAGTGGATCGGGGAAGAAGTGGATGAAGCGTTCATCAGCGCTGTGGCCCAGATGAGCTTGCATCCGGAAGTGATTCGATCGGTCAGCGACCGTTTCCATCTGGTGTATACTCCTCTTCATGGATCGGGCAATCTGGCGGTACGCAGCGTGTTGAACCGGATTGGTTTTAAGAACGTCCATATCGTGCCGGAGCAGGAGCAGCCGGACGCTAATTTCTCCACCGTCAAGTCTCCGAATCCGGAAGAGCGGGAAGCGTTCACTTTGGCGCTTGCGCTGGCCAAGGAGAAACAGGCGGACATCCTGATCGGGACCGATCCCGATTGCGACCGGATGGGTGCGGTCGTCAAAAACGACCAAGGGGAATATGTCGTGCTCAGCGGCAACCAGTCCGGTGCGATCATGGCTCATTATTTGCTGGAGAGCTTGAAGCAGCGAGGGGAGCTTCCGGATAACGGCGTGCTGATCAAGACAATCGTTACGAGCGAGATGGGTGCGGCGATCGCCGAGAGTTTCGGAGTCCGGGTGATGAATACGCTCACCGGGTTTAAATACATCGGCGAGAAGATGACCGAATTCGAGCGAACCGGGCAATACCGCTTTCTGTTCGGCTATGAAGAAAGCTACGGGTATTTGGCGGGAACGTATTGCCGCGATAAAGACGCCGTGCTGGCTTCGATGTTGATCTGCGAAGCGGCCGCCTATTACAAAAGCCAAGGCAAAACGCTCTACCATGTTCTCCAGGAGCTGTACGCCGATCACGGGTACTTCCAGGAGTGTCTGGAATCGCGTACGCTGAAAGGAAAGGACGGCCTGGAACAGATCCGAGGCATTATGGAGGACTGGCGTCAAGCTCCTCCTGTCCAGATTGCGGGCGTCCCGGTCGTTCGGGTACAGGATTATTCTCAAGGCATAGACGGGCTGCCGGCGGAAAATGTGCTGAAGTTTACTTTGGCCGACGATTCCTGGTTCTGCTTGCGGCCGTCCGGAACGGAGCCCAAAATCAAAACGTACTTCGCTGTACGCGGCGCTACGGGCGAGGAAGCAAGCGCAAGACTGGAACAGCTTCGGATCGATGTGATGGCCCGGGTAGACCGGTTTCAATAAATCAAGCTAATGGCGGTGTCCGGCATCGCACCTTAGCTCTTGTACAGGCAGCGGAACCTCTTCGGGCATCCGCGCCGCTCGCAGTTCTGTGCGGCGGCGTCGCTTCGGAGAGGTTTTCCGGGTTTTGCTGCCGGGGGGCTGCACGAACAACTTGCCGGCTGTTACGTGTTTACGGACGAGCCTATACGACATGCAATGAGGAGTGAATAGTTTGCTTCAGCGGTATTTATCGGTGAATGAACGCGCACGGAAATGGCTTTGGTGGGTAGTGATCCTAGGTTTGCTCGCTTCCGTCCCGCTCGCTTACGAGCGTGTCAACACGGAACGGTCGACCAAAAACGTCGACATCGTCTTCGACTATCGCGATCTTCTCGAATCGGCGGCGTACAAGCCGAATCCGGAAGCTTATATTCAAGAATGGCTCCAGACGATGAAAGGGGCCGGAATCGAAAGCATGGCGGTGTATGAGAGCTCGCTGGAGGAATTGAAGAACAGCCGCCGCATTCAAGTGTACAATGCTCAGGAATACTCGCTTCTGACGGGCACTCCGATCGTACAGGGGGAGAACAATACGTATTTATTGTTCGCCAGTCAGGAGGCCAAGGACAAGCTCCAACCGATTATGGAGCGGACGTACCGGGACCGGGTAAAGGCCAAAGTCACGACCTGGACGCATAACAACCGGCAGGGATTAATCATCGGTCTTCCGTACGAAGAAGCGAATACGAAGCCGATGGAGCCGGACCCGATCGCGATGGACATGCTGCAGAAGCAAGGATTTCGCATCGTCCCCAGGTTGTCCAACCGTATGCAGCCTTATTCCGAGTCGGAGCTGGAAGACTTGCTGAAAAAGCTTAGCCAGCGCGGCGTCAAGCGGATCGTCTTCGACGGGACGGCTGTTACCGGATATGACGAGGATCCGGAGAAAAACCACGTTCCGAAGACCGCTGAGTTAATGAAGAAATACGGAATGGGAACGGCTGCGATCGAGCGGCTGAAAGTTCCTCAAAAAGGTTTTACCGTAAGCTTCGCCGAACGGTTGGATTATAATGTGGTCCGGCTCTTCCCGTTATTTGAAACGGAAGCGAATCTGAAGCCGGAGCAAATCGCGGACAAGCTGGTGCTTGCCGTCAAAGACCGCAATATGCGGATGCTGTTCCTCAATACGAGAACAGCTAAAGATATGGACAAAGGCTTCATGAACGATTACCTCGAGAACATTATAACCGGGTTGAACGGTCCGGAAGGGGCCGTCAAACGGATTGAAGCGGCCGGCTATCAGCTCGGGGAAGCTCATCCTTTCGTAGAGCACGGAAAGGTGCTGGAGCCGCTTAAGCTGGTGTTGCTGGTCGGGGGAGCGGCGCTTATCGCACTTACGATCGGTCTGTTTCTTCCGGCGCTGGTCACTGCTTCGTTCGCAATCGGCACGGTTGGAGTTCTCGGCTTGTTCGTCTTGTCCAAGTCGCTGGCTCTGCAGGCGATGGCGTTCGGAGTCGGCGTATGCGCGCCTACGCTCGCCACGATAATGGCGATCCGCTATATTCAAAAGCGGAAGGCCAGCAGGCCAAGCTTGAGCTGGATCGGGGCTCTGATGATATTCCTTGGAACTTCGCTCGTGACGGTAATCGGCGTGATGTATGTCGTCGGCCTGCTGAGCGGGATTACGTATTATCTCGTGCTGGAGCAGTACCGGGGAGTCGGGCTTTTGCATTTACTGCCGATTTTTCTCGTTGGCTTGTATGCTCTGTTGTTTGCGGAATCGAACGGGCTTCGAGACGTCTGGGAACGGGCACGCCAACTGTTATTTGCTAAAATCACCGTCATCTGGATTGTCCTCGCGGCCGTATTCGGCGGTGTGATCTACTACTATCTGACGCGGACCGGTAACGAAGGACAAGCCTCGCAGATGGAAATGCTGATGCGTACCTATTTGGAGAACGGATTGGGAGTACGCCCGCGGTTTAAGGAGTTCATCTTTGCCCACCCGGTGTTTATTCTCGCAGCCTATATGTATGTGAAGCACCGGAGTGCGATCTTCCTGTTCGCCGGAGCGGTCATGGGACAGCTGTCGATCGTCGATACGTTTGCGCATCTTCATACGCCGCTTTATATTTCGGCGATTCGCGTCGGATACGGGATCGTGTTCGGGGTTGTCATTAGCTTGATTTATGTAGCGGCCTGGGAAGTGCTGGCGAGAGGATGGAGAAGATGGGGTCCGAAGTAAAGCGAATCGCGTTGTCCGGCTATTACGGGTTTCGCAACAGCGGCGATGAGGCGGTGCTGCAGTCGATCCTGCTGGCGCTTCAGGCGGAAGGAGAGCGTCAAGGCGTCCGCATCGAGCCCGTGGTGCTCTCTATACGGCCGGAAGAGACGTCCCGCATGTACGGCGTGTCCGCCGTTCACCGGATGCGGATGGGGGAGGTCGCCCGCGCGCTGCGCGAATGCGACGGGCTGATCAGCGGCGGGGGCAGCTTGCTGCAGGACGCGACGGGGCTGAAAACGATCCCTTATTACTTGGCTGTGCTGAAGATGGCGCAGTTTTACCGCAAGCCTACCTTTATATACGCTCAAGGAATCGGACCGGTCCACCGACCTATTTTTTACCCTTTCATACGAAATGTATTTAACAAGTGCCGGTATATTTCGGTTCGTGACGACGAATCGGCCGAGCTGTTGGCCCGGATGGGCGTGGCGAGGAGCAAGGTTGAAGTGGTGCCGGACCCTGTTATGGGCCTTCCTCTTAAGGATGGAGCGGTGAAGCGGGAGCGTGATTCAAAACCGGTGGTGGGCGTATCGGTCCGCTACTGGAACAAGGACCGTTCCGAGCTTGACGGTCTGGCCCGCACGATTCGGCAGATCGCGGAAAGCCGGCCGGTTACGATCCGGTTTCTGCCCTTTCATTTGCCGGATGACGCGGAGGCTTCCCGATATGTGATCGACCGGCTTGGTTCGCTGCCAGGGACATCAGCGATTGAAGTGACGGAAACCGCCGTTCATCCGCAAGATATGCTGGCGGAGGTCAGCGGCTGCGATCTGTTGATCGGGATGAGGCTGCATTCCTTGATCTATGCCGCGTCACAGGAAGTGCCGCTGATCGGGATCTCGTATGACCCGAAGATCGACCAATTTCTGAACCGTCTCGGTATAAAGGCAGCTGCCTCCACTAGCAGCTTCGAATCGGAAACGGTGGCAACAGAGGCGCTCCGTCTTCTTGATGATCGGGCGGGCTGGAAGGAACGCAACCAGGAGGCTATTGTACGTCTCAAGAAGCAGGCTCAGTTGCCGGCGAGCCAGATCGTCTCGATGGTTGGCGGTATTCGTTAAAACAAGGATCATTGTTGCAGATTCGGCTATGAAAACGCAAGGCCAAGCGAGATACACGGCGATACGCATGTCGGCGCCATGATAATGTTCGGAAAGTTTCAACTTCACAATGAAAACCGCCCAAAAACAGCCGTTTTTGCATAATTTCGCATTGGTGTTTCCTCAGGATTGGGAGTATAATGGGTCCGTTGGTCTATTAGAAACGAATTTTTGGGGGATATGCAGACAGATTGATGGGGGTGGGGAAAGTCGGATGGAGTTTTACTACTACGGCATTGGATTTATCGCAGCATGCGTATTAGCCGTCATCCTGACGCCTGCAGTAAAAAGGTTTGCCTTCTTTGTCGGAGCGGTCGATAAGCCGAACCAGCGCAAAGTACATACGCGCATCATGCCGCGTCTTGGCGGACTAGCCGTATTTTTGGCATTCGTAGGAGCTTTTTTCGTCATCGCGCCGATGACGGATGATTTAAACTGGAGAGTCGCATCCGCTCTGCTGATCGGTGGGTCGATGATCGTGCTGGTCGGGGCGCTTGACGATAGATTCGATTTGTCGCCGAAGACGAAGCTGCTGGTCGAGATTCTTGCCGCGCTTGTCATCGTGTTTTATGGAGATATTCAGATCGATTTGGTCAACTTGCCGTTTGGCACCGAATTTGAAACCAAATGGTTAAGTGCGCCGCTTACGATTTTCTGGATCGTTGGCGTTACGAATGCGGTTAATCTCATCGACGGATTGGACGGCCTGGCAGCCGGCGTGTCCGGAATCGCGAATGCCACCATGCTTGTTATGGCGATTATGATGGGCAACGTGACGGTCATTTTGTTTAGCGCTTTGCTGCTGGGAAGCATCATTGGGTTTTTGTTCTACAACTTCCACCCGGCCAAAATCTTTATGGGCGACTCGGGGGCGCTGTTCCTCGGTTTTTGTCTGGCTACACTTTCGGTGCTCGGGTTTAAACAGGCGACGCTCGTCTCGTTTATCGTGCCGATACTGATCTTGGGCGTGCCGCTGTCGGATACGTTTTTCGCCATTGTGCGCCGGAAGGTGAACAAGCTGCCGATTTCGGTCGCGGACAAAAACCATTTACACCACTGCTTGCTGCAAATGGGCTTCGGCCATCGCAAGACGGTGCTCGTGATTTATGGAATCTCGATCTTCTTCGGCTTGTGTGCCGTTCTGATGTCGCAGACGTCGCAGTGGGTCGCGCTCGTTTTTGTCGCAGTCATTCTATTCGTTCTGCAGCTTGGGGCCGAGGCGATCGGCATCGTCAGCAAGGGCAAGCGTCCTGTACTGAATTTGTTTCTGCGGGCGCGTTCGAAGAACGTGACGAAGTAGAATATAGAGGAGATAAGCAAGAAATCCCAGGCGCTGAAAAGTCTGGGATTTTTTTGTTGCCCTCTTTTTGCACATGCTCTAAAATTTCGACTCGTTTCGACCGATAACAAAACTATTGGAAACTTTTCATGCGGGTCGGACGTCTAATGCTGTTGGAAAACCGCACATGCAGAGGAAGGAGTAGGAAGGAACTGATAGTAGGCGACAGGCAATTACCAAAACCCGCGCAACATGCACCTATTCGTTTTATAAGGAGGAACCGGCTTTGAGAAAGACCTACCGAAAATGGATGAGCATCGTTCTTATCCTGACTATGATGATGAGCCTGCTTCCGGCCATGTCCGCGGTTGCGGCGACGGCAAGGATCAGCATCACTCAGCCAAGCTACGTAACTGACACCCAGCCGGATGTGAACGCAGCTGGCGTACCGCGTATTACATCGCTGCCGTATACGGTTCGCGCCACAATTGAGAATATAAGTGATTCTCAAATTGCAGAGATTTACTATGAAGTGACCAATATGACGACGACCAAGACTCCGATTGTCGAGAAGGCCAATAAGGCCCAGAAGACCAGTCAATTCGATATTGTATTTAATAATGTTCAGCTTACAGAGGGGTTGAACCGGATTGTCGTTAAGCTGGGTACCTCCAGTGTTATTACGTCAGCTCCGGCCTGGGTGTACTTTACTCCGACTACAGCGCTATCGACGATTAATGTAAACGGCGTTCCTTTCGAGGACGGAAAAATATACCCGGATAATCCAACGCAATCGACGATGATTAACATTTCCGGCAGCGCTCCTAACGCATCAGAAGTGCGGGCTTACCTGGAAGGTGACGCTCAGCCGAAAAATGCATTTATCAATAATGGGGATTTCTTCTTTCTTGCCGATGATATCAACAAACCGCAGTCTACGGCCAGCATGAAGCTTCGGCCAGGCGACAATCCGATGACGATTATGGCGGTTAACAGCACGAAGACGTATCAGACGAGCAAGAATCTGATCTATGACAATGGCAAGCCCTTCGCTTTTAATGCAAAGATCAAAGAAACGGCAAACGGATTAGAGAAGGAATTGATCAAAAGCCCGACGGTCTCATCCAATAACGTGACGATCTCCGCGCTGTTGAAGAATGATCTGACGACTGCCGGTACGCTCCAATATAATTTTGTGGAGGTTCTGGTTGGGGGGCAGAAGTTTGGCCCTTACAACCTTTCGGGAGCTCAAGTTGCACCAAAGGCAACGGGTATTTCTCCAACCATTATTGCGAATTCACATAGTGCGACACATATTATTGTTACTGGTGAAGAACTTAGCATGAGTAACAAGCTGCATCTTACAGATAAAGCTGGAGTAGCTGTTGGAACGGGGATATCCCCTGTTCACGTTAATGCCACAAAGACAGCGGCGGTTTACCCCTTGGCGGCAGACACTTTAAAACAGGCTAATAGCCCGTATTATGCAATTGTTAAGGATGGGACTACGGAACTGAGCGCACAGCCGTTCACGATTACGGTCTCGAACGCTACGGCCCTGCCGGTTATTACTGGGGCGACGAATATTACTAGCGATGTAACTATTGCTCCTCCTAAATTAGGTAAGGCCGGAGACGATTTGACTCAAACCGCCAGATCCATTACACTGAACAGCCCCGTGAACGCAAATGAGCTCACGCTGGCGGTAACGGATCTAAAAGGGCAGCCGGTTGGAACGGCTGCAGCGAATTTAGTTGGCGGTAATTATGATTTCACGATTCCGGCTATTCAGACGGAAGGGCTGTACAAATTTAAAGTTATTTTTAATGGTTCTGTTCTTACCGAGCGTACCTTTATTATCGATAAGAAAGACCCGACTGACCCGTCGATTTCGATGACTGGCCAGACCGGAATCGCACAAAGCTCCTCTCCTACCACTCTGTATTTTACGGGTACGGATTTGGGGACGATTCCAGGCGACTATACTGCTGCGAGACTGATCAATCAGGATCCGGCCAAATCGACCAATGTTATCACTGCTGCTATCAGTGAAGTTCGCGACAACGCGATATTGGTCAACATCCCTAATCAAAGCGCACTTATACCAGGCGATAGCTATAAGCTAGAAATTACAAAACAATTAAGATATCCGGATGGAACGACGGCAGGCGCACCTTCTAAAACCTATACGTTTGGTACCTCTGTTGGCAATTCTGTCTATGCCCAGTTGGCAGTTCCGACGGCGACTATTTCCAGCGTTACGATTCCGCAAGTTCGGCCTACAGAATTGAGTACCATGACCATTACCGCAGCAGGTACAGGGCTTTCAACAGGCTTGTCCGCTACGGTAACGAACGAAGATGGAACTATGGCTAGGAATGCAAAGCTGGTTTCTGTAGCACCGACATCAGACTCAGCAACTTTCGACTTTTCGACGATTCCGACACTTCCAGCGGGGAACTACTTCTTCCGTATTGCACATAGTGGAGTGCTGATCGGGCAATACCCGTTTAGTGTAGTAGATCCATATCCAGGCGGATTCGTGGAGATGAAAGACGGTTCCAATGAAATTCTCGTTTCAGGGACGAATTTCGGGGCGAATTCTCCTTCTTTGAGAACGGCTTATCAATTGCGTTATACACCTACGGACAATCCAGATCAATATACGAATATAGCCGCAGATCGGATTGAAGCTGGAAGAAAAATTTATTTCAAGAAGCCGGGCACACTGTCGGGCGGAAGCTATACGATCGAACTGCTATATAACGGACAGCCTGTAGGTAATCCATTTAGTTATACGAATAGCGGTGCGGCCTCTAAGCTGAGCGAAAACTCTTCCTGGTCGAGACCCGGACGCTACAAAGTTTACGATTTTTCCGCCGACTTAACGATCCCTTCGGATCGGAACCAAGTCGTTCAATTCCGATTCTACAATATGTCGGACGATGATGTGCCTGCTACAAGTTTTAACTTTAGCTATGTTGACCCTAATTTGCCATACGTAGAGTATGTAGAAAGTAACAACGTCCGTTTATCCGATGCTAGTACGAACACTTTATCTGAGCTGCCTGCAGTAATAAAAATATATGCCAACAAGCTTACACAGGGTATGAACGTATATGTCGGCGAATATTTGGCGAGTTCTACACCTAGCGACACGTTGACGGGAGACACTTCGGGAGCCGTGTATAATGTATTCACGCTTACGCTTCCTGAAACCACACCTAACGGATCGCGAAAAATTACGCTTGTACCTAAGACTACGGCAACCAATGACAAAAACGGAGAGAATTTGTCCGGACGTAAAAGCTACGACTTTATCGTTACGAACACGCCATACATTATTTTGAACAACGTCTATAATGGAATGGTCGTTAAAAATCCAGGGACGGATATAACTTGTAGCCGGGGTGGAGGCTGTGTATCCGGTCGGATTGTTAATATACCGATTCCAGACGGAACAAGCAACAAGGTTGAGATTTATGTAAATGAAGCAATAAACACGACAGCTATCTTTGACGGTAACACGTTTACTTTTATGCTCGGTGCTCTAAATGAGGGCCGTAACAAAATCAAATTCAATATCATTATCAATTCCGTACTCGTGGCAACTAGTGAGTATGAAATATTCCAGTTCAGCACAGATGCGCCGGAGTTCCTTTCGATAAAACCGATTGAAACTGGCGATGTTAAGAAGTTTGTGCCTGGAACTACTCCCGAATTGTTTGCGACAAGCGAATCGTTTGTATCGTTCTCCGGTCAGTTTGCCAATGGATCGGATATTCGGATAACGACCCGTACCATCGATGAAAATAACCTGTCGGTTGTTAAGTTCGACCGTCGTTTTGGGGCAGGTTTTGGAACAGCGGAGCCGGCTGCTAATAACCCTAACTACTTCAGGTCAATCAATGGGGCTGTCGGTCAGTTTGAGTCGAACCTGATTCCTCTGGCACCTAAAGGCCAGACGGTGTTCGAATTTTCCGTTACCAATGCCTCGGGAGTAACCGTCACCCGGACGATTACGATTGTCCGCGAACCGTTGCCATACGTGATCAAATCGCCAGTCCTAACCAAAAATACAAATGGCGAAGATCAGGCAACGATCAACAGCAACTATTTGGAGATTGAGCTGGAAGCGGAAGGGGCGACTTCTGTCGTATTCGGCAAAGAAGCTGCGGTCGAACGTGAAGTCAACGACAACGGTATTAAAAAGAAGCGTTATTATTATGAAGTAAAAGATCTGAAGTCCGGTAAAAATTCGATTAAATTTACCGTTAACCGCGGTAAAGACAAAATCAATGGCAGTTTTGTTTTGTATAACGTCAATACAACCGTCGACGGGGCCCAGTTCAAAACGGCTTTGAAACCGACGATGACTGCCTTTAACGGCGAAGTCACGCTGAAGTTCCCGAGAGGAACCAACTTCATGCGCAATGACGAGAATGCTGTTAACAAATATTTAACGTCCGATCGTAAAATATTGTTCGGCATTGCCAACAGCTTCGATGGCCGTGTAGACAAGTATAAACACCCGGCTCCGTATGACAATCAGTATTCCAATCCGAATCCGATGATCTCCGGTTTGGGCAAACTAATGCTGACCGAGCCGACGGCACGTTTCCGTCCTGCCGGTAATCTGATATGGATTGACGCCGGTACGATTAAAGAAACGGAAACCGATATGGTCAAAGCGCTGAGCGGCAGCGGCCGTTTGCCGTACGATCAGGAAGAGTTCTATGTAAGAAACGGTAAAGACCAAGTGATACCGACCCAACGAGGAACGCTTACCCTTAAGTATGATCCGGCGATTCGCGATGATGCCTGGAAGTATTTGACTGTATATCACTTCGATATTTATGAAGATTACACAGGTATTGTTCAATGGCGTTGGAAAAACATCGGCGGGGTAGTAGATGCGGCTAAAAACACCATCACCGTTCCGGTAGACACGTTCGGGTATTATCAGGTTATGTATATGGAACACAGCTTTGACGACGTTACCGGGCATCCGTGGGCGCGCAACGAGCTGGATACGTTGTATGCCAGAGGAGTCATGTCGAATCAGGAGAGCTCCAATTTCGTTCCGAACGCTCCGATCACTCGCGGCGAATTCGCTACGATGCTGGTGAAGATCTTTGATATTCCGCTTCAATACTCGGATGTTCCTACGTTTACAGACGTCACCCGAGTCAACCTGTTGACGCGTCTGTACGACTACAAGTATATCGAGACGGCTGCTAAAGCCGGTATCGTCCGTGGTGCCGCTCAAGGCCGGTTTATGCCTGACAACGCGATCTCGCGCCAGGATGCCGCTGTTATGATTGCCCGTGCGGCCAATCTGAAGCTGCCTTCGGAAGCCGATCAAAACAAGCTGATTGCCAGCTTGCGCAAGGCTTTTACAGATGCGGACAATATTGATGTATACGCGAGAACTGCGGTAGAAGCCGTTGAGAAGGCTGGTTTTATCGAGGGAAAAGAGAACGTATTGCTGCAAGGACAAAAGAAAGCGACCGTACGTTTCGATCCGCTCGAAACCTTTACGCGTGCAGAAGCTTCCGTTGTTGCGATGCGCGTTATGCGCAGCCAAGGCAAAGTGCCGAAATAAGCTGTTTAAACAAGCTGTTGGATGTTAAATCCTCAGCTTGTTTTTTTTATGAACGATTGGAGGTTACATGGAAAATACTTAGTAATGACGGATGTGATAGATGCAGGTATACTTAGTTTCGTAGCCGACACGATATACGCCAAGACATACGCTACGACGGATAATCCGAAGTTGGTGATGAACGGAACACATAAGAAAAATTATTTTTCAAAACGTCGCAACTTTTACCGAAACGCTGCGTTTATATAGGTGGAACATGAAACACAGCGGCACAAACCTGAACGCAGTGGGACATTTTCTCAAATTATGCTTTACGGTAATGATGCACCATTGTATAATGTTAAAGTGGTGTCTACATTTCTAGCTATCTATTTCGACAGTTTACTAGTTTCTGCGACAGAAGTTGCAGAGTCCCAATAGGAAGTAGTGCTCGACTCTGGGAAGGGGGTGAATCGGCCGATGAGTAATAAGAGCTTACAAATTAAATTAAACTCTCAAACATCGAATGTAAATCGAGGAGGAGAAAAAAAGGTTATGAAGAAAAGTTTGTCTGTACTCGTAGCAACAGCTATGGTGTCGTCCATGTTCGCTTCGGTTGCATTTGCAGCTGAGCTGACGACTCAAGAAAAATTGGATGCTCTGATCGCTGCTGGCATCTTTGATAAAGACGGTACTGGTCAAGGTTCCGAACTGGAAGCTAAGATGTCCCGTGAGCAACTCGCTAAAATCGTTGCTTTGCTGAAAAAACTGGAAGTTCAATCCGGTACTAGCTACACTGACGTAGCTGCTGACCGTTGGTCTGCTGGATTCATCCAAGCCGTTTCCAAAGTGAAGCCAATGATCATGGACGGAGTAGCTGATGGCGTATTTGATCCGTCTGGCGACGTTACTCTTGAGCAACTGGCTACTGTAGCTGTTCGCGCTTTGGGCCTGACAGTTAAAACTGACGCTGAAGTAAAAGGTGATGTATCCGACTGGGCTAAAGGTTATGTAGCAACTGCAGTTGCTAACGGCTTGCTTCCTGACGCTGCTAACACTGACTTCACGAAGCCAGCGATCCGCGCTCAATTGGTAGAAGCTACTTACGCAGCTAAAGAAGTTTTGGCTGAGATGGAAAAGCCAGCTAAGGTTTCGGTCAAAGAGGTTAAAGCAACAGGCGTTACTACTGTCCAAGTAACGTTTGACAGAGATGTTGCCGATACTGCAAAAGCTGAGTTTACTTTGAAAAAGGGAACTCAAAACGTAACGATCGACACTGCGGCTACAAAATGGTCTGAAGATAAGAAGACTGCAACACTAAAGCTTAAAGATATGAAGATCAGTGCTGGTGAATACACCCTTACTTTCGGTGGCATTGGATCTGACAATATCGGTACAGCTACAGGTAGCTTCACAGCTGAAGATGAAAAAGTTGTAAAACTTGACTTTGTTAATCCAAGCGAAAAAGTTGCAAAATCGAGCAGCGTTATTATTAAGCTGAAGGCAGAAAACCAATATGGTGAATTGGCAACAATTAATGGTGGTAGCTACACGGCTTATGTAGCTGGAAATACTGCCAATATTACCAGAAATCAAGACACAGGATACTTAGAGTTGAAGTTAAACACTAAGATCAAAACTTTTGGCTCTCCAAATGTAGAGTATCAATCCGAGGTTGATGTAATTCCTGTGACGGTGTTCTTGGCAAGCTCTTCATCCAATGTTCAAGTTCAAAGAACGTTCAAAGTTGGCGTTGAGCCATATGTTACAAAAATCGGTTTGGGTACGATTAAATACCCTAATGCTAAAGATTCTTTGAATACCAAAGATGAAGTAGCAGAAATCCCGATTGAGCGTTTTGACCAATACGGAGATATTATTAGCTATAGCGAATCTTATGATGCAAACTTCAAAGAGCGCTTGAAAGCCGATGCAATTATAACTCCTTATTCCTTTGATTCTCTTGAGCTTGTTGATAAAGGCGCCGCTATCACTTCGGACAATTATGACAAAGTGAAAATTCAACTCAAGAAGAATATTGAGAAAAGCGGAGACTACATTGTAACAGTATTTGTAGGGGCTGCTTCTCAAACAGCTACATTGAAAGTTAACTCCACTAAAATTGCGACAAAGGTTGAGTTTGGTTCTTTCAGTGGATCTCTGGCTAATGGCGATGTAGATAAGTACATTCCTATCGTTGCATACGATGCTGAAGGAAAACAATTGTCTGCCCAAGAAATTGCTGATAACGCAGCGGCTGAAAGATTCAACATCTCCATCTCCGGCGCTGATTACAACAGTGGTAAAAACGGAAATGCAGCGGTTGTACAAACAGGGGAGCACAGAGGCAAGATTAAACTGGATAAGGTTACAGCTTCCGCAAAAGGTATTGTCCACATCAACTTGGGCATTTACTCTGCAAATATCCAGGATGGTAAAACTGTAAGTATTCCTGTTCAAGAAGCGCGTAAACCAGAAGTTCTTGCTGTAGACGGTAGCAAACCTGCTCAAAAAGCTGTTGAAGGCGGAAGCACTACTTTCAAGATCTTTGTAAAAGACAGCAACGGAGAGAAGCTTCCTAAAACTATTGCTGCTTATGAAAATGACTATAAAGTACGGGTGACTGTAACTGGTGGTACCTACGCAGCTTTCACTGGTTTAGATGCAGCTTATGAGGTACAGCCGGGAGTTTATGAATTTAAAGCTACAGAGTTTGAAAAAATGAATAGCAAGGAATTAAAACTTGTTGCCGGTTCAGCTACTGGAACAGCAAAAATTAAAGCTGAATTGATTGACACTAGAGTTGCTGGAAATCCAGTTGTGTTGTCAACTGTTGAGAGCTCGCAACAAGTGTTACCAATTAACACTGAATTGACTTATAGCGTTGCCGCTATTAAAGATCTGTATGCAGCACGTGATAGCGCTCTGACTCCTGCGGGCGATAAGAAGCTTGATTACGCTGCTGATGGTTGGGCGTTCGACAGCAATATGGCCAGAAAGCTTTCTGTAACCGCAAAAGATAAGTCTGGAGATACTGTGGCTATACCTGCCGGTCGTATTGCAAGCGCAACTAGCTCGGAGAATACTGTAGCTAATGCTGTTTACTCTGCAAGTGAAGTGAAGGTTATTGGTAACAAATCTGGTACAGCAACAATTACTGCAGTTGTTAAAAAACTGGACGGAAATTCTCAAGATTTCTATCTCACAGTAAATGTTAAAAATGATGCAGTTGTAGCTAGTACTATCACAGCAGGAAATACTGCTGCTCAGACACTTACTGCAGCTAATCTCGACTATACTGCTACCAACACCAATAAGAAATATGCATACAATCTCTTTGACTTGAAAGTAACTGACAACTATGGTATTGAATACAAAACCACCAACATCTATAAGTATAGAAACTTCATTGGCGTTCAGTACTTGGCTAGTGATGTAAAGGGTGGCGGATCTGTAAGTATCAGTCAAGAAGGTGAAATAACTGTAAGTGGTACTGTTACAGGATTCACTCTTAAAGCTATCACAAGCAACGGCAAATCGGTATCTATCGATGTAGTTGGACCTAATTCTTAATAAAAACAAAAAGGACCCATATGGGTCCTTTTTGTTTTTATTAAGAA
>NZ_JBYUPU010000034.1:0-79135 GCF_058135425.1 Paenibacillus sp. MAH-35
TCTTCTTGAGCTTTACAATGAACATCACCCCCAAAGGGGATAATCTTGGAGGAGCCGGATGCGATGACCCGCACGTCCGGATCTGTGAGAGGCCCATGCAATTGTGCATGGGCCTACTCGATTTGTGCTTGGCCTGCAGCTTGTCCGCCTCGCTTACACGAGTGCGATTAGAAGCCATCCTAATTAACAAATCAGTTGGAAAGTAAGTATATATTATGTACAATATATAATATGATGAGATAGTCGGCGATATCAACCTGCCCAGCCACCCCGAGGGACAAGCCGACGGAGCCTGCAATGTACATTAGGCGAGTCCACCATAGCCAGGGAGCTGATCGGATCGTGAGGACCATCAAAAGAGCGGTGCATATCGATTTTCATACGATGCCGGACATACCGGATTTCGGAGAACGGTTCGATGCCGTCCAGTTTGCGCGTACGCTTGCCGATGCGCGCGTCGATTTTATCAACTTCTTCGCCAAATGCAATATCGGCTTTGCGTATTATCCGACGAAGATCGGCATCCCGCATCCGCACCTCAAGTTTGATATCCTGGGTCAGGTCGTCGAGGAGTGCCGCAAGCTGGGGATTGGCGTTACCGCGTACTTTAATGTAGGCCTCGACCACGAGATGGCGCGCAAGCGCCGGGACTGGACGGTCGTCGACGAGGACGGTCAGATTATATACGGGGACAGAACCGCCAACTTCTTCCGTAACATGTGCTTCCATTCCGGTTATCGCGACTATATGCTGGCGATGATCCGTGAGGTTTTGGAGCGGTATCCGGTGGAGGGCGTATTTCTGGACTGTATGGTGGTGCGCCCGTGCCACGGGAACGAATGTCTGGAGACGATGCGCGAGAAAGGGATGGACCCGCTCGATCCCGGTCAGGTGCGGGAGTTTGCCCGCGAAGCGCTGCTCGAGTTTTGCCGGGACGTCAAAAGGCTGGTCGGGGACGATAAATTTTTATATTTGAACGGACTGAGCACGCAGGAAACGAAGGGGCTGCGGACCCATTGGGAGATCGAATGTCTCCCGGGCGCCTGGAGCTACGACTTCTTTCCGGCGCAAGCCGCGTATATCCGTAATTTGGGGCAGCAGGTGTTCTATATGACGGGGCGGTTTCATGCGAACTGGGGCGATTTCGGAGGACTCAAAAGCAAGGCGTCGCTCCAGAACGACTGCTGGGATTCGATCATGAATGCGATGCCGACCTCGGTCGGCGATCATATGCATCCGCGGGACGGACTGGATGAACCGGTGTACCGGATGATCGGGGAAGTCTACCGCGACATCGAACGTTACGAGCCTTGGACCGACGAGGCGGCGGCCGTTGCGGATATCGCCGTGCTGACCCGAACGGACGGACATCTTCACGGCTGTCATGCGGGAGCGGTCCGCATGCTGGGCGAACTTAAGCTTACGTACGACATTATCGACGAAGAGATGGAGTTTGACCGCTACAAGCTCCTTATTATGCCGGATCAGATCCCGGTCACACCGGCGCTGCGGGCGAAGCTGAAAGCCCATCTGTCCGCCGGCAAAGGGATTATAAGCTCCGGACATTCCGGTCTGGACGAAGCTCACAGCGGTTTTGCGATGGACGAGTGGCGATTGAGCTATGAAGGGAAGGACACGTCGAACGCGTCTTATTTCCGGATGAAGGAGAATGCGGGAGACGACATACCCGATATGCCTTGTGCCATGTACGGAACGGGAATCCGGATGAAGCTCGGAGAGGGCTCCCGGGCGATTGCGGACTACGTGCAGCCTTATTTCAACCGGCGGTGGGACGGCTTCCATGGTTCCTTCTATACGCCGCCCGAGAAGGAGAACGGGGAGCCGGCCGTGGCGAGAAGCGGGAACATCATTCACTTCTGCTTCCCCGTATTCGGAAATTACAACCGTCATGCGTATCCGGTGCATAAATATGCGGTGAAGCATTGCATCGATCAGCTGCTTGCGCAGCCGGTGCTCCGGTGTGAACGAATCCCGACGACAGCGCGTGTGACGGTTACGGCGAAGGAACGGAACCGGATGATCCACATCAAGCTGACGTATCCGGAGAAGCGGGGCAGCTACGAAGTGATCGAGGACCGTCCGATTCTGCACGGTGCGGCAGTATCCTTAAGGGCGGACGGCGTGACGGCTGTCTATATGGCACCGGACCGGACGCCGCTGCCCTTCGACCGGACGCCGGACGGCTATGTGCGGATCGCCTTGCCACCGATTGAGGGGTATGCGATGGTTGTCGCGGAAGCCGCTCCTTGACGGACGGCTGACATGTGACGCGGAATGGGGAAGGGACACTTGCTTAACCGGCAAGTGTTTCTTTTATTGACGGCGGAAGTTCAAATTCTTCACCGTACTAACGCGGATAAATAGACCCCTTACTTGTCGAGTCCGCTGGTGCCTCAAGTTGCATGTCGTTGTTTATCATAGCCGTTCGGCTCTCTGTGCTGCTACTAGCTGGGGGAGGGGGACCGAATAGAAGCGGTTTGCAGCCTTTATTTGGATGCTCAAGATTGAAGCTGCTAGAGACTCTTATCTGGTTAGGCAGTCTGTAGGCACGTCGTCTCCGGTTTTCCGAAGCGGTATTTGTTCTGGCCGGGTTCCGTCTTATGGTATAATGGGATGGATACGTTTGGGAAAACTGCCGGTATACGGCCATAACGAACGGACAGACAGAAAGGGAATCGGCAATGAGTATTAGTCAAATGGAACAGGTAAAGACGATCCGCAACAAGATTACGCGGTTTATGATGATGTACAAGTTTGCCCTAAGCGAGCTTGAAACGAAGGTGGACATTCTGAAGGAAGAGTTCCATCTGCTGCACGATTACAATCCGATCGAGCACACAAAGTCGCGGATCAAAACGCCGGTCAGCATTATGAACAAGCTTCGCCGCAAAGGCTGCGGCACTTCGTTTTCCAGCATCAGGGAGAATATTAAGGATATTGCGGGGCTGCGTATTACGTGCTCCTTCATCTCGGATATTTATTGGATCAGCGAGATGCTCAGCAACCAGAGCGACTTGAACATCGTAGAAATCAAGGATTATATCATGAATCCGAAGCCCAACGGCTATCGCAGCCTCCACCTGCTGATGCAGGTGCCGGTTTTTATGTCGGACCGCCAGGAGAACGTGTTTGTCGAGGTGCAGATCCGGACGATCGCGATGGACTTTTGGGCGAGCCTGGAGCACAAAATTTTTTACAAATACGACCAATCCGTCCCCGCCCGTCTGCTGCAGGAGCTGAAAGAAGCGGCCGACTCGTCCAATGAGCTCGATCTGCGGATGGAACGGCTGCACCGGGAGATCGAAGCAATAAAGGGAGAACAGCATCACGACGACGCCGAGGAGCTGGCCCGGTTTATGATCGATAATAAACACTTCTCGATCCCGGCCGCTTTGATGGAACTGCTCAGCGAAGACATGGAACTTGGAAAATCCGGGGGATAAGCGCCTTACGGTCGGTGTACCGGCGGAGAGGAAGAAAAAGGGAGGGTTTTCGAAATGAGCTGTACGGTTATGTTTCCGCATGACGGCGATATGTTGAATGAGTACGACGGACAAATCCGGGAGGGGCGGCTCGTTATTAACGTGTCCATATCCGCGCCGGACGGCAGGCAGTTGCTCGTCAACGGTGCCGAAGCGCGCCGGGAGGGCGAGTACTACTACGGGGAAGCCGCTTTGGACGGATATGCGAATACGATAACGGTGACGGATCGGGAGACGGGTTACACCGACAGCCGGGTCGTCTATTGGCTGAAAAACGCCGTGAACAAATACCGGATTGCGGTTGACGACAACATCTGGTTTCTGAAAGACATCGCCGACAATCGTCATCGGTACCGGTCCATCTTCGACAACCCTTACCTCGGCATGTACAAGGATATTCATGAGAAGTACGGCACGAAGGTGCAGTTTAATCTGTACTACCAGACGGAAGGCTTCAACCTGACGCAGATGCCGGATACGTACAAGGAGGAGTGGAAGGCGAATGCCCACTGGCTCCGGTTAACGTTCCATGCGCTGCAAAATGACCCGCCCCGGCCTTATGAACACGCGGAGCCCGAAGAGGTGCTGCGCGACTGCAAGCTCGTCACTGGCGAGATCGTCCGGTTTGCAGGCGAGGAGGTTCTGGAGCCGGCCACGACGATCCATTACGGCGCGGCGACACGAGAAGGGTGCAGAGCGCTCCGGCAGTTCGGCTTCCGCGGATTAGCCGGTTATTTCCGGTTTGCGGGCGGCCGCCCGATCGTCTCTTATTATTTGAACGACGAGCAGACCGCGCATCTGAACGGCCGGGACTTCTGGAAAGATCATAGCGAGGATCTCATCTTCATCAAGATCGATGCGGTGCTGGACGGGCTGAAGAAAAACGATATTATCCGGGAGCTCGACCGGGTCAAGGCGAACCCGGGCGAAGCGGGATTTATCGAGCTGCTGATTCACGAGCAATACTATTATCCGCATTATACTGCTTACCAGCCGGATTACCGGGAGAAGCTGGAGACCGCAGCCAGGTGGGCGACGGAGAACGGTTACAGCCCGGCCTTTTTGAGGAGTGCATTGGGGAGTAAGGAAGCCGGAAGGAGCGGGTGAATCGGATGAAGCGGATGAAGACGGACACATCGCTATATTTGAATAAGATCGTGGATCTGTTCAGGCAACTGCTCGAGGACCGGTTGATCGGTATTTATTTGCACGGTTCGCTCGCTATGGGCTGCTTTCATCCGGATCGAAGCGACATCGATTTTCTGGTCATCCTGAAGGATAAGCCGGACGAGGACACGTACCGCGAACTGGCGCGTGCCGTACTGAGGATGGCTGACGACATGCCGGAACTTCCCGAGCTCGAATTCAGCGTGCTGCTGGAATCGGCGGTGAAGCCTTTTACGTATCCAACGCCTTTTGAATTTCATTACTCCCCCCTCCATAGAGAGAAATACAGATTGGACGCAAACTACAGATGCGGCGGATTAACGGACGAAGATTTGGCGGCCCATCTGACGATCGCCTATTACCGGGGCATCGCTCTACATGGCCGGCCGCTCCGGGAGCTGTACGAGCCTGTAGATGCCTTGTACTATACGTCGTCGATCCTTAATGACATTAAGGATGCGGCCCGGGATATTCTTATGAACCCGCTGTATATGACGTTAAACTTATGCCGGGTGCTGTACTACTTGAAGGAAGGGGCGATAAGCTCCAAAAAAGAAGGCGGGGAGTGGGCGTTACAGGTTGTTCCGGACCGTTACAAGGTGCTGATCCGCCGTTGCCTGGACGAATACAGCGGGGTTTCCGCGTGCCTGGAAGCGGAGACGCCGTTGCTGCCTAGCTTCGCCGAGTATATGCTGACTGAAATCAACCAGTCCCTCAAGGAGCGCGAATCGCCTGGAAATCGGCTGACGAAGGAGTGAGCGGCAGCAGATGAACCCTTATCATTGCTGTGCTTCCTGTACGCATTATGAGATTCGGAAGCACACTCCGGAGAAATACTGGTGCAGCCGGCTCGGTTATGCAACGAGCCCGAAGTACAAATTCGACTGCTGGACGCCGAAAGAAGCGGTGCTTCGTGCAATCGGGAAGAACAAGCCGAAGTAACCCGCCGCATAAAGCCGGCCACAAGTAAACCGAGT
Organism: Paenibacillus sp. MAH-35; assembly: GCF_058135425.1. Taxonomy (NCBI): domain Bacteria; kingdom Bacillati; phylum Bacillota; class Bacilli; order Caryophanales; family Paenibacillaceae; genus Paenibacillus; species Paenibacillus sp. MAH-35. Next base: position 5,648 of record NZ_JBYUPU010000034.1, read on the forward strand.
CTGGAGTGTTGCAGCAATGAAAATCAGCAAAGAGACGGCCGAGCATTATATTTGGGCGGAAGTATGCGACGGTTGGCGGCTTGTGAGCGAAGCGGACCGCAGTATCATTCACGAGCGTATGCCGGCAGGTACGTTCGAGGTGAGGCATTACCACGAAAAAGCGAAACAGTTCTTCTTTGTGCTGTCCGGAACGGCTACGATCGAGATCGATGGAGAGCAAGTCATCCTTGAACGCCACGAAGGTGTTTCCGTCCTGCCGGGCATCCCTCACCAGATGAAAAATGAATCTCAACTCGACGTGGAATTTCTCGTTATCTCCCAGCCGGCAACGGCGGGCGACCGCATTCCAGCAAAACCTCTAATCCGGGAGTAGTGCAAGCTTCGAGTAACCGCCCCTTCTTGGCATGAAAATAATTATGCCGTTAGGAAGGAAAATCAAAAAGTTTCGGCAGGCCGAGCGCCTGCTTTTTTTGTTTTTACTAATCGAAGAGGATCTGTGTTCAACTTTTTTTGCCAAAAGGCGTATTTCATGCAACCGGATCGGCACAGCTTGCATCTAAAGTGCAGAGAGAGGGGGCGAGCGGACTGGATGTCATCGAACGGTTGAAGCGCCGGGATGAAGCTGCGCTGCAAAGCTTGATGGAGATATACGGCGACTATTTGCTTCGCACGGCCTATCTCCTGCTCAAAGACCGGCAGGCGGCGGAAGAGGCGGTTCAGGACACCTTTATAACCGCTTATTACAAGATCGGACAGCTCGCCGAGCCTTCCCGGCTGAAAGGCTGGCTGACCCGGATCGCCGTCAACCGGTGCCGGATGAAGCTTCGTACCTGGGACTGGAACCGGCTGCTCTCTTATGCACGGATGGAATCGTTTCTCGGGGACGATCCGGAGCCCGGTCCGGAGGAGCGTTTCTTTCTGGAGTGGCGCACCGAGCGCCTGACCGATGCGGTTCATCGGCTGAAGTATTTATACAGAGAGACGATCACGTTATATTACTACAATGAACTGGCTGTGCGGGAAATTGCGGAACAGCTCGGAACGAACGAAAATACGGTTAAAGCGCGCCTAGCCAGAGGGCGTTCGATGCTGAAGCGGATCTGGGAGGAGGGGGACAACGATGAGCAGGGACAACGAGTCGGTAAAAACACGATTGGATGAGGAGCTCAGCGAGCTTCATTTTACGAAGCAGGAGGAGGTGCGGAAGCAAGCTTTTCCTGCTACACGGAGCGAACGGCTGCGCGCGTTATGGAACACAGAGATCGAGCTTCCGGTCGTGCCCGGCGCTGCGGCGGCTTTGTTATTGTTCGTCTTGCTGGGCGTCCAGCGGTTCCCCCAGGTCTCCGAACCGGAACATCCTGCGCCTGCGGCGGTCCGGCAGTTGGTCGAAGCGGGCGGCAATACGTATTGGAAAGATGAACTAGAGAAGGCGGTGACCTATGCTGAAAATCAAAATAAAAGTTAAGCATCTGGTCCTGTCGGTGTTGGCGGTCGCGGTGGCTTTGCCGCTGCTGACGGAAGTGGCGCTTCCTTACGGGAATTTGTATTACGCTCGACAGCAGGCGGCTGCCGGCAATATCCGGGGCGTGCAGGGCATCATGGAGGCGCTTGACGGTTCGTTGTTTACGGAAAAGCAGAAGCTGAAACTGATACGGGAGACGATGATCGAAGGAGCTATGGCGCCTGAGCGGATGCGTGCATCCAACTACGATTTATATGTCGGACCCGGTCATACCCAGTCCCATCTGCCGAACCGTACGGAACTGTTCCGGACCGAAGAGAAAGTGCCTTACCTGGAATACTATGTGGACCAGGCGTCGATCGACGGATATTGGTCACAGGCGGTGAAACATCTGGCGTATGTCTACGAACGCCAAGGGCAGCCGGAGGAAGCGATCCGGACGCTTGAGGAGGCGGAGCGGCGGCTAACTGCCAAAAATTTCGCTTATGTGCGTCAAACGCTCGTCATTAGACAGGCTGAGCTGCTTGCGGCCAGTGGACAAGTGGAGGAGGCGGACCGGGTTCTGGCAGAGTTCGCATACCGCCAGCTGGAGGGCGAGAAGAACAGCAGCGGGGAGATCGCCCGGATGAGAGCCCGGGTCTGGATCGATGCCGGTCAAAGCAGGCAAGCGCTGGAACGATTCAGTGCCGAGCTGGAGGAAGCGAATTCGCTCCCGGCGGCATCCGCCAATAGGCAGGTCTTTATACACCAATTAATGATGCTGCAGGAGCTGCTGCAAAAAGAGGAACAACGACTCGAAGCGGGACGTACGATCGTCTCGGGGACGCTCCGCCGCAGCGACGGCACGCCGATCGTAAACGCCGGCGTCTTCCTTCGGGAGGAGTCGATCGCGAATCGCAGCGTGACGGAACAAGATCCGTATCAGACGACTACGGATACTTCCGGGCAGTATACGTTTTATGGAGTCACTCCCGGCAGCTACCAGCTGTACCTGGGGATGAATTTCGATCAGATCAGCGGCTGGACGTGGCCGATCGGCAATGACGAATGGACGATCATCGACGGACAACCGAACGTTTCGCTGCCGGTGACGTTATATCCGCTGTTGGAGCTGTTTTCTCCGGTGAACCAGCAGACCCTGTCCGGACCCGATATCGAGTTCGAATGGGAACGGGTGGAAGGAGCCGCCTATTATAATGTAAATGTAGGAATCGGATTCAAAAACGGATCGGGCAGCACGACGCTGCAGACGCATGTGGAAAATAACCGGCTGACGGTTCCGGCGGAGCGGTTATACGATCAGGTATTCGGCTTGTCGTACGAGACGGAGAGGGACTGGGCGTCAGCCGACCCGTCGGGCCTGCTTGGTTATTCCAATCCGGACAACCGGTTTTTCTGGAGCGTCGAAGCTTTCAGCGCGGACGGCCGGATGCTGACGAAGAGCAGCGGCTACCGGCTGGATGACGATTCCATCGGCAATCTGCCTTTCTTTTATATGAAGCAGAGAACGTTGACGGAAGCAGATCGGCTCGTTCAAGTGAGCCATTATGAGGAAGCCTTGTCGAAATACAAGGAAGAGCTGGAGAACGATCCGAACCACGTTCACGCTCTTCGGATGGTCATTCGCCTGCTCCAGTCGAAAGCGCTCGTGATGAAGGACCAATCGATACAAGAAGCGCTAGTTCCGTATTTGAAGCGGATGCTGGAGGTTCGTCCCGAAGCCGTCTATGCGAGCGCGCTGGCGGAATATTATGCCGGGAACCGGGCCTGGGCGGAATACAATACGACGATCGGGCTTTACGACCGGCTGCGTCGCTCGCCTTTGTCCTCTTACGAGTTATCGGTGCGCGGCAAGACGCTGACGCAGCAAAGCCGGTTCGACGAAGCTTTGGCGTATTTCGAACAGGCCATGAGGTTAGACGGCAGCCACAGATTCGTCGGATTGTATCTCGCAGTCGAAATCTATACAGACCGCTCGATGGAGGAGGCGCTCCGGATTGCGAAAGCATACCCGGAACATTTCGTCGGTCCGCCGCAGCGGAATTGGGTCAGGCTGGTCGATGCGATGGGCGAAGAATCTGCAGCCTCGTCCCAGGTGAAGACGTACATGGACGAATTAAGAGAGAAGCTGGAATGGGTGTTTCAAGGCGACGAGGAGCGGTTGAGATCGTGGATCGCGGCGACCCGTCAAGACGGTATGAAGGAGTTTGTAAGAGCGGTTATGGCGGTTCGATAACTGAATCCGGGTGGGGGAGAAAAGTCCGAGAGATCGGGCTTTTTTCGTTATGCCTTTGAAGCTGGGGCATACGGCGATCGGGTGTGTGCTTGACAGCAAGCGTAGGGGAGGATATATAATACCATTATGTTAATAACAAAATGATACTAACAACTTTCAGCCTAGCTGACGGAATAAGCTGGATAGGGAGGGGAACTTATGAATCGGTTGAATCGTATAAAAGGCGGTCTGTACGGTGTCGCAATCGGGGATGCCCTGGGCGGAACGACGGAGTTTATGACCCGAAGCGAGGTCAAAAACAAATACGGCTACCTGACGGAGATCATCGGAGGCGGCGTCTGGGATCTGGAGCCGGGCGAAGTGACGGATGATACGATGATGACGCTCGCGGTCGTCGAAGGGATCGTCCGCAACCCGCATGATCCGATACCGCATATCGGGTCGAACTTTATGGAATGGTACCGGTCCGATCCGAAAGATATCGGCAATATCATTAGAAGAGTATTGAGCACTTATAACGGCAGCTGGTTCGAAGCCGCCTATCTCGCGGATCTGGATCTTGGTCAAAGCGCCGGTAACGGCTCGCTGATGCGTTGTCTGCCCGTAGGGCTAAGCTACCCCGGGCTGCCGGAGATCGATAAGTTTTCGCGGTTGCAGTCGAAGATGACCCATTACGACGAACGATGCAGCGAAGCTTGTACGCTGTACAACCGGATCGTATTCCGGATTATGAACGAGGAGCCGCTGCGCGAAGCCGTTCGCAGCGAAATCGGGAATACCGTCTACGCATCCGTCCTCTCCCGGGAACCCGACTGCGAACCAAGCGGTTATGTCGTTCATAGCTTCAATTGGGCGTTATTTCTTCTATTGCGCGCCGAATCGTTTGCCGAGGTGGTCCAGACGGCGGCGAACCTGGGCGGCGACTCGGATACGATCGCTGCGATAGCGGGAGGGATCGCGGGGGTGTATGGTGGTTATGAAGGCATTCCCGCCTCCTACTCGACTAAGATTCTGATCAAGGACCTGTTGGATGAGCTGGCGGAGCAACTGGCCGCCGTGCGCGCGAGGCTAATTACTTAACGACTGGCCGCTATGTGCGCCTGCTGAAGGCATCCGTTCCGGCCGAACGGTGTGAAATTTCGCAAAGTGAAGGTGGAAGAAAAGATGAGCAGCCCGTATCAAGACTTATACATAAGGCGGTTGGAGGATGACGATATCGGTTCCGTGATGGAGCTTATGCAGCTGATCGTATCGCTGCTTCCTTCTTCCGACTATTACGCGATGGACGATTCCGGCTATTTTCGCGAGCATATCCGGAATATGGGGGAGCTGTACGGCGCTTTTGCCGATACGCAGCTTGTGGCCGTAACCGTCCTGGGATTTCCCGGACCGGGTCCGCGGAACTTGGCACGCGAGTACGGGGTGCCAGAACGGGAGCTGCTTCGCGTAGCGGCTCTGGAAGGCTCGGCGGTCCATCCGTCCGCCAGGGGAAAAGGACTGCAGCGGTTTTTCGTGGAGCTTCGCGAACGGAGAGCTGCCGAGTACGGATGCTTGCACATGTATTCGACGGTTCACCCGGACAATGAGGCAAGCCGGCGCAATCTGGAGTTGTCCGGATACGAATGGAAGTTTTCCCGTTCGATGTACGGCGGTCTGCCCAGACATTGTTATGCGAAGCGGCTGAACGGACACTTGTAGGCAGCAACCGGCGGCTGCATCCGCAGCTTCGAACGCCAATGCGGTATCGGGCTCCAAACAAACATCCTCTGCCGCATCCGCCGAATATTGGCGGGCGATAGAGGATGTTCCGCGTATATCGGATCGCAAGCGGCTTAATTGGCTGAATGGCCCAGCTTGCGGAGCGTTTCGCCGATGAAATCCGGTTCATCGTGCGGTCCCCGGGAAGTAACGAAGTTGCGGTCAACGACGACCGGCTGATCGGAATATACACCGCCTTGCTCGGCGATTTTCTCCGCTACGCCCGAATAGGAAGTGAAATTTCGGCCCTGGACGAGCCCGGCTTCGGATAGCAGCAGCGGACCGTGACAGATGGCGGATATTGTGATCTCCTTCTCGTTGGCTTGCCGAAGGAAGTCCAGAATCTGATCGTTCCCCATCAGATGTTCGGGAGAACGTCCGCCTGGAATGACGATCGCGTCATAATCGTCCGCAGATGCTTCGTTGATCGACAAATGCGTCGTATACGTGATCGTCCCTTGCTTGCCCTGCAGCTCCTGTTCTTTCTCCAGGCCGATAATGACAGCTTCGTGCCCATATTTGGTTATCGCTTCGAACGGATGTTTCATCTCGGAATCCTCATACCCGTCTGCCAGCAGAAAAGCGACCTTACATCCTCTTTGTTCCATGTTCCGCACTTCCTTTCGTCATAAAGTTCTCTCAACAACTATGTATTACCCGGCTTGGACGCGAGTCAAACGAAAGCCGGTATTCAACTGCGGGGCGGCGCGGGCCTGCGGGATTGCCATGATTAACGAGAAAAAATTAATTCCGTCCGGAAAATACAGAGGAGATGGAAGGGGATTCACGAATATATACGTATTGGGGTTTCATCGCGCCAATCTTCATGAGCTGGTTTTCATGGCAGGGAAGAAGGGGGAACGATATGAGAAGAGTAGCCATAATAGGAGCGGGCAGCGCCGTATTTTGCAAAACGCTGATGCTTGACATGATGGCCACGGAAGCGCTTGAAGATACGGAGTTCGTCTTGATGGCTCCCTCAACGAGAAAAACGAGCCAGGTCGCCGCTTTCGCAGATCGCGTCATCAAGCGGAACGGGTTGAAATCGAAAGTAAGCGTTACGACGGACCGCCGGGAGGCGCTGCGCGGCGCCGATTATGTGATCTGCTCGTTCCAGATCGGCGGGATGGGCGCATTTGAGCTGGATTATAAAATTCCGCTGCGCTATGGCGTCGATCAATGCATCGGCGATACACTCGGTCCCGGCGGCGTGTTCCGCGCGCTGCGCACCATTCCGGTCATCCTGGACGTAGCCCGCGATATGGAGGAACTGTGTCCGAAAGCGACGATGCTTAATTACGTCAATCCGATGGCGATGGTCGGTTGGGCGCTCGGGGAGACGAATATTCAGTACGTCGGCTTGTGCCACGGCGTGCAGACGACGCTTGATCTGATTTCCGGCTATGTGGAGGTGCCGAAATCGGAGATCGATTTTGTTTCCGCAGGGATCAACCATATGGGCTGGTTTCTTAAAATCGAACATAAGGGGAAAGACTTATATCCGGAGCTTCGGAGACGGTTCGAGCAGCCGGAGTATTACGTAAACGAGAAAGTACGAGGCGAAGTGTTCCGGCATTTCGGCTATTTCATGACCGAATCTACCGGGCACCTGTCCGAATACGTTCCCTGGTTCCGCAAAAGCCCAAAAGCGATGGAGCTGTACTGCGACGAACCCGCCTTCGGAGGCGAATCGGGAGCCGCCTATCACTGGGGTGAATACGTGGCCCGCAAATACGAGGAGCGCGACCTTCTGGCGGACGAGCCGGCCGACCTGCCTCCGCGCAGTATCGAATATTGCGCTTACATCATCGAAGCGCTCGAAACCGGCAAAACGTTCAAATTCAGCGGCAACTTGCGAAATAACGGGATGATCGCCAATCTTCCGGCGGATTGCTGCGCGGAAGGCCCGTTGTTCGCGGATCGGACCGGCATCCACCGGACGATTGTCGGAGAACTGCCGCCGCAGTGCGCCGCGCTTAATATGACCAATATCAACGTTCAGCGTCTGGCTGTTCTGGCAGCCAAATCGGGTGACCCGGAAACGGTGGTGCAGGCCGTCGCGATGGACCCGCTTGCTTCATCTGTGCTGACGCTGAAGGAAATCCGCGATATGGTGACCGAGATGCTGCAAGCGCAGGAGCAGTGGCTGCCGCAATTCGCAGGGCGGCTGCCGAAGCCGACTCCGGTGATTCCGATTCCGGCCGACGTCCGAAGGGCGCATGTGCCGATCGATCCGGCGCTCGCGATCTTCTCGCGTTTCGGAGAATTGGCCAAGTAGGCTGCACGATAAACGAATACATACATAGGAGCCGAGTTAACGATGAATCCATTTGCAGATTCCGTAAGTATGGGAAGGTATCATTTAGAGCACGATTCGTACGGCCTGGCGTCATTTTTCTTTTACCGGGCGATCTTGGAAGAGAATACGAACGGAAACGCCTGGAACGGACTAATCATGTCCTTCAGCCTGATGCGCAGGGAGGAAGACGCCCAGATCGCGCTTGCCCGGTTCGCTTTGCAGGAAGGGCTGCCGTTCGATAAAAACCTGGTCACGTTCGCCATGATGATGTTTCAGCGCAGTCCGATCGCTTTGTCGTCGTGGTTCCGGGCGATGTCGAAACGTTTCGGGCTGACTGCCGAGGAGCGGGATAATTACTCGCAGTTGGCGGACGAGATGGAGAAGACGTACCGGAAAGCGGCGGAAGAGCAAGGCGAGACGCTGTTGAACTTGCAGGGCAACCTTACTTTGGAGGAATATGCGGGCAAGACGATGGAGCTGGACAATCTGGTCGGAGGCCAGGTGGATGCAATCTATACACGCGCTCAGGCCGGCTTGGACGGGGATATGCACGAGGCGCTGAACGCGGTCCGGATGTTGTGCATGGTGCCCGATCCGAGAAGCGAGAAGCTGCTCCGCCGCGTATGCCGCAACGAAGACCTGAACGGCAAAGTGATTACGCAGGCGCTGCTGTCGCTGCGCTGGCTCGGAGTCCGCGGCAATGTGAAAATTCATAAGATGGGCGAGCCGTTCGTCGTGAATCTGGACGATCCGCAGCCGGAGCTTACGATATCGGTGCCGGCCGCGTATAAACCGGCTCTGGACCGGATGAAGCTGTGGATGGCGAAGGAACAGGGCGCCGTCACCGAAGCGGAATACGAAAGCCACGCGTCTACGGACGAGCCGGAGCTGCCGCAGGAGCTGGCCGAAAAGCTGGAGAAGGCGGACATCCCGGCCGTTCTGCAGGAAGTGGTGCATACGCTGATCCGGGCCGCCTACGATCATTATTACCCATTCGTACCGACCATTCGCGAAACCCGCCAGTGGAGCACGGCGTTCCTTCTGCTGATGAGGGAGTATTTATTGGGAATCGGCGAAGCGTGGCCATACGGGGAGCCGGAGCAGGACGATACGGCGGTGCTGCACCGCAACTGGCTGCTAAGCGCCAGCCCGGATTTTCAAAATTCGGTGAAAACGGCCGGATTGATTCGGGCCAGCTTGAAGAAAGACTAGGGTAGTCGGAGTGGAAGGGTAAGGATAGTGCAAGTGCAAGTGCAGGTGCAGATGCAAATGTGAGCATACGAAAACGGCTAAAAGACGGGCTGTCTCCGTAGTTATTATGCGATTGTGGAGCCCGGCCAAGAATCGATTTGCTTGAACAATAAGGACCTCAATCCACGTTACAGTGGAAGCTGAGGTCTTTTCGTTTCGAAACAGGGATGTTCCCGCCACATGCGACACGTTTGGGGCAGCCACGTACCTGCGCGGGTAGATTAATGACGGCGGCAGCAGCAGTAGCAGTAGCAGGTTTGCGATTCGTTGCTGACGGAGACGGGTGCTGCCGTACCGATCATGGTGCTTTGCAGATGCTCTTCCAGCACTCTGTTGGCGCTCTGCTGGCGCTCAGCCGCGTTCTGCGTATTACCCAAGCCGCAGGATTCATCGTAGCCACCCGGTTCACTGCCTCTGCTTGTACCCCCTATTTCCTCCGAAACCGTCCTCGAAGGGGGAAATAGCGATTGGAGACTCTTAAAATCGGCGCTACCTGCGGACCCCACTATTTGATTGAAATAAAGGGTGCTAACCTCCTCTATTTGTCCCGATCGATCATCCCCATATGACAAAAATAGAAGGTACCAAAAACTCTTATTCATTGTCGAGCCTGTACAAGTAACGCTAACCTTCAAGCGAATCCCGTCTGCCTGCAAGTATGCCATGTGAAAGAGGCTTCGTGAGAAAACCATCGTGAGAAAACCTTTGTGAGAAACCTTTATGAGAAAACCTTTGTGAGAAAACTGAAAAATCCCTTGTGAAAAGTCCGTTGTGAAAAATCCCTTGTGAAAACCCTCGTACGACAGTTTTTGTTCCTGTCCGTTTTGTACAAACACCAAGACACATTGTTGAGTTTGTCCATTGAGTCTCGTTCCGATTTTGTGTAATCTCATTGATGATAATAATTATCATTATCACAGAGAAGCAGATTGCTCAAAAAACGGGAGGGAACCAAGTTGAAAAGGCTGGCAAAACAGAGCATATCCGTGATCGCTGCGGCAACGATGATGGGGCTGCTATTGATCGGGTGTACATCCGGCAATTCGGATTCGGGTTCGACGAAAGGGGACAACGGCGGCCGTCCTGCCGGTTCGAATACGGAAGCGTCAAACGGGCAGACGGGAACTAAGGAACAAGCGACGACACGCTCGTATACAGATTACAAAGGGCATACGGTGCAAATTCCGGCAGCGCCGAAAAGAGTTGTATTCGCAGGGGAGACGACAGGCGATCTGATTGAACTGGACATTCCGATGATCGGCATTTTCGGTGATCATCTGGATGGTAGAGTGTACCAGAAAGAAGCGGCGCAAATCGAAAACGTAGGCTTTCCGCTTAATCTGGAGAAGGTGATTTCCTTGAATCCCGATCTGATCATCATTGCCAATACGGACGAGAAAGCTTACGCCCAGCTGGACAAAATAGCGCCGACAATTATGTTCGACACGTTTGCTTCGCTGGACGACCGCTTCAAGGAATTGGGCGTTATTTTCAATAAACAGCAGCAGACGGCCGATTGGTTGAAAGCTCATCACGCCAAACCGCCGAGATGTGGAAGAAGCTGTATGCGACTGTACTGAAGCCGGGCGAGACGGCCTCCGTGTTCACTTACTACCCCGGAGACCGGTTGTTCGTCATGGCCAGAGCGGGTCTGCCGCAGCTGTTGTACGGCGAAGGCGGGCTGAAGCCGACGGCTCCGATTCAGCAAGTGCTGGATGCGAAGGAAGGTTTCCGCCAAATATCCGTGGAAAGTCTCCCCGAATTTGCAGGCGACCGCATCTTTATTCTGGACCCGGTTGCCGACGAAGCAAAGAAATCGACGGATGCCCTCATAAACAGCGCGGTATGGAAAGGACTGCCTGCCGTTAAGAATGGGGATGTATATCGCCTTTACATTCAGAAATCGGACTCCGACGCCGCCTCGCGGGAATGGCTGCTGGAGGAGCTGCCGCGCATGCTCGCCAAGTGACCGTCAAGAGCCATCAAGCACATCAAGCAAAATCAAGCGCCATCAAGCACCATCAAGCACCATCAAGCACCATCAAGCACCATCAAGTAACCGTCAAAGCCGGCTCTTCCAGCACGTCGGGAAAAATTTGCCGGACCGCGCTTCACCCGTTGGAGATTTCCTGAACCTTCGCCTTCCTGAAGCCATTGTCGTTAAATTGTCGGTGGACATTATGTCCCATGGATGTATAATGTAGAGATATTATGCGTACATGGATGCTGGACCGATAGGCATGTGCTGGATGGAGGAACTTACGGATGGTTGCGGATCGAGTCAGACTGGAAGACATTATCGTGGCGGGGCACGCGCTGAAGGACGTTGTGCACCATACGCCATTGCAAAAAAACTATATTTTATCGGAACGGTACGGCTGCAACGTCTATTTGAAACGGGAAGATCTCCAAGTCGTCCGTTCCTTCAAAATTCGCGGCGCCTATAACCTGATGCGCGGGTTGTCCGTGGACGAGCTTAAGAAAGGCGTCGTCTGCGCGAGCGCCGGCAATCATGCGCAGGGAGTCGCTTATTCCTGCAAGGCGATGCAGGTTTCCGGTAAAATTTTCATGCCGGCGACGACGCCGCGGCAAAAAATATCCCAGGTTAAGCTGTTCGGAGGCCCGTTCGTGGAAGTGCTGCTGACCGGCGACACGTTTGACGACTCGTTGCGGGAGGCGCTTGATTATTGTAGTCGCGAAGGGATGCAGTTTATTCATCCGTTCGATCAGCCCGAGATTATCGCCGGACAAGGTACGGTCGGTCTGGAGATTTTGAACGATATGCGGGAGCCGGTCGATTACATTTTCGCCGGGATCGGCGGAGGCGGCTTGATGGCCGGCATCGCCGCTTATGTCAAAGGTTCGAAGCCTTCCGTGAAGCTGATCGGCGTAGAAGCGACCGGAGCGCCGTCGATGCGCCAATCGATACAAAAAGGCGAGATCGTAACACTTGGCGAAATCGACAAGTTCGTGGACGGTGCCGCGGTGAAACGCGTAGGCGAGCTGACTTACGAAATCTGCAAGGAAGCGCTGGACGATATTCTGGTCGTGCCGGAAGGCAAAGTGTGCACCACCATCCTCGAGCTGTACAACGAGAACGCGATCGTCGCCGAACCCGCCGGAGCGCTGCCGATTGCCGCACTCGACTTTTACAGAGACCAGATTGCCGGCAAAAACGTCGTATGCGTAATCAGCGGAGGCAATAACGATATCGACCGGATGCAGGAGATCAAGGAGCGCTCGCTTATTTACGAAGGGCTGAAGCATTATTTTTTGGTCAATTTCCCGCAGCGGGCGGGGGCGCTCCGCGAGTTTCTGGAGTTCGTCCTCGGGCCGAACGACGATATTACGCGCTTCGAATATGTGAAGAAGACAAGCAAAGACAACGGACCGGCGCTTGTAGGCATCGAGCTGAAGCAGAGGGACGATTACGAACCGCTGATCGACCGGATGCGGACGCGGGGGCTGCAGTTCAGCTATATTAACGAGGATTCCAATCTGTTCAGCCTGTTGATTTAAGGGCCGGACAACCTTTGGAAGCCAGATGAGCTTCGATACCCAAAAGACAGATGATCCAATCACTGTCTTTTTTTGTTTTTTCAAGGAAACAGCAGGAAATATTCGGGAATTGGGCGAATCTATCCGATGTGGAGGCAATATTCTATATTAGCTAATCAGCATAATCGGAAGAAAGGGGGCGCGGCACCGGAACTTGCAGACTTACACGAAACGGGGAGGTTAGTCGGATGCACAAACCTTACTACAATGTCGGTCACAACGTCGGTACGACCATTCGCTGGTTTATTTTCATACCCAGCTTTTTCGGCGCTTATATGCTGATGGCCTTATTTCGATATCCGGTCGATTATTTCGTGCTTGGTTGGTTTACGAAGTATAGTTTGCAGACCAAATTTATTTTGGACCATCTGTATTCGGACTTTATCTGCATCGCGTTCGCCATTTTCGTGAGCTGCATATTCGCGCCCGGAAAAAGGGTCATGATCGCGGCCGTCTACATGGGATTTGTGCTTATCGCCATACCGGGGCAGCTCAAGACCGATCTGCTCTACAACTATTACGGTTATCAGCCCTGGAAGATGCCGTTTCTCATTTCTTGTTATGTAGCCGCAGCCGTCATTCCGTTTCTTTTTATGGTGCTGCAGCAATATTTAGAAAAAAAGGCTTCGATATCGGCGGACATCCCCAAGCAAATCGCGTAATAAAAACCGGATCGGCCGGGAGGTCTCAAAGTGATCATTCTGCTGGTAGTCGGCCTGTTTGTCCTCGTAGCCGGAACCTTCGCCGGTATTCTCGAATCCGACATCCTGATCGTCGTTTGCAGTGTTGCCGGAGGCCTGATCCTCGTCTCCCTATGGAAAATTTGGAACGTGCTGCAGAAGATTCATTATCGGCTGCTCGGCATTGCGTTGACGGACAGTCAACTGAACACGATTGTGAAACATTCCGGGAAATACGCTGTCGAGTCGGACCTGTTCGACGTTTATCCGGATTCCAACACGCCGTACCCGCTGCTTATGCTGGACGGCGAGCTTTATATACGGGCCAGACTGTTTCGCGATTATGTGGAGCAGGAAGAAGATCGGTATCAGTTTTCGCTGCCGGACCGGGAGCCCGTCGAGTTGAAGTTCTCCGATCGTTATGTTCCGGGCGCTGCGCTGTTCGGTCACGGGGATCAAGTATTCGTGTCGGTTTCGAGGCTTGGGCTCACGCCGGTTTTCTATAAGGATCGTATCCGGCTGGAGTAACTGCCGAGAAGATGGCACGATAAAAACCCCCGCAAGGCGATCAGCCTCATGCGGGGGTGGTTGTCGTGCCGATTGACGGACAATCAGATCGCTTTGAGCTCGGCGGACAAGTCGAGCCAGTTCAATTCCTCTTCGCTCAGCTGAATCCGGGTAGCGTCGTGGCACGATTCCAGCTCCGCTTTATTTTTCGGGCCAATCAGAGCACAGGACGGGAACGGCTGGTTCAATACGTACGCAAGTGCAATCTGAATCGTGGAGACGCCGCGCTCCTTGCCGAGCTGTTCGGCCCGGCGATATCGTTCCCAGTTGGCGTCGCTGTAGAAGACGCGGACAAGGTCGGCGTTGTCGCGTACTTCCGGCGTGAACGATCCGGTAAAAAATCCGCGCGCCTGCGACGACCAGGACAGCAGCGGGAACTGCTTCTCGCGGTGCCAAGCGCAGTCGGCGCTGTCCGCGGATACGCAGCCTGCCCAGAACGGTTCGTTAGCCTTCGCCAAGCTTAAGTTCGGACTGCTGAACGTAAAACCGACGAGTCCGTTCGCTTCGGCATAATCGTTCGCTTCCTGAATCCGCTGATGCGTCCAGTTCGATACGCCGATGGCACGTACGCGGCCTGCTTCGATATGCTCGTTCAGCGCCTCGATAATCGGGCCTACCGGTACGTTCGGGTCGTCGCGATGAAGAGCATACAGATCGACATAATCGGTGCGCAGACGCTGCAAGCTGATGGCGAGCTCCTCGTCGATCGCTTGCTTGTTGACGCGGGGACCGCTCGCATTGTGATGGGCTCCTTTCGTCAGCACGATCACTTCGCTGCGGTTGCCGCGGGATTCCATCCATAAGCCGATCGTTTCTTCGCTTTTGCCGCCTGCATAGATATGGGCGGAATCGAGGGAATTACCGCCCAGCGCGACATATTCATCAAGCAGTACACCGACCGTGTCCAGCAGCTCCGGCTTGTAGTAATCCGTTCCCATCATGAGCTGGGAGCAAGGTTTGTCCAGTCCGGGTATCGTAAAATAGTTCATGTCGGCTTCTCTCCTTTATCCGTTCGGGATCGAAATTCTGGAACGCGTGCGCGCCGATTCGAGGCAGGCGTCGAGAACTCGCATATTCAGGACGGCATCGTTCGGTGCAAATCGGGCAGGGGCGCCATCCAGAACGGCAGCGGCCATCTCATCCGACTGCAGACTGTACTGGTTGACGGGGGCCAGCTGTTCTTCGCGCCGGTTGCCTTTGACCGTGACATAAAAGACCGAAGGAGCGTCCGTCGAGCAGACGAAGGCGGAAGGAAGCTCGATGCGGCCTTCCGTGCCGAGCACCTCCAGCGTGTTGCGGCCTGCAGCCCACATCGCGCAATCGAACGTAAGCGCCACGCCTCCGGAAAATTCCAGCAGCCCGGAAGCCATCATATCCACGCCCCCGTGTTCGGGCGAGAAGAACGCATGTACGGTTGCCGCTTCCGGCTCGCGGCCGAGCAGCATACGGGCAGCGCTGATCGGATAGACGCCGATATCGTACAAGGCGCCGCCTCCCATGGCTTGGTCGTTGCGGAAGTTGGTCGTATTGGCCGAGCTGTTAAAGGTAAACGTTCCGTGGATTCCGCGAATCGCGCCGATCTCGCCGGATGCGATAATCTCTTGAATGCGCGCATACCGCGGATGATGGCGGTACATGAACGCTTCGGCCAGCTTCACGCCGTGCTTGTCGCACGCGGCGACCATCTCGGCCGCTTCGGCGGCGTCCATCGAGAACGGTTTCTCGCACAGCACGTGCTTGCCGGCTTCCGCGGCGCGGATCGTCCACTCTTTGTGCATGTTATTGGGCAGCGGTATGTATACCGCGTCGATATCGTCGTCGGCAAGCAGCGCTTCATAGCTGCCGTACGCTTTCGGGATGCCGAGCTTCTCAGCGGTTTGCTTGGCTTTGGCTTCGTCGCGGCTTGCGATCGCAGTGACGATACCCCGCTGCGATTGCTGGATTCCGGGAATGACCGAACGGATGGCGATTCCGGCGCATCCCAGAATGCCCCATCGAAGTTTACTTTGTCCCATTAGTTGTCCAACCCCTTATTAGCAGTATATTGTCATTATAGTTCAATCACATTAGAATAAAAATAATAATATATTGACTCGGATAACACGATATTGTCATATCACGTGTGCGGCGCTTGGCCGCTTGCAGCGCTCGTTGTCCCGCCCTGGAGCGTACTCCCGTCGCCTGGATACTGCATATTTCAGAGTTTATTCCAAATCTGTTTTTTTCTACTTCTGCGGCAAGCGGCAAATATGAATCATTCATGCCCCGCATCGAAATCGGCGTGATATAATTGGGATAACGCAAGATATGACGAGACCGGGTAGACGATCATGAAGAGGGACCCATCACGGTCTACGAAACGGAAATGGGGTGCCGGCCATTGAACAACCTGGCAAACGGAACGGGCGAAGCAGGCGGTTTTAACGATAAGCCGAATCAGGGAACAGACGCGTTGCGGTGGATACAACCCGAAGAACTCCGCACGGATGAAGGTACAGACATTTGGCAAATGATAATGGCTTCGATCACGGGCGATCTGGCAAGCGCCGAGCAGCTGCTTCGCGTTAAGCCGCAGCTCGCCGCGTGCAGCTGGGGGTATTTCACGCCGATTCATTTTGCCGTGCGTTACGGACATGCCGAGCTTGTCCGGCTGCTGCTGAAGCACGGGGCGAATGCGACGGAGCGGTGGCTGGGCTGGCAGGACGACCCGCTTACCAAAGCGAAGGATCGCGGGTATGCCGGCATTGAGGAGTTGCTGTCCGGTCACCTGGAGAGCACGTTCCATATATCGCCTGACGGAGCCCGGGTATGCGGATTGATCCGGTCGGGTAAGAGCGAAGAAGCTGTGCAGCTGATCGACGGGCGCACGGAGCTGATCCATGCCGGCGACGAGCGCGGCAATACGCCTTTGCACTGGGCTGTGCTGACCCGTAATCTGCGGCTGCTGGACGGCTTGATCGAACGAGGGGCTGACCCGGACGCCCGGAGGATGGATGGGGCGACACCGCTTCAACTCGCGATTGAAGGCGACTACTGGTTTAGAAGCCAGCGCGATCTGAATCGTAACGCCATCCGCAACGCGTGGTTTGTCGTCGGTTATCTGGTTGCCCGCGGAGCGGCATACGATCTATGGACGGCCGCGGCCATCGGTGATACCGAGCGGGTCGGTGCTTTTCTGTCCGAAGACGCCGCGCTTGTACATACTGCCGACTCGAGGGGCAGACGGGCTTTAACATATGCCGCCAAATACGGACATTCCGCAGCCGTTCAGCTGCTGCTCGATTATGGAGCCGATCCGAATGCGGAGGAACCGGATGCGCCTTATGGCAGCGCTTTGTGGCATGCCGTGAACGGCAATTATGAAGATATCGTCCAAAGGCTGCTCGAATCCGGAGCGAATCCGAACACCCCGGTCGAGGCAAGCGGCAATCCGCTGTTCATCGCGGCGAAGAGAGGTCACAGCTCGCTCGTTCAGCTGCTGTATGCCCACGGCGCGGCGATGAATTTGGATGCGGCTTGCTGTCTGGGCCGGCTCGATCTGGCCGGCGAGATTTTGCAGGCGAACCCGCCTCTTGTGAACAGCGGCGGCGACTACGGGCCGTTATGCATGGCGACGGGAGAAGGGCATACGGACCTGGTTCGTTTGCTGATCCGCCGGGGTGCGGATCTGAATGCGCCCTGGTACGCCAACAATTATATGGGCTACGCGATGGAGAAAGGACCGGAGCTCGTTCGTTTGCTGCTTGAATCGGGGGCCGATCCGAATCACGCAAACTGGCTCGGTGTCACGTATCTTCATAAAGCGGCAGCGGCAGGCAATCTGGAACTTGCCCGGCAGTTCGTGGATGCCGGCGCCGATTGCAACGCGATGGACGAGGAGTACGGGGCGACGCCTCTTGGCTGGGCGGCCAAATACGGCAAAGCCGAATTGGTCCAATATTTGCTGGACCGGGAAGCGGACCCCCGGCTTCCGGCCGAGCAATCCTGGACACAGCCTCTGTCCTGGGCAAGGCGCAAGGGGCATGCGGATATCGCGGAACTGCTTGAGGTTGCGCTGACAAAGTTGAAGACAGCCGGCCATTGACATGTCCGGTCTCCAGCAATTACGAAGGGTGCCGTATGTGATACCGGCACCCCAATTTAATGGATTAAACATGTACAAATAGCTGATCCTCGTTAACCGTAACGTCATAGTGCTCGACGGTCACATCGTACGTTTTCGTTCTCGTCTTCGGATCGACCACCATGCAGCCCGTCTTGATCTCGAATTCCCAGAAATGCCAGGGACACCGTACAATTTCGCCTTCCAGCTCAAAGCAAAACTCGCCGCGGGCGGTAGAGGTAACGAAGGAAGTCGTGATTCCCAAGCAGAGCGGTGCGCCTTGATGCGGACACAAATTGCGGATGGCATAATAATGTCCGTTCACATTGTACACGCCGATGCTGCGTCCGCCGATCTCCACGATTTTTCTCGACCCCGGTGCGATTTCCGAGGTGCTGCCTACACATACACGGTTCAAGCCCGGACACCTCCCGCCGCTTGTTTTCTCGCCGGCAACCTGTACAGCTCCGCCGCATTTTGATAAAAGATACGTTCCTTCATCTCCTCGTCCATCTTCGGAAAGGCGAGCAGCGGCGAATCAAAATCCCAGTGCGGATAATCGCTTGCAAACATTAAGTTTTCCCGGGCGTAGATCGCCTCCATCATGGGCATAAACATCTCCTTCTGCGGAGGAATCTCGATGGGCTGCGAGGTTACTTTCATATGTTTGCGGTAATATTCGCTTGGCGGCTCTTTCACCCACGGAGTCTGATGACGCAGCGCCTTCCAATCCTGATCCAGCCTCCAGATGAAGGGGGCTATCCACATCATCCCGGCCTCGACCATGATCACCTTCAGATCCGGATATTTGACGAACACGCCTTCGAAAATAAAGCTGGCCATATGCGCCATCATAATTTGCGTGCGTGCGGCTCTGTATTCCGCATAATAGCTTACATAACCGGCGCCGGTAGGCGGGTTGTTAATTCCGATTCCCTCCATGCTCACATGAATCGCGAACGGCAAATTGTTGCGCACGCAAGCTTCGTAGATCGGCTCGTACATCCGGTTGCCGTAAGGCTTAATCGCACCGTTGGAGACGATGACCTGAACCATGTCCGGATGCGAGCCGACCCGGTCAATCTCTTTCGCCGCCAAGACCGGATCTTGCTTTGGAATATGGACCGAGCCTTTCAGCCGGCTGTCCCGGGACAAATAGTGCTCGATCACGTAGTCGTTGGAAGCCGAGCAGAGCGCTGCCGCATAATCGGTGTCCGGTGTCGTGTGGACGCCGTAATCGCTGCCCGTCAATATTCCGTACTCCAGATTGAATTTATCGATATGCTGGGCTCGAATATAGTTCAAATAGCTGTCTTCTTCCTTATTTCGCGGAGGTTGATGCTCCTTCATCGAGCCGTTCGTGCCGCCATTCAGATACATTTGGTTTTGTCCGGGAAGCCGGCGTCCCCAAGTTTCAACCTGTTCGCGGTATATACGGGGCAAATACGGCTTTATTCCGTCCAGTGGAATGGTGGCATGAATATCGCAATCGATGATGGACGGTTTCCCTCCGGGGGATTTGATTTTCGTCGACGCATTCGTTTCCATAAGGTCACTTCCTCAACTATTAAGGTTTGGTAAAGTACTTATTTTCATCTTACAGGGGAAGGAGGGGCAAGAATATACAGGAATTTACCGTTTTATTTTCACTTTTTTGCATATGATCCGAATAGGTGCGGCTAATTTCGGTTCTTGATCCTTCGGGGTCTGTCAGAGGAACTTCGGTCAGTGGACGAAGTATGGAAATGGAGGGCTTGGACAAAATTTTCGCCGGAGTACGCCGCCCGCCTGCCATCTTATCGTTAAAGAAGAAACAGACCTCCCGCCGAACCTGCAGCTGGAAGTCTATTGGATTATGGAGCATATCACGCGGATTACTTGCTTGCTTTTTCCTGCGCGATCCATTGATTCGATTCCTCTTCAATTTGCCGGAAGGCGGTATTTAAGTCGATCGTTCCTTGCGCGAGCTGCTCCAACGGCTTGAGGTATATATTCTGCACACGCAAATCGTACACTGTCATCGGAGGGGAGTTCGTAAATTTGTTTTTGAGAATCGCCGAATAGTTCTTATTCGGGTAAGGCGCTTTGGTGCCGTAGGCTTGGATGACGGCCGGCGTTTGCAGGATCGGAATGATGGCGCGTTCGGACAACGATTTTTGCACTTCTTCCGACAGCATGTAGGAGAGCACTTCCATAGCTTGATCCGGATGCTTGCTAAGTGAGGTTATGGCGAACATCGTAGGCAGCGCCTGCTGTCCGACTCCGGGAACTTCTTTATATAGAGGATAAGAAGCGATGTCCCAATTCATTGCGGATACGTCAAAGTTCAGAAACATATTGGCTAGTCCGAGAAACATGGCCATATTGCCTTTCAAAAATTGATTCGGATCGGACATTTTCTTATTATCGGTAGTTTGATAGGCGGCAACCAAATGCTCGTACAGCGTCTTCCAGCGGGGATCGGTTTGGATCGTCGGCTTGTCCGTTTTGGCATCGACGTACGGAATCGAGAACGGACTTAGGGCAAGGGCGTAGGAAGGATACGTTCCGAGTCCGTAATATTTGATCCCGCCGTCGGTCCGGTTAAACCGCTTGGCCAGATCCAGCAGCTCGTCCCGTGTCATGCCGTCTTTCGGGAACGCCACTCCGAACTTATCGAATACATCTTTGTTGTAATAAAGTACCTCGGTGTTGCTCACCAGCGGGAGAGCGGAGATGCCGCCGCCAGACATCGATTTGGCGATATGGAGGGAGGACGGGTCCAGTTGGGCCAGGTTGACATTATGTTTCTGGATCAGCCCGCTCATATCGGACTGGATCTTGAAACGGTCCAGATTGTTGAAGGTGGCCGTATGAGTATCCCAATACACGTCGATCGCGGTTTTTGATGTGATCAGACTTTCCATCGTAACTTCTTTGCTTGCTTGAATATACTTGATCGTATATTCCGGGAATTTGGCTCTCATCGTTTGGCCGAATCGTTCGTTGAACGCTTCCTCCGACCAGCCCGAGGTGGAGAAAAAAACAAGCTCCACCGGTTCCCGCTTCGCTGACGGTACCGGCTGTTGCGGAGTCTCTTGCCCGGTGGAGCCGCATGCAGCCAGTATCGACATAGTCCCTGCAGCGAGCAGAAACCGGTAAGGGGTTAGCGCTTTCCTAGAAATAGGTTCAATCAGCCTCTTGACGGTATGGACACTCGAAAAAAACAACTTGTAACCCTCCTCAACGTCATTGGATAACCTAATTACGCTTTCATGATACATGCCGCCTGCGCGAAAAAACATGCAAGAATTTGAGATTTAATTTTCATTTTTTTGTGTCCGAAAGTTTGTTATTCTGAAAAAGGACGATCTGGCAAACAGGGGAGAATCGCGCATGATGACATTATGGAACGGGAGCATCGAGGTGGAACACTGCATTTACACGGGACCGCGACCTAACTTCATGTATCCGGAGAGCACGAACCAAACGTACACGCTGCTAGGGATCGAGACCGGATCCTTCGAATACGAGATTAGGGAGGAGACGGGCCGGGCCGCCTTCGGGGATTTGTTGTTATGTCCGCCGGACACACTGTTTAAGCGTAAAGCGCTTGAGGAAATTACGTTTCATGTCATCTATTTTCATTGGGTGATGCCGGAGCCGGAATTGTACGATCAGCTGCCTGTCGGCAAATTTGGAATTCACGACACTGACCGGCTGCTGTCGACTTATTCTTATTTGCGTGGGATGCAAAAGATTTTCAGCACGATGACTACCGCTAGAAACAGGGCGATTCCGCTGCTGCTGGACCTGCTGTTTTTGTGCGAAATGGACAGGGAGCTTGCCCTTAAGGGTAAAGATTCGAGCGACCCGATCATGCAGCTGGCCGCGGGGTATATCCACCGGCATTTGTTCGAAGAGATCAGCCTGAAGCAGATTGCGGGGAAGCTGGGCATCGGGCAATCCCAATTAACCCGGCGTTTTCATGCGGCTTATGGGACGACTCCTGTCGATTATATAACGAAGCTCCGCTTGGACGAAGTAAAGAGACGGCTGCTGGAGACCGATGAGACGCTGGATACGATCGCTTTTCAGTGCGGATTCGAGAACGGTTCGTATTTGAGCCGCGTGTTCAGTGCGAAGATCGGGATCACACCCTCATCCTTCAGAAGGAATTACCGGATCTAGCGGGCGGCGCGCTTTCAGAATGCAGCTTCCGGACCAGGAATAAAGCCTGCCGCATCAGGAGAATATGGTTATATAGAAATACCCGGTTGCATGAACGGAGCGTTAAGGTTAGAATTAGGGGTATGTTCAGGAACGGAGGGTTTAGTGTGGTAGATTTTATCCGAGTAAGAATTTGGCGCGGCTAATGGAAGCTGCCAAAGGTCTGCCTGCGGGCGGAGGACTCGGGATAGGTCTGTCCACATAAGCTCATACGACAAGAAGGGGAAGTGTGCTGCAAGACGGGAGGAGTGTGTCCCGAGGCGGCAGAAGCTCCGTTTTCTTTCTTTCCGTGTGACGATAGACCCCGCTATTCGGAATCTAGGCGTTTCGCCTTGCGAATATATCCTTACGTCCTCTATACCGGTAACACAGGCAACGGCCGCGTCGTCTGTGTTTTTTTGTATTTTCAAAAACCGAGAGTGAAAGGGAGATGAATATATGGAACAAAAAGCGATAATAGTTGGAGTTAATTTAAATGACCAGTCCGATTTTACGGATTCGATGGAAGAGCTTAAAAATTTGGCGGCGGCCTGCGATGTTGAAGTAGTCGGGGAATTGACGCAAAATGCAAGCAAGATCCATATCTCGCATTACATCGGAACAGGCAAAGTCAAGGAAGTGAAGGAGCTGCTGGAACAGCGCGACGCCTCGATCGCGATATTCAACGACGAGTTGTCTCCTTCGCAAATCCGCAATCTGGAGAAAGATCTGGACTGCAAGGTGATCGACCGCACCATCCTGATTCTCGATATATTCGCCGAGCGGGCCCAGACGAGAGAAGCTCAGCTGCAAGTCGATGTGGCCCAGCTGCAATATATGCTGCCGCGTCTGATCGGACTGCGGGAATCGCTCGGGCGGCAAGGCGGTGGTGTCGGGATGAAGAACAGAGGGGCCGGCGAAACGAAGCTGGAGCTGGACCGCCGCAGAATCGAAGCCAAAATATCCGCCCTGCAAAAAGAGCTGGAAGGGTTGGTCGCCCAGCGACAAGTACAGCGGAAGCAGCGGCAAAAAAACCGGATTCCCGTAGTCAGTCTCGTCGGATACACGAACGCCGGCAAGTCGAGCCTGATGAATGCGATCCTCGAGACCTACAATCCGGAAAGCGGCAAGCAGGTTTTGGCCAAAGACATGCTGTTCGCCACGCTCGAAACGTCGGTGCGTAATATTACTTTGCCTGACAACAAAGCGTTTCTGCTCACCGATACGGTAGGTTTCGTAAGGAAACTGCCGCATCATCTGATCAAAGCGTTCCGCTCGACGCTGGAGGAAGTATCCGAAGCCGATCTGCTGATTCATGTTGTCGATTATTCCAACCCGGAGCACGAGAAGCTGGTCGAGGTTACGCGGGAGACGGTGGAGGAGCTGGGAGCCGGCCATATTCCCGTTATATATGCTTACAACAAGGCTGAATTGACGGGCGGGGAGTGGCCAGCCAACGAGCCGGATCGGGTGTACATGTCCGCGAAGCATAAGACCGGGCTGGATGAACTGATGCAGCGCATCCGCAGCAGCATCTTCGGCGACTACGTCCGGTGCGACATGCTGATTCCGTTCGATCAAGGCCGCCTCATCGCGTACTTTAACGATAATGCGAATGTGACGGCTACAAGCTACGAGGAGAACGGGACGAAGCTGACGATGGAGTGCAGACGTGCGGATTACGAGAAGTATCAAGCCTATATTGTGGAAGAGGAGGGCAGCTGATTTCAGGCTGAATGCAACCTCTTGTGGAAACCCGGGACGTTATGTTCCGGGTTATTCAGCTTACCGAGATGCCGGGACGTTATGTCCCGGTTTTTTTTCAACTTACCGAAATCCGGGACATGATGTTCCGTTTTTGGCAACCTTGCGTGCCTAGCCAAGCCAAGCCAGCTATAACGAACCGGTGGAAGTGGCCGTGTGGGTGCCAAAGACGCTTATTACGTATAGAGCTCGCACACTCAGAGAGTTTGGCGAAAGCATGGACAAGCAATTGAAGTTCCGATTGACGGCCGTCACCTATTTAGTATATTATATATAATATAGATTATGTACATGGAGGTTGTGGAGAAACCGGAGGCATAAGATGGAAGCGCATGCACGATTGCCGTGCAGGAACAAGCACACAGGGGATCACACCGCGAGTGGTCGTTACTAACGTATTTAGAAGCACCTATCGATGAGTACAGGGGAGGATTTCGCCTTGATCGATGCTAAATATTTGTTGAACGATGAGCAGGTGGCTCAGTTTATCACCCATGGATTTGTGCAGCTTCAGACTGATTTCACCGAACAGTTTCACCAGGCCGTGCTGAAGAAAATGAGCGAAGTGTACGAGAACGAAGGCAATCCTGGCAACAATCTCGTTCCCCGCATCCCGGAAATTCAGAAGTTTTTCGATCATCCTACCGTTAAAGGGGCATTAACCAGCATACTCGGGCCTAGCTATACGATGCACGCTCACCGGCACGGGCATTTCAACCGGCCGGGAACGAGCGACGGGGGATGGCACAAGGACAACTATTGGGGGAACGAGAAGACCCGCAATCATCTTCCATGGTCTGCGATGATTTTTTATTATCCGCAGGACGTTACGGACGATATGGGGCCAACCGGCATCATACCAGGCTCGCAAAACCGATATAAAATGAACTTCTCCTCGGAAATCAACTTGCCGGTCGTCGGCAAGGCGGGGTCGTTCGTACTGATCAACTACGATATATGGCACCGGGCTACAGCCAACACGTCGGCGAACGACCGGTATATGCTGAAATTTTTATTTTTCCGCCTGGAGGCGCCGAAGCGGGCTGAGTGGAACAACCTCAGGGAAGAGTGGAAGATGCCTGAGGGAATGATGCCCGTGCCGGACAACACCTTATTGTGGAACCATGTGTGGAAATGGATGTCCGGGTCCCCGGCTTGGACGGACCGGCCGGCCGATCCTGCCGAGCGTACGGGGGCAGCGCGCCATAGCGATATCGCCGGGCTGGAAAGCCGGTTATACGGCGAAGACGAGAATGAAGCTTTGAATGCGGCTTACGGCTTGGCGGCGATCGGAGCGGAAGCGGTCCCGACGCTTATACGCGGATTGAAGCATACTGATCCCGATGTGGTCAACCCGCTGGCATTCTCGATTCCCCGACTTTGCGCACACGGCCTGGCGGCTATGGGACCCGAGGCGATTCCCGCACTAACTGAAGCGCTGGGCGATTCGTACGGGAACCGGGACGTGATCGGGCAGATCGCTTTTGCACTCGGCGAGATCGGTCCTCCCGCTTCCGGCGCCGTACCCGCATTAATCGGCTTGCTGCAGGAGGAATCGGATTTTATCCGCCAACATGTCGTGGAAGCGCTCGGCATGATCCAGGAGCCGGCGGAACAAGTCGTTCCCGCTCTTGGCGGCGCCCTGCAGGACTCGTCGATGTACGTCCGCTTCTCGGCCGGCCTGGCGCTCGCGCGGATCGGTCCTGCGGCCGGCTCCGCAGTCGGCGCGCTGAAGCTGGCGCTTCACGACGGGGATGAAGGTCCCGCTCCGATGCTGGCGGCATCCAAAGCCGACAAAGGGGCGCGTTACGTTTCGGCTATCGCCGCGACTGCGCTTCAGCGCATACGAACAGACGAAGCGTTGGACATTTTGTTATCCTATTTGCAAACCGCCAGATGGTGTCCGTCCACAACTAAAGTTTCGACGTTTTAATATACAGGAACGGAAGCGGGTCCATCGTATAAGAAAACAGGTGCGGCTCGACCCCCGGCAAGTACGACGGCTATTGGACAAATTGGCCTTGCCGGGGGCCGGCTCCCTGCGAACAGAACGGCGGATGCTTTATGCCTCCCTGTAGGCAATCGTTCGCCCTTTCCTCCCATTCTCCAGCCCTACGGCTTCCTAGCTGCAGATGAAACCTATACCTACGGATTTCGATCGAGCATACCCGCAGATGCGATACCTCTTCTGACTAACAACAGCCATGTGCCGAGTTTCATTCAACCTTGTATGCGTTTACAAGTATGGATAGATAGGACGGATAACGTTGCAAGTCCGGATAAAAATTAAAAATGGGGTGTTCCATATGCGGAAATCTAGAGTGATTTCATCCATCGGACTTTTATCCCTCACGTTAATTGTAAGCGCTTGCGGAAAGGCGGCCGGGCCAGCAGAGCCGGCTCCCGGTCAAACGCCCGACACTTCGCCGCCTCCGGCAACGGTTAATAACCAGCCGGTTACCGTGAAAATCGCCGTCCACGCGGGGATCGTCAACGACAACGATTTGAAACGGTATTTTATCGAACCGGTAAAAGCGAAATATCCGCATATCACGATCGAGAGAATCAATGTGGCCGACAAAGGGCTGAGCTTGCCCGAGCTGGTCTCGACGAATGCCGTTCCCGACATGGTGATCAATTATCCGTACAACTTGACCGATCTGTCGCAGCTCGGCATCAGCTATAATATGGATGAATTGATCAAAACCCATAAGCTGGACTTGAACCGGATCAGCCCGGAATATTTGGAATCGATCAAAATCGTGAACGGTTCGAATTATTATACAGGGTTGCCGATGAACAACAATACGTTCGCGTTGTTTTTTAATAAAGATCTGTTCGACCGGTTTGGCGTATCGTATCCGAAGGACGGCATGACCTGGGATGAAGTACGCGATATCGCGGTCAAGTTGACCCGCAGCGAAAACGGAGTCCAGTATTACGGCCTGTTCCCGGATAACGTGTACCGGGGGGCTTATCAGGCAAGCGTGCCGTTCGTCGATCTGCAAAACAATAAATCGGTGTTCCAGACCGATGCATGGAAAAAATTGTTCGAGCTGTGGTACAGTCTCTACAAATATCCCGGAGCCGAGATCATGCCGAAAGAAATGAATACCGTCAACGGCTTCAAGACCGGACAAATCGCGATGTTCTCCGGGTATTCGGGCCAATTGCCGGATCTGCTGTCGATGAAGGATCTGAATTGGGATGTGGTCACCTATCCGACCAATAAGGTCGCGCCTGGAGTCGGCCAGCGGGTGGATTCTCCGATGATGTCGATTACGAGCACAAGCAAGGTCAAAGATGCGACGATGCAAATCATATCCGTCATTTTGTCGGATGAAGTGCAAACCGAGATGACGCGCAACCTGCAGTCGTCCGTCTTGAAAGATCCGAAAATTAACGCCCAGTTCGGCAAAGCGACGCCGGAGCTTGCTTCCAAAAACGTCGTAGCGTTCACGAAGCTGAAAGTAGCGGTGCTGAAGCCGTTCGGGTTCGTACCGGTCGGCAGCGCGGCCGGGATCCCGATCACCGCGTTCACAGAGCTGCTCTATGCAGGGAAAGACGTGAATACGGTTCTTCGCGAAGCGGACGAGAAAATGGAAAAGGTGATCGCGGAAGAATTGCAGAAGAAAAAATAGAGCGTGTCTTTCAGGAGCGAATCCATCATCCTTCTCCGGGGCGGGTGGGAACATATCAGGAATGCGAAGAAGGCTGCCGCGTGCGGCCTTTTTTGTTTTAATCGATTGATCCTTCGGCGGAGGAAGGAAATCATGGAAGTAGTCCAGAATAACTACCCGGATGAGGAAGGGGGCTTACCGAACGATGAGCGAATGGAAATCGTTGACGGGTGATTCGCAGGCAAGGTGGGATGAGGTGGCGCCATTTTGGGACGATTATATGGGGGCAGCCAGCAACCGGTTCCACCGGGAGATCGTCAGACCGAAAACGGAGGAGCTCCTGGATGTCAAAGAAGGACATGTCGTTCTCGATCTGGCCTGCGGCAACGGGAATTTCTCCAGACGGCTGGCGGAGCTGGGCGCCAAAGTAGTCGCTTTCGACTACAGTCCGGTCATGATTAAGAGGGCGCTGGCGAGGTCCTCGGACTATGCCGGACGTATCGATTACCGGGTGGCGGATGCGACGAGCGCTGAGTCGTTAATGGAGCTCGGGACGCAGCAATATGACAGCGCAGTGGCGAATATGGCGCTGCATGACATCGCGGATATATCGGCTATTCCGAAAGCGCTGCATGCCATGTTGAAGCCCGGCGGCGTATTCGTCTTTTCGATCCCGCACCCTTGCTTCCAGCCTCCCGGCATGAGGAAAATTCATGAGACGGAAGAAATAAACGGCGTTATTACAACGAGAAACAGCATCCAAATCAGCAAATATTTGACTCCGGAGCCGTGCGAAAGCATCGGGATTCGCGGTCAGCCGGTGCCGCATTATTTGTTCCATCGCCCGCTGTCGGCGTATATGAACCTGTTTATGCGCTCGGGTTTTGTGCTGGATGGCTTCGGGGAACCGAGCTTTGAGCCGGATGACAAGGCGGGCAAGAGGTTCGACTGGTATGAGATCCCGCCGGCGGCGATATTCCGGTTCCGCAAGCAGGGATGAGGTTTCGCCAGCTGTTGTGCGGCCGGCATCCGAAGGGCTCGCGGCCGGGTAATCATCAAAGAAGCAGACGAGGCTTGAAGCTTGCGCGAAAGCGTACCCGGTTCGATGCCGGAGCAGGTACGCCTTTGTATGTTGAGCTGGCTGATCACTTTTGCAGAAAGGTGGGTTTATAATGAACCGATATACACATTTGGGCGTTTACGGGATTTTAAAAAACGATAATAAAGTGCTGCTCATCAAGAAATCCAGAGGGCCGCACAAGGGAAAATGGGATTTGCCGGGCGGTTCGATTGAGTTTGGTGAAGAGCCTTACGCTGCATTACAACGGGAATTTCTGGAGGAAACCGGGATCGGACATATCGTGGGGCGCATCCGTTCGGCCGTATCGTATACGATTATTTACCCTT
The DNA here is from genome assembly GCF_058135425.1 of Paenibacillus sp. MAH-35. Classification (NCBI taxonomy): domain Bacteria; kingdom Bacillati; phylum Bacillota; class Bacilli; order Caryophanales; family Paenibacillaceae; genus Paenibacillus; species Paenibacillus sp. MAH-35. Next base: position 34,540 of record NZ_JBYUPU010000034.1, read on the forward strand.
ATCGAGATGAAGAATTGGAGCATATGCACCATATCGGAATCTTGTACGATGTAAGTACGAATGCCGATCCTGGTACGATTAAGATTGGCGGAGATGGTCAAGATTCGTTAGGGGCTCGTTGGTTCGAACCGGACGAGATTAAGAAGATCGAAACAACCCCGTTTGTAAAAGAAATCGGTCCGCTGTAAGTTGTATCCAGGTCTGTTTCCATCCTCCCAAAAAGACAGCAATCCGTAAGAAAGCCTCGCGCAATCACCATGCTACAATAGGAAAGCAATAGGAGCATAAGTTCGCTTACGGCTTATGGTTTACGGCTTATTGCTTATGGTTTTAGATGGAGACAAGACCGGAGAGGAGCCAGACGGTGGAGAGTCAAGGCGCTAAAAAAGATAAAGAAGGAACCTTTGGCAGCAGAAGTAATTTTATTGTAGTTTTGGTTATGATTCTGGGCGTGTTTGTCGCCATTTTGAACGAGACGCTGCTTAATGTGGCCTTGTCCAAAATTATGGCTGATATCGGCGTTTTGCCCAGTAAGGCCCAATGGCTGACGACCGGATATTTGCTGGTGATCGGTGTGCTGATCCCGGTGACGGCGTATTTGATTCAGAGGTTTACGACAAGGAGTTTGTTTCTGACCGCTATGGGGCTGTTTACGGCGGGGACGTTCGTCGCTGCGGTCGCTCCCGGATTTGAAGCGCTTTTGGCCGGGAGAATCTTGCAGGCGGCGGGGACGGGGCTGTTGTTCCCTTTGCTGACCAATGTCGTATTCGCTACAGTCCCTATCGAGAAAAGAGGCTCGGCCATGGGGATGATCGGTATCGTGATTACGTTCGCTCCTGCAATTGGGCCGACTTTGTCCGGCATCATCGTCGAGCATTTCAGCTGGCGGTTGCTCTTTTACAGTGTGCTTCCTGTCGCTCTGTTCGTCATCGCCTTCGCTTACGTGAAGCTGCGCAACGTCACGGAGACGACGAATCCGAAAATCGACTTGCTGTCTCTGCTGCTGTCGACCTTAGGGTTCGGGGGGCTGGTGTACGGGTTCAGCAGCGCAGGAGAAGGGCACGGAGGGTGGACCAGCAGCGCGGTTTATGTGCCGATTGGAACCGGAGTCGTGTCGCTGGCGTTGTTTACATGGAGACAACTAACGCTGGAGCAGCCGCTGCTCGACCTTAGAACGTTTAAATACAACGTGTTCCGGATGTCGACGCTGATTATGATTATCGTCATGATGGCGATGTTCTCGGCGATGATGCTTCTGCCGATCTATTTGCAGAACGCTTTGAGCTACAGTCCGCTTGAAGCCGGGCTGATCATGCTGCCGGGCGGAGTCGTGATGGGGATCATGTCGCCGGTTACGGGAAGGCTGTTCGACAAGTTTGGCGCCAAGTGGCTGGCTGTAGTCGGGCTGGGGCTGATCGCCGCTTCGTTATGGCAGTTCGCGTTTCTGTCGGTGTCCACACCGTATTTCACGATCATGATCTTTAATACGTTGCTGATGCTCGGAATCTCGATGCTGATGATGCCGGTTATGACTAATGCCTTGAACGAACTTCCTTCCAGGCTGTATCCTCACGGAACGGCCATTATCAGCACGCTCCAGCAAGTGGCCGGAGCCGTAGGGACCGCGCTGCTCGTCACGATTATGACGAACGGGTCCAAGCGTTATTTGGAACTGCTGGGCGTCTCTGCGGATGATAAGGAGATGCAAATTCTCGCCATGATGGCGGGAATGAAAAGCGCCTTTCTGCTCGCCTTCGCTCTGGTCGCGGTCGCATGGGCGGTATCGTTTATGCTCAAACGGTCAGTTCCGCCGGAAGGGGAGCTGGAAGGCAGCCGGGCAACGGCTCACTAGTCGCCGAAGCAGCGGACTGTTGGCGGTTGAGAGGCGCTCTGAATATCGAAAGCTCTGTTTCTATCTATTTATTAGGTTTGCCCGGCTTTGGGACCATTTTCGGCTTGGACACTAACGTCATTTTCTTATTGTCGATATAGTCGATTTCATAGTCGCCGAGCTGGCGGATCAGGGACAAGACGGCGGGCGGAAAATTGGCTGCCTGAACATCCAACGCATCTTCCAGCTCGTTGTACCAACCCAGCATATTTTTATGAATCGTGACGAATTTCGCTTTATTTTTCATAGTGTACCCCTCTGTTCTAGTTTTTCTATATCCTATGCGCCGCCACAGTAATAGGGATGGACTAATAGAGGTAGAAACCGAAAAAGATTCGAAACCGAAACCCCGTTTGTTAATCTTGGCTGAATCGTTGATAATAACTTTAAAAGCGGTTATTACACCATATAGAAATGAGCGATCAACGGTGCAAAAACGATGGGTTGGCGAGGTCACGCATATTACGAGATATCCGGTCAAATCGATGGCAGGAGAGCCTTTAACCCGGACCGCTGTAGCGGCTTACGGCTTGTACGGGGACAGGAGCCATGCTCTCGTCGATCCCGCGAAGCAGGGCTGGGAGCGTTATATCACCGCCAGACAAATTCCCCGGCTGCTTGGCTACAGGCCGACTTTTCTCGAACAAAGCACGGAGGGTGAATTTCCGAAGCTGAGTATCGCGTCTCCGGATGGACGGACATTCGGATGGGACGAGCAGTTGTTGAGTGAGATCGATAGCCTGTCGAACCGGACGATGACGATGTCGATGATCCGGCACCAGCCGGACAGTGTCGATCTGCTGGCCGTGGATACGGGGGCGGTTCTTCTGATTACCGACCGGTCTTTGCGGAAGCTGGAGCGTCTGACGGGCCGGGAGATCGATCCGCGCCGGTTTCGCGCCAACTTCATCGTCTCCTTGCAGGAGGATAAGGCAGAGGACGAGACCGGTTGGATCGGAAAGGAACTTTCCATAGGAGGCTGCCGGCTCCAGATCGAAGAGCCGTGCGAGCGATGCTCTGTCATTACGTTAGATCCGGATACCTATGAGCGGGATGTGAACATTCTGAAGCAAGTCAACGAACAGATGAATCTGATCTTCGGCGTATATGCTTCGGTAACGGCGGTCGGCGATGTAGGTGTGGGGGACCGGGTGTATGTGGAGCAGCAGGGATAGATTTAATCCGAAGGCCGATTAAAAAGATTGGAAATGCATGATCATTTATTCCTTGACAGGAATATTCCTTAAAATGTATATTTAAAACGTAATCTGCAGCGGAAAAGAAAAGCTGCTACGACTTGAGGAACCGAAAACGGCTGGCCAAGCGGCTCAACCTGATAGCCCAACAAAGCCGGCACGACAAATTATCGATGAGGTGATCGCATGGCAGTCAGAGCGGATCAAATTTTTGTTAATTTACCGGTTAAAGATTTGAACCAAACGATCGAGTTTTTTACAAAAGTAGGATTTGAGTTTAATCCGGAATATACGGACGAGAATGCGGCATGTATGATCGTCAGCGACCATATTTTCGTGATGCTGCTGGTCGAAGAGTTTTTCAAAAATTTCACTAAAAAAGAGATTGCGGATTCAACGAAAACGACGGAAGTCATCGTGGCGCTGTCTGCAGACAGCAAAGAGCAAGTGAATGAGATCGTAAACCGTGCGCTCGCAGCCGGCGGTACAGTATCCAACGAACCTATGGATCAAGGCTTCATGTACGGATGGAGCTTCCAGGATATTAACGGCCATCTGTGGGAACTGATGTATATGGATATGAGCGGAGGCGGCCAAGCTTAAATCCGCGGCAGAACAAGCTTGTTGGGTATGGAAACGAAGACGGGCCTCCTCAAGCGGGAGGCTTTTCGCATCTAGGGAGATCGAAAGGAGTTCATAGTGGGCGCATATGTGTATTCGGGAATCGTATGGGGGCTGCTTCTGACCGCAGGCGTGCTGCTCATCGCCGCATCCCGGAACAATCGGAAAGATAAAAACAGCGGCATTTTAAGATGGACGGGGTATGGACTTGTTGTCTGTACTCTTGGGCTGATTATCCTGGAAATCTATGCTGGTTTTGAGGCTGAGTCGCACCGGATCGGTCATTAAACGCCGAGCGCGAGCCGTTTATCCATTTCGCTAAGATGAAGATGAAAGACAAAGGGTATGGGTAGCAGATCGGAAGTCCGTTTCTGGATAGAGCGGGCTTTTTTGCATTTCGAAACTGATGGTGCTTCTCTGCAGACGATCGATGCGGGACGTTTTCCATCCGTTTGAAGTATAATGAAAATGTTGACATTTAGTTTTCAGGCAACTAAGCTTAATTGGAAATTAATACGATTTTTTTGGGGAATTTTTTTGGGTTATCCGTAATACATGATAGAATTTGCCTTCCTACTATTAGTTCATCTTATATAGTTAAGAATTTTTGAGGGGTGCCGAAGTGGAATTTATCAAATTAATCTGTCCAAATTGTAACGGGAAAATTGAAAATAAAAAAGGGCAAACGTTCAAATGTCCTTTTTGCGAGACGGAACTATTATTAAAAGAGAACAAAGTCTATTATGTGGACCAAACGATTCATAATTATTACGGGACGCCTCCTGCTTCCGCTCCGGTAACAACCAAACCAGCGAATAGTGCAAAAAAGCTAGGTCTTGTGTCGCTCGTGCTCCTCTGTGCCATGGTTGGATATTTCTTTTTGATCGGCAATCCAGTTAAAGACAGCGGTACTGTCAAATCGCCGCCTGTACGAACTATGCCGGAAAGCGAAGTGCTCCTGTTCTTTTTAAAAGATATTTTCAACAAAGGTACAGCGATGCCGACGGAAGAAGAAATTGCGCGAATCCGTTATTTGTCCGCAGACCATTCTGAAGATCGGTGGCATTTCGTTTACAGCTTCGACGATCCGTTTACGAATACGCAAGCTGAAAAAATCAACTATGTGATTACAGACAAAATATTGAATACGCAAAAAATCGAACAAAAAGACTTTGAGGCGTTTAGCGGACTAACGGCGTTAAATCTGATGGGGGAATACGAGATTTCCAAAAATCAGGACGTCAGTTTTCGGCATATGGAACAATTAAAAAGCTATGAAGGCGGCTTTAACGAATCGTTCCGGGTGTTCGCCCAATATTTTGCCGATAAAGCCAAGATCGTAGAACTCTCCGTACAAATCCGAAACAACGCGGAACTGGCTTTATTGCTGGAGTTTCCGAATTTGCAGTCGCTTGACATTTCCTATGTCGATAAATCTGTTACGGACTTCCATCTGCTGAACCAGCTGAAGCTAAAATCATTATCATTTCGTACGATCAATGATATAAAATGGTTGTCTTCCTTAACCGGCTTGGAGTCCTTAGGCATCTATTATAGTGATGCAACCGACTTTAGTTCCTTGTATTCACTGAGTCAATTGCAAGAGTTGAGGTTTGAGGTAGTAAAAAATTTAAAAACGATTGATTTTGTACAAAACATGCCTAACCTGCAAGTGCTGGAGATCGATCGGGCCGATCTTGCGAGCTTAGAACGGCTTAGAAATAAGTTATCCTTGACGAAGCTGCAAGTAGCGTACCTCTCTCCATTAGGTTCTGTTGAATTTGTGAACAGTTTAACTTCTCTGACGGAATTGTCGATAACGGGTTATCATGGAGCGGTCTCCTCATTCACACTGCCTAATTTAAAGAAAGCCGAAGTATCCGGTTCGATCATGAAAAAGCTGACGGCGCCTGCCTTGCAATCGTTAAAGGTTAACATTGGCAGCGTTGATGTACATGGGGCAGATGTCGTGAAATACCCGCAGCTGGAGCAGCTTTCACTGAAAGATGGAAGTTTTGAAGATATCCGTTCCCTGGATCGTTTGCCCAGTCTGCAATCCTTATATGTAGAGGATATGAGTTTTTACGATGAAACGAGTGCGCTATTCCAATTGCAGCATATCAAAACGTTAACCTGTAAGGATTGCAGTTTCCAGCTCCGCAGTCAAGATCCGTTCTCAAATGATACGCTCGAACATTTAGTTTTGACCAAGACGTGGTTTCAAATAGGCAACGAACGAGTGAGTGAAATGGATAAGGTGATGCCTTATTTTGCAAATGTGACAGCCTTACGTTCCTTTTCCATGCAGGACAGTTCGCTGCAATCGCTGGATTTCATGAACAAGTGGCAGCATATGGAGGTGCTTCATTTGGAAAATAACGCGATTTCCAATGTGGAGCCATTAGTGAAACTGCCAAATCTGCAAAAGTTGTATATGGCAGGCAATCCGGTACAAAACAAGTCTGTTCTGGATAAGAGAATTTTGGTTTATTGATAAAAAAGTCCGGTTGTACAGCTCCCTGTACGATAGACAGGTAACACGGTCTGTCGCATAGGGAGTTTGTTTTTGCTGCGGAAACGATAGCATAGGAGAAAAGATATGTATTTTTGCTTGATAATAGTAAAAATTACGATTATAATATCGCTATGCTACATGCAAGGATTCTTTTTCAATCGTCAATATAGTAAAAATTACGTTTAATAAATTAATCTTACAATTCGAAAGGCAGGTAAATCTCATGAGCGAAAATCAGCTTTACGATGTATGGTGGACCGAGCAGAAGGACGGCGAGCAGCGCATGGAGGATGAGCACCAGGCTCATTGGCGCAAAGTGCTAGGGTATATGGAGGAGTCCGAGCTGAACGATTTCGAGATTCTCGACTTCGGCTGCAATCAGGGGGGCTTCCTTCGCTATCTGTACGGACAGAGACCTTTCAAGTGCGGTGTCGGCATCGATCTGGCCCGTCGTTCGGTGGATATCGCCAATGCAAGAAAGGGTGGCTTGCCGGTTCATTATGAAGCCACTTCAACGCCCGAGCAATTTCAACACCGTTTTCACTTAGCCCTCAGCATTTCTGTCATCTATCTGATCTCCGATCTGAAGGAGCACGCCTGGAAAATCAAGCAGGCCCTCAAGCCGGGCGGCGTTTATTATGCGACCTACACCGACTACTCGGGGAATCCGAGCTTGCCGTCCATTCGCGAGCAAATTAACCGGAACGGTGCCTTGCCCATGAACGAGCATCGGCTTGACGATATCGCCGGCGCTTTTCTGGGAGAAGGATTTCAAGTCCAGATTCGCCGTATCCCGCCTCGCGGATATATTACGCTATCCGATCAGGAACGATGGTTCGGCAGCTTTGCGGACCGGATGCTGTACGAGTACGAGCAGGCCTATATGTTCCGTTTCACAGCTCCTGGCCGAGGAACAAAGTAACCGGTAACGAAAGGAGGCTATACGATGATTGCTCTCATTAGAAAATATATATGGCTGTTTCCCTTGACGCTTGCCTTCTTGCTCGCCGGCTGCTCATCGGGCGATCCTGATTCCGAATTGAAACCATCCCCGGAAAAATCCGTCACAGTAGCCTGGAACGTCGATGTCGGTCCGCTAAATCCGCATCTGTACGCTCCCAGCCAAATGTTTGCACAGGCTATGGTATACGAGCCGCTGGTGGACTATGCGGAAGGCGGCAACATTGTCCCGCGGCTGGCTGAGAAGTGGGACATTTCTCCGGACGGCTTGAGCTATACCTTCCATCTCCGCCGGGACGTCGTTTTCTCCGACGGGACCTCCTTTGGGGCAGACAACGTGAAGCGGAATTTCGACGCCATTATGGCCAACAAGGAGCGCCATTCCTGGATGGGAGTCATCTCCGTGCTGGAGAAGACGGAGAAGCTTGATGAATACACGATCAGGCTGACGCTCAACCAAGCTTATTATCCGCTTCTGCAGGAACTCGCCTTCGTCCGGCCGTTCCGGATTCTTGCAGACGCCGGTTTCCCGGACAGCGGCAAAACCTCGGAATCGATCGCCAAGCCGATCGGCACCGGACCGTGGATACTGAGCGAGTACAAGAAGGACGAGTACGCGGTATTTCGCCGCAACGACCATTATTGGGGAACGAAGCCGAAGCTCGGTTCGGTGAAAGTACGTATCATCCCGGACCCGGAGACGATCGTAACCGCCTTTGAGAAGAACGAACTGGACATGGTCGTAGGCAGCGGCCTAATCAGTATGGACAGCTTCAAATACTTGAACCAATCCGGGAAATACGTCACAGGATCTTCCGAACCATTGACCACCCGGACCTTCGTGCTGAACAGCGTCAAGGCGCCTACGTCGGATATTCGGATTCGGCAAGCGATCCAGCACGGCATCGATAAGGAGAAGATGGTGAACAGCGTCACCCTGGGACTGGAGAAAAAAGCCGATTGGGTCATGGCGCGCAACTTCCCCTATTCGGACATCGGGCTCAAGCCGTACGAATACGATCCGGACAAAGCCGTGCGGCTGCTGGAGGAGGCTGGCTGGAAGCTTCCGGCGGGGAAAACCGTACGCGAAAAAGACGGCAAGCCGCTTTCGCTCGACCTGGTCTACGTCAGCACGGATGCGATCCAGAAGCCGATGGCCGAGATCGTTCAAGCCGAGCTCGCGAAGATCGGCATCCAGGTTCTCGTCAAGGGCGAGGAGCTGATGGTCGGCAACGGGCGGTTGAAGTCCGGCGATTATCATCTGAATGTGTGGAATACATACGGGGTGCCGAACGACCCTCATAACTTCGTAACGACAAGCACGCAAGCCAAGACCGGTATTCATGAGGCGCTGCTGGGCGTACCGGCGAAGCCCCAGATGGATGCATGGGGCAAAGAAGTGCTGAACAGCACGGACGAGAAGAAGCGCCAACAGCTGTATGTCCAATTTCTGACGGGCATTCACGAGAGCGCCGTGTTTTACCCGATTTCTTACGATGCTGTGATCGCAGTCGCCCATAAGAAATTTAGCGGCCTCAAGTTTGGGGCGACGAAGTACGATTTTCCGTTCCAGCAGCTCGACATCGTTCCATGACGGGACGCCGGATTCTCCTATACGTTCGCAACCGGCTTCTGGGACTTCCGTTCATCCTGCTCGGCATCTCCCTGCTGGCATTCGTGCTCGTCCGTCTTGTCCCTGTGGAGCCGGCCGAGGTCGTTCTGCGGATGTCCAATATTCCGCCAACCGATGAAGCGATCGCCTCCATGCGTCAGGAGCTCGGTACCGACCGGCCGCTTCCGGTTCAGTATGCCGATTGGCTGTGGAAAGCGGTGCATTTCGATTTCGGAACGTCTTATGTCGGCAAAAATCCGGTGTGGGCAGACATCCGGGAGAAGTTTCCTTCGACGCTGCTGCTGGCGGGCTCGGCTACCTTGTTGTCGCTGCTCGTCAGTATCCCGCTCGGTGTAATGGCCGCCATGTATAAGGGGAGGGCCATCGATCAGTTGAGCCGCGTGTTATCGCTTGTCGGTTCCTCGATGCCGCGTTATTGGCTGGCCTTCCTGCTCGTGTATGCGTTCTCGGTTAAGCTCGACTGGTTTCCGATCCAGGGCCGCGGCGGCTGGCAGCATCTCGTGCTTCCTACGGTTACGTTATCGGCGGCGCATATCGCATTGTTCTCCCGCCTGCTTCGTTCCACGATGCTGGAGAATGCGAAGGAACCCTACGTCCTGTACGCGAGAGTGCGCGGACTAAGCGAGAGGGAGATCGTCCTGCGCCATATCCTGCCGAATTCCTTGCTCCCGCTGATCACTTCGGTAGGCGTCAGCTTCGGTTATTTGCTGGGGGGAACGGTCATTGTGGAGCAAATATTCAGCTGGCCCGGGCTGGGGCGGTTTCTGATCGAATCGATTATGAGCCGGGATTATCCGGTGATTCAATGTTATGTGCTGCTCATGGCCGCGGTGTTCGTCCTGACGAATCTGGCGGCGGATGTGATCGGCCGGATGCTGGACCCCCGGCTGATGAATGGGGAAGGGGGGAACGGGAGTTGAATGCGCCAGCAGCCCCTCGTTATGTATGGCGGCGAAGCAAGCAGGTTTCCGTCGTGATCGGATGCTCTATGATCTTAGCGCTTCTAGCGCTTGCCGGGGCTGCGGCGCCGTGGATCGTGCCGAACAATCCGAATCAGATCGACCTGATGAACAAATTTGCCTCCTTTTCCGCTCAATACCCGTTAGGAACCGACCACCTGGGAAGATGCACGTTCTCCCGGCTGCTTATGGGAATACGCACTTCCTTGTTTATTTCGCTAATGGTAATATCGTCAACGATTCTGATCGGCGCTCTCGCAGGCACGATAACGGCTCTCCGAGGCGGGTGGCTCGACGCCGCATTTATGCGAATCTGCGACATTCTCCTGGCGTTTCCGACTCTTGTGCTCGCCTTCGCCCTGCTCGGGATTCTCGGTCCCGGGACGATGAATCTCATTCTCGCGCTGGTGCTTTCCCAGTGGGTCTATTACGCGAAGATGGTGCGCAGCATGGTGCTGAAAGTGAAGCTCCAGCTCTATTATCAGTCAGCCCGGGTTGCCGGTACGAGACGATGGGGACTCCTATGGCGGCATCTGATTCCGGGCGTATCGTCGCAGCTGCTCGTACTGGCTACGCTTGAGTTCGGAACGCTCCTGCTCGAGGTGACCGGATTGTCCTTCCTGGGTCTCGGCGTGCAAGCTCCCCACGCAGAATGGGGGATGATGATGAACGAAGCCCGCCAGCACCTGCGTCAGCATCCCGAACTGATGTGGCTTCCCGGCATGGCGGTTACGCTTGTAGTGATTTGCAGCAACGTGCTGGGAGAGACGTTAAGAGATTATCTCGATCCGAAGGAGCGGTCATGATGCGGAATGTCGAATTTCCGGAGCCGATCCTCTCGGTAAGCCGCCTTGCCATCGATCTATCGGCGGCAGCCGGTCCGGTCCGGCTCGTGGACGGCGTCGATCTGCATGTCCGCGCCGGGACGGTTATGGGGATCGTCGGGGAGAGCGGAAGCGGCAAATCGATGACCTGTATGGCTTGTATGGGACTCTTGCCTCCGGGGGCCGCCGTTGCGGGCGGAAGGATCTCGCTTGCCGGTCGGGAATTGCTCGCGCTTTCCCCGGAAGAGCGCCGCCAGCTTCGCGGTTCGCGGTTATCTATGGTTATGCAAAATCCGATGGCTTCGTTTAATCCGATTCGAACGATCGGCCATCATTTCACAGAGACGATTCGGGCCCACGAATCTGTCGGACGCGAAGACGCCCGGGAGCAAGCCGTCGGCCGCTTGAAGCGGATTGGTCTGCCCCGTCCGGACGAGCTGATGAACATGTATCCGTATCAGTTAAGCGGAGGGATGCTCCAACGGGTCATGATTGCAATCGCCCTGTCGGCGGGACCGGATGTGCTTTTTGCGGATGAACCGACAACTGCGCTCGATCTGGCCAGTCAGCGCCATGTATTAACCGAACTGGAGCAGTTGTGCCGTTTGGAAGGAACGGCTCTTGTGATCGTTACCCACGATCTGGGAGTAATCGCCGAACTGGCCGACGAAGTCGCTGTCATGCGTCAGGGGCGTATCGTCGAAACGGCTGAGGTTTTCCGGCTGTTTAACGATGCGCAGCATCCGTATACGAAACAGCTGCTCGAGAGGCAGATCGGTTGAGGCGGCGGAAGCGGCGGATATTTCGTATGAACGGAGGTTGTCCGGAATGACTTTGCTGGAACTGGCAGGGGTGAGCAAATCCTACGTGAAGGAACGCGGTTTATTGGGGAGCGCCAAACGTTATGCGGCGCTGCATCCGTCATCGTTCAGCCTGGAGGCCGGCGAGTGTCTGGGGATCGTCGGAGCAAGCGGATCGGGCAAAAGTACGCTCGGCAAGCTTATCCTCGGACTCGAACAACCGGACGAAGGGACGATCCGGTTCCGCGGCGCCGATTGGCTGAACGCTTCAGCCGCGGAGAGACACCGGCTCCGCCGCGACCTGCAGGCCGTCTTCCAGAACAGCGGCGATGCGCTGAACCCGCGAATGAACGTTAGACAAATCGTAGCCGAACCGTTGCTGAATTACGAACGCTTAACGAAGCGGGAGCTGGAGCGGGCCTGTCTGGATGCATTGGAAGCCGTAGGGCTGAGCGCCGCGGAGGCCGGGAAGCTGCCGCATCAATTAAGCGGGGGCCAGCAGCAGCGGGTGTGTATTGCCCGCGCCTTGACGCTCCGTCCCAAGCTGATCTTGCTGGACGAAGCCGTCAGCAGCCTCGACCGGATGCTGCAGGCTCAAATTCTGGAGCTTCTTCGCCGGCTGAGATCGGAACATCGGCTGTCGTACCTCTTTATCACGCACGATATGAAGGCAGCCCGTTATTTGGCGGATCGGCTGATCGTAATGGATCAGGGAGACATCGTCGAGCGTTTGGATTCCTTGACGGCGCTCGAATCCTTGTCCCATCCGGCATCGAGAAGGCTGTTGGAAGCCAGGTTGCCGGGTCATCCTTCGGGGCGTAAGCGAATAATGGAAGAGGGACTAAGGAGTGCAGCTTGCCCGTTCGTGGTCCATATTCCGTAGATAGTAGGCAGGACTTGAAAAGGACGGTGCGAATTGATAAGATTTTGGTGACATCCAAAATCCAATTCAATCAGGCAGGGAGCAGGAATAGCGATGAATTCAAAGCCGAGCCGACGCACTTTCAGAGACCGTATGAACGAAATGATCGCCACGCTGCGCCGCGATATCGAGTCGGGCGTTTATGCGCCCGGTTCTTTTTTGCCTTCGGAAGAACGACTTGCCGAGCAGTTCGAAGTGAGCTACAAATCGGTGGCCAAAGCACTTGATCAGCTGGCGGCCGAAGGGTTGCTGGTCAAAATACGCCGGGTGGGCAGCAAGGTCGTCAAAAAGGAGACGGTTCATTTCGGGTTTCACGATACGATGTACCGGGACGTCGACCTGGCCTCGCTGCTTGCCTTGTTTCACCAGGAGCATCCGCATATTGAGATCCGTCCGGTCGCCATCTCGCAAAACTATGCTTCGGATACGATCGACGATCTGATGACATCCGGCCGGTTCGACGTCATGATGACCAATCATATTTACTACCAGCACGCCCGGGAGCGCAATCGGCTGAACGTGCTGGAGCCGGTGCGCCTTGCGGACGACACGTATCCGTTTCTGCGCGAGGAGCTGCTTGTCGACGGCGTCAGCTACGCCTTGCCGCTTGTATTTTCACCGGTCATCCTCGCCTATAATCCGGAGCATTTCCGGGAGGCGGGGCTCCCGGAGCCGGACAGCGGATGGACGTGGGAACGGATGCTGGAGGCTGCCGCGCAGTTGACGAAGCCAGAAGGAAGATATGGATTTGCCGCCAGCTTCCTGGCCGGCAACAACCGCTGGCCGGCGATCTGGATGCAGCTTGCCTCCGATCCGCTGCATTCATCCGGCTGGCGGCCGGAGGCGGAGGAGCTTGCCGTGGCCCTGACGTACTGCTGCGGCTTGATGAAAGCAGACGGAGTCGTTCCGAGTTTTCTCGACGTTTCGACGATGCAGTCCCTGTTCGCCGAAGGCAAGCTGTCGATGCTGATGACGACTTACTTTTTGCTGAACGGCTTGGGCGACAAGATTCCGTACGATATAGCGCCATTGCCTTACGTAACGAAACCGCGGACCATGCTGCTGTGGATCGGACTGGCCATTTACCGCAAGACGGCGGTGCCGGAGGCGGCCCGCACGTTCGTTGAGTTTATGTCGTCTCCCGAGGCGCAAGCGGTCATCCGCCGCAACACGCTCAGCATCCCGGGCTCCGCCGTCGCGGCCGGCGCGTCGGAGCCGAAGGTGCACAAGCCGGAACGGTACAATTTGTACCGGGAAATTATTCCGACCTACCGGAGCCATCGGCAATACGGGCTGAGCCACGAGACGATCGAAGCGGTGCGCGAGCTGCTGCCGCTGCTGTACTCCGGCTTGATCGGAGCTGCGGAGCTGCGCGTCCGGCTGGCGGAGCTGCTGGATCAGCAGGAGGCGGGGCGGATCGCTTCCGGCGGTTAAGGCACCTCGGCACGGTGCGGCTGCCAGTCCAATAACAAAAGGGTACATCCCCCGCCAGTTGGTTGCGGTTTGAAGCTTTTATTTTGTGCGAACCCGTGTGGATGGAGGAATTAAGAGCGGTTTGGGGCTGTTAAAATCGGCAAAAAGGGTGCAACCCCCACCAGTTGGTTGGTAAGAGGTACAAACCACCTTTATTTCGTTTGTTTTTATGGAAAACGAGGAAAATAGAGGGTGTAAAAGGCTCTTATTTGCTCAAGGTCCGCGTGCGTGACGAATGTTGACTATCTGCACGAACACGGCGTATTTACATGGGACGAATGGGCTGATGAGAACGGCGATTTGGGGCCGGTGTGCGACAAGCAGCGGCGCGAATCGGGAGGACACAAGCTGCTCGCAAAAATGAGGTGACCGGTTTCGCTTATTGGAGTCGGGTTGCCCCCGTAACACCTCATCAACGAGCGGCTGGAGCCAAAATACCCGTTCCCTCCACGCACAAACTAGGGGTTAGCTCGCTAAAGGACCGTCCGATGGTTTACAGATCCCAGAAAAAGTCATGGTTTTTCCAGGGAGTGCGAATTATTAAGTTTGATCTTCAACGAGAGACCGTTTAAAGCCAGTTCACAGGCTAAAAACGGTCTTTTTGCATCTTAGAAAAAAGCCGAGAGGGCTGTTCTGTTCAGTGGCCGCGAGCTTTTTGGACGGTTTTTTGGCGTGCACTTGTGCAGCCGACGCGCAATTGAAATCAAAAAAAGCGACGAATGGAAATCCGATGGTTGACATTGCTGCGGGAAGGATTATAATTTGTTATGTAGATAGTATGTAGATGTTGATTTTTGAATTATTGTAGCTTTTTAATGTATTCTGCATATCTTCTACATAGCGAAAAAGAATGGAGGACGAGAAGCTTGGCATGGACGATCGCTCTCTGCTATCCGCCCAACCTGCAACGACCGATTTTGCACGAAGGGCACCTGGAACGTCTGGCGGGCCTGGGGAGGGTGATTCACACGGAATGGACGGACCCGGAGCAAGCGCGCCGTGCGCTGTATCAGGCCGATGCGGCCATCACCTCGTGGGGGACGCCGACGCTGGACGAGGAGTGGCTTCGCTACTGCCCACGGCTGAAGGTGGTCGCGCATGCGGCCGGCACGGTCAAAGGGCTTGTATCCTCTGCGCTGTGGGAACGGGGCATCCGCGTATCGAGCGCCAACGGACCGCTGGGGGAGGGGGTTGCCGAGACAACGCTAGGCATGACGATCGCCTCGCTGAAAAATATGTGGCGCATCGACCGGGCAACGCGTTCCGGCGGATGGAAGGAAGAAAGAAAAGGGGCGAGAGAACTGTATCAGATTACGGTCGGCGTGATCGGAGCGGGCAAAGCGGGCATGCACTATATGAAGCTGCTGCGCCCTTTTCAGATCAAGGTGCTGGCTTACGATCCGTTCGTCAACCAGCAGCAGCTGGCAGAGCTGGGAGCGACCCGGACGGACCTGGACGAATTGATCCGCCAATCCGATGTCATTTCGATTCACGCGCCGCTGCTGCCTTCGACCCGCAATATGATCGATCGGAGCCGGCTTATGGCAATGAAGGACGACGCCATTGTGATCAATACGGCCAGGGCGCCGATCATCGACGAGGAGGCGCTGGTCGAGCAGCTGTCGCTCGGACGGCTGTTCGCCTGTCTGGACGTCACCTCGTCGGAGCCGCTGGCGGCCGATCATCCGCTGCGCTCGCTGCCGAATTGCGCGTTGACGTGCCATATTGCAGGAGCGGTATCCAACGGCGGCTATCGGCTCGGACAATTTGCAGTCGAAGAGCTTGAACGTTTTAAGCGGGGGATCAGGATGGAAGGCGAAGTGGAGCGCGAGCAGATGGAGATTTTGGCGTAGGAGCCGCTGGCTTGGACAATTAAAGAAAGCGTTTGCAAAAATAAGGAGGCAATGTGGACCATGAATACCCGAACTGTGAAAACGGCATGGCTGCCAGTGATGCTGGCGAGCGCGCTTGCCCTGACCGCATGCGGCAGCGTCGGAACGGAGCCGCGGCAGGCCCAAGAGGACAATGGCGCGGCCGTACCGAGTGCGCCTAAGCCGATCGATCTGTTTATTTATACCGATGTGACTGACGAAGTGTTCCAGGCGACTTGGGGCGAGCGCATCCGCCGGCAATTCCCCCATGTGACTATCAAGCATCAGCAGGGGGTAAAAGGCGCGCGGATCGAAGATCTGGTGGCGGCGGGCACGATCCCGGATGTGATGCGGACGCAGACGACAACGATTCGCGACGAATATTTGAACCTGGGGCTTTCCTACGATATGCGCGAGCTGGTGCAGAAACACAAGCTGGACCTTAACCGGTTCAACCCCGTTTATTTGCAGCGCATCATCAATGAAACCGGTGCGTCCGGAGGCGAAATCTACGGCTTGCCGATCAATTCCCCCAGTCCGCTCGTCCTGTTTTACAACAAAGACCTGTTCGGCAAGTTCGGCGTTCCGTATCCGAAGGACGGTATGTCATGGGACGATTTGGTTCCGCTGGTCCAGCAGCTGTCCCGCTCGGAAGGCGGCATCTTGTATCGCGGGCTGACGACCAATTATATGTCGGTGCTGCGGGACAATGCGTGGTCCCACCCGATTTTGAACCCGAATGCCGACGAGATGGCCGATACGGCCAAATGGCAAATTTTGTTCAACAATCTGAAGCGTTTTTACGAGATTCCCAACAATCCGATGGCGGCCTCGCTTACGGCCGAGCTCCAGCTGTTTTACAAGGAACGGACGGCTGCGATGTATGTCGGGCAAATTAACCAGTTCAACTCGTTCCCGGCCGATCTGAGCTGGGATATGGTCAGCTTGCCGCAGTTGAAGGAAGCGCCGAACAGGCTGTCCCAGCTGACGCCTCCGTACTGGTCAATTACCCGTCAAAGCAAGGTGAAGGACGAAGCGTTCGCCGTCATACTGGATTTGCTGTCCGAGGACGTGCAGCTCGCACAAGCCAAGGAAGGCAAAATTCCGACACTTGCGGACAAAAAGCTGGAGCAGGCGTTCGGTCAGGAGACGCCGGCGCTGAAGGGCAAAAATACAAAAGCGGTCTTTTATCATCCGTTCGCCGACCCGACGCCGCTCAGGAAAGCCGAACTGCCGGTTGTGCCGCTTGGCAAGCAGCAAACGATTGTCAGCAACGCTTTCGAGAAGGTGGTGAAACAGGGGACCGACGTCAATACGGCGCTGCGGGAGGCGCAGGATCAGCTTAAAAAAGAGCTCGATACCGCAAAAGCCAAGTAGAGCCGGCTGCGCAGGGCGTACAGACGACAGAACAGCGGACCGGGATGAAGCGATCCTATGACGATACGAAGCTGTATATCGCCTGGGACGGACGATATGTAAGCGGATACAATAATAGGCTGCGGCAATCCTTACAGCCTTTGAGGAGGAGACGCACATGCAGGGAAAATGGAAACAAGGTCTCACCCGGGTGCAGGCGGGCGTATTGATCGTGGCGCTGGCATCGCCAGGCTGGACGGCGATGGGCGGCTCGACGGTGACGGAGCTGTATGAAGGGGAGAGCGCCGCTGTAGTAGTTGCGCCGGAGGTTGCCGTGCATACGGATCGATGGCTGACGGCGCAGCTCACTTCAGTTCCCGTCCAGACGGACGGCGTGTGGAGCGAAAGCGTGTGGGAAGAAGTTTACGGAACCGGCGGTTTTTCCACCGCCTTTTTCAATGAACAGGCGGAACAGCAGACGATCATGAAGCTGGCTTATGACGATACGCATCTGTATATTGCCTTGGACGGCCAATATGAAAGCGGATACAGTCCGGCGAATGCTCCGGAGGCGGAGCGGGTTTTCGTGCTGCTGAGCCGCGACGACGACATGATGAAATTTTACAGCGTCCCTGTCACGATTACGCCGGGACCGCATCCGATCCGGATTCGGTACAACAATTTCACAGCTGCCGATGTGCGGGAAACGCTGCAAGTGACGGTGGACTTGACGCAAGGCGGGCAGTCGCAGCAAGCGGTGAGAAAGCGAAGCGACGGCTGGAGCGCCGAAGTCAGCATCCCGCTGTCCGTGCTCGGAGTCGATGAGATTGAGCCTGGTGAGCGCTGGCATGTGAATGCGATCCGTTATTTTGGGATCGCTTCCCAACGTCCGCTCAGCTCCTGGGCGCCGGTACGGCGGGCGACGGTGATCGACGGCGACGGTTCCGGCCCGAACCGCGGATATACGCTGAGCGTATACACGGCCAATGAAGGGCGGTTCGGCAGCCTGTATTTCGGAGGAAGAGCGAATGCGCCTGTCAGCGGCAAGCCGGTTGTCGCGTGGCCGCTGACGACCCCGGCACGATTGCTGTACGACAGTTTTACGGAGAAGCGGCTAATCCTGCAGGAGAGTGATTGGAATGCGGTTGAGTCGTCGGTGGATATACGCTGGACTTCGCCGCACGGTGAACAAACTTCGATCACTCCGGCGTCCATCGTAAGCGAGGGAAACGAGCGGGTCCTCTCGTTCACCCATCCGGAGCCTCTGCAAAACGGGACGTACCGGCTGCAGGTGACCGCAGAGGAAACCGGAGGGCTGCAGGCCAGACAACTGGAGCTGGCCTTTGACCGGGACGGACTGATTGCGGCCGGCGATAAGCGGTTTGCGGTTCAACCGTTAGCGTCCGTGACTCATTTGACGCCTGCGGCCCCATCGCCGGAAGTCGCTTTGCTGCTGACACTTGTGCCGGAGAAGGTGGGGATGTTTTTCGCGGGGGTGCCGCATGCCCCGGAGCTGTCGGAACGGGCGACCAATTACACCTGGTCGGTTGCCGATCCGTGGGCATTGACCTCGACGGACAGCGGGAAGTTGAAGTATCCGAATGCGCAGTATCCGGAAAACAAGCAGCTGACGGTGACCAATCGTCTGGGTCAGACGGTGGACTACCCGTACTACGAGGATGCGAACGGAACACGGTACTTTCTGTCCGCCCATCTGTGGTATTTGCAGCGGCAGTACTTGTTGACGCGGACGCGGGAGCTGGCGTTAACCGATCCGCTCGGTGCGGCGCGTCTGATACACCGGTTCGCCCAGGTGTTCCCGGGCTGGGTGCCGATGAACGATTACGACAAAGGCGTGCAGTATCCGGTCGAGCCGGCGGGCGGTCCGCCTTACCCGTACTATGGCGGCTTGTGGTCCCGCTGGTCACAGTCCGAGCTGAGCGCGCTCGGGCAGTTGGCGGATGCTTATGCGATCGTCAAACGGACGAACGCCTTCGATCTGCTGAGCGCCGAATTGGGCGAAGACGCGGACGCGCGCATCGTCGAGGGCATGTTCCGGCCGACGCTGGATTACTTTCATTCGTTTCCGGTCATTAAGCACAACAACGAGGTGCTGAACTACATCGGCCTGATCGCGCTGGCCAAAGCGCTGAACGATCCCGCCTTGATGCACGAGGCGGTGGAGCTGGTGGAGCGGTATGCGGCCAATGTGTATATGCTGGACGGCTTCTGGAAGGAAGTGTCGGTGACGTACCACAAAGATTCGGCGCTGCTGCTCAGCCGGGCGGCCGAGCAGGCGGCGGGGTGGAGCGATCCGCCGGGGTATGAGTCGCCGCGGACGGGCACGCGGCTGGAACAGCTGGATTTGCTGCAGCGGATGCCGCAGCTGCCGGCGATGCTCGGGCTCGCTGCGAAGCTGACGTACCCGGACGGACGGGTGCTGCCGATCAACGATACCTGGGCGTTCTATAAACCGCCACAGCCGCAGGATACCGGCTCGCTGGTGCTGCCCGGCGGCGGGATTGCCAAGCTGGCGCGCGGCCAGGGGGCCGGACAGACGATGCTGTATATGGGCTTTTCGCCGAACAACGGCCACGATCACAAAGATCCGCTCAATTTGACGCTGTATGCGAACGGTCAGGAGCTGCTGCCGGACATCGGTTATACGCATACGAAGTATAGGCAGTGGAGCGCGTCGACGCTGGCGCACAACACAGTGGTGGTGGACGGCCGCGATGCGTCGATCTCGGGGAATGCCAAGCCGGGCGGCGCCATCCGCGAGATGGTCAGGCTGGGCGATGCGGCCGAGGTGGTGCGGGCGGAGCAATCGAACGCCTACCCGCAGACTCAGACGTATGGACGGGAGCCTTGGCTGATCGGGTTCCACGGAGGGGGAGCCAACGAGGCGTATGTGCTGGATTTGTTTCGCGTGGCCGGCGGAGCGCGGCACGAGTATACGCTGAACGGCGATGCGAACCGGACGGCGTATTTCGAGACGGAGGCGGCGCTGCAGGAGTACGGCCCGTATTTGCTGGAAGGAAATCCGGCCGTGGTGGAGCCGGTGAACGAATACGATACCGGCACGATCAGCGGCGGGCAGTACCACGGGTACATGCATGTGCGTAACGTGCGGTCGGCCGCGCTGGCGGACGGACGGTTCGAAGCGACGCTGCGGACGATGGAAGGCGCGGGAGCGCGTTCGAATCTTCGAATCAGCGGGTTTGCCGGAACGGGGGCCAGTCAGCTGTTCATCGGTGAATCGCCGTCGCTGCAGGCCACCCGGCTGAAAGGCTTGAACTATGACACGCAGACGGAGGCGGTCAAGCATTTCATGCCGAAGCTGGTCGTGCGCCGGGAAGGAACAGCGCTGAAAAGTAACTTCATTACGGTGCTGGAGCCGTTCGCGTCCGGGCAGCAGCCGCGGATCGAACACATCGAAGTGCTGCACAGCGACGAGCAGACCGGAGCGGCGGCCGTGGCGATCACCTACGGCAACACGCGGGATATTGTGCTAAGCGCGCCGCAGTATGCGGGTGTGCCGCTGGTCGTCGGCGATTTGCGGCTGGACGGCAAGCTTGGCTTTATCCGGCTGGTGGACGGCCAGATCGAGCAGATGCGTCTGGCGGACGGCACGCGGCTGAGCAAGGGATCGGTCGTAATCACGGCAGGCGGCGCGGTTCAAGGTACGATTGTGCGAACGGAGCGGGAGCGGGACGGCGACGGGCATAACGCGCTGGTGACGGAGGCGGCGGTGCCGCAGTCCGCGGCAGGCCGTTACGTGATCGTCACGCATCCGGACGGATCGGCAGCCGGCTACCGGATCGAAAGCGTTCAGCCGCGGGCAGGCGAGACGGCGCTTGTGCTGGGAGAGCAGGAGCCGGGCTTCACGATCGGGCCGGACGGCCGCTCCGGACAGCTGTATTTTCCGATGAAGCAGTGGACCGGTGCGCATACGCTGCATCTTGCAAATCTGGAGGCAAGCGGGTTTGCCGCTCTTCCGCAACTTATGGCGGGAACGGTAAGCGGAACGGTATACGGTCCCGGGCTTGAACCGCTGGATGGCGCAAATGTGAATGTGAGCGGATTCGGCGGTTTATCAGCCGTAACTGGACCGGACGGCGCCTTCGTGCTGCCACAGGTTCCGGGCGGCTGGCAGCGGGTAACGGCTAAGAAAGACGGCTATCGTACGACAGTGTCGGATGCCGTCTATGTAGAAGCGGGTCAGACGGTAAGCGTTCCGCTGAAGCTGGATGACAACTCGCCTCCGATGTTGACCGGCGCGCCTGCGGTAGGTGCGGGAATCGGGGAGTCGATACAGGCGTCGTCGTCCCGCGACGGCTGGCTGTACCTGGTACCGGAATCGGTTCCTCCGGTGCCGTCGCAGCTGGAAACGGCTGTCGTCAGCGCAGCGGTGTACGCTGCCCGCGCCGAGGCTGCGGCTCATATTCCGGCTTTGCTCGATACGTCCGGTTTCGCTGCCGGGAGGTATATGTTGTACGCAGTAGACGGCCGCGGACGTGTGTCCGCAGGATCGCTCGTATGGCTGTTGTCTACCGTCCAAGAGATCGTGGACAATGAAGATTCGCTCGTCGGGTATTCCGGGACGTGGACGACGACGCGAAACGACGACCGGCATATCGGCAGCAGCGCTGTAACGGCGACCTCGGACGGAGCCTACGCCGAGATTCCCTTTTATGGCGCAAGGGCGCAGCTGCTCGGCGTTCGTTTCCATACGCACGGCAAAGCTGCGATTTATGTCGATGGCGAATACCGGACAACGGTAGACAACTACCGTGCAAGCTGGAAAGCGCAGGAGGTCCTATTCGATACGGGAGAGCTGCCGGAAGGGGCGCACATCATCCGGTACGAGCGGCTCGGCGAGAAAAACGCAGCCTCCAGCAACTATTTGATCCACTTTGACGCGCTGCGTGTCATGACAGCGGCACAACTGCCGCCGGTTGCCGCCCGCGTCGGAGAAGGACCGGTTGCCGTTGGCTCGCCGGTAGCGGCCACGAGCTCCAAGAGCGCTACCCTTTATCTTGTCCCGCGAAGCACGAGCGCGACCCGCAGTGCGATCGAAGCGGCAGCGGCGGGAGCCGGCGGCTCAAGCGTGACGGTGACGGCTTCGGCATACGGGCTGCTGGACACGACCGGTTTTTCGCCGGGCTTGTACAGCGTATATGCGATCGATGCGAACGGCGTCCTATCCGAACCGCTTCCGCCGATTCCCGTGATCGATCCCGGCGCAACGATTGTAGACAGCGCCGGCCCGGTTGTCTACTACAGCGGATCGTGGTATACAACAAACAATGATAGCCGGCATATCGGCAATAGCGCGGTGACGGCGATGAACAATGGGGCTTATGCCGACATTCCGTTTTACGGGAAAAGGGCGCAGCTGCTCGGCGTTCGCTTCCATGCGCACGGCAAAGCCGCGATTTATATCGATGGCGAGTACCGGACAACGGTGGACAATTACCGCGCAGCCTGGAAGGCGCAGGAGATTATTTTCGATACGGGAGCGCTGCCGGAAGGGCTGCACACGATCAGATACGAGCGAATCGGCGAGAAAAATCCCGCCGCCAGCGACTATTTGGTTCACTTCGACGCGCTTCGGGTGATCAACGAGCCGTAGTCGGGGGGAGGAGGGGATGCCGATCCGCAGATCAGACGTATAACATCCTCAACCTGTTGATGCGGGAAAGTGGGCCCCTCACTTGACGAGTCAGCAAATGTCGCGAGCCCAAACCCAAGCCGCTTGTCGCGGCCGTTCGGCTGTCGGCCCTGCTTGTAGCGGGGAGGGGAGCGGATAAGAAGCGGTTTGGAACTGCTATTATCCGCAATAAGGGTACCGACCCCACCAACGGGATGAAATAAGGGGTACAAACCGCCTCTATCCGTCTCTGTTTTCCCGAAACGCCGAATATAGCGGGTGCTAAAGAGACTGTCGATTAAATGTGTAGAATTGTTAACAGGCCGTTCCAAGTGAAAAGTTGCCTTCTTCTGCTCAGACAGGTTGTCCGGAATCCCTTGATTTTAAAGGATTTTAAGGTTTGGGGTTTCTGCCCCCATTGCAATCGGGCGTTTACCACCACGAAATCTGAGCAATGGGAGGCTGGAGCGAAGCCCCCGCTTCCTCCCACGCACTGCACGTCAACAGACCGTCCGGACTTTTACCGGACGGTTTTTTGGCTTTCTCAATCGGATTGTCATCGAGTGACAAAAGTGGTGACAACGCGCTCCCAGATATGGGCCGTTCGTTGCTATGTTGCGGATGGCGCCTCTCCTATAATGAAAAAGGAAAAAACTGCACGCATTGCCAACAAATCGAGGGAGGAAGAGGAGATGAGGCACGGATGAAGCGCGAAGTCGGGTACGGACAGAAGCCGATGCCGGGTTATGGATCAATCCGCGAGTAGGAGAAGGAGCAGTGCAATGGGAAACCGTAATCGATTTTTGGGGAAAACGCTTTGTTTGACGCTGGCGCTTTCGATTCCGCTGTCCGGTCTGCTGGCGCAGACGGGAATCGGGGGGACTGCGGCGGCCGAGGCGAATACATCGGAAACGATGCTGAGAAGCTTGTTCGGCGGGTTGACCACAGAGTCGATCACGTCGCAGGTCGCGACGCCGGAGTTGAACGACGATCCGATCGTTAAGCAGAGCCTCGGTTTATTTGTTGCAGAGGCCGGGGGTGTCGCCAATGCCGTATACGCGGCGGAGAAGCCGGCTTCGCCGGTATTGGACCCGCTGCCCGCCTACTCGAACCTTTCAAGCATCGTCGTAACGGGAAGCGCGGCGGCGGGAGCGTCCGTAACGGTAAGTTATGCGTGGAACGGGGGAGGCGAAACCGCAGCGGGAACCGTCACAGCCGACGCTTCCGCGGCATTTCGGTTCGATTTGCCGCTGATGGAGGAAGGGGAGTACCGGATTACCGCCATAGCGAGTCAGAACGGGACGTCGAGTGACCGTTCCGGGCCGGCTGTCGTCATAGCCGACCGTACGCCGCCGCAGAGAGTTGAGAATGCGGGCTGGAAGCTGCTGTATCCGTCCAATATGACGGTGCTGCTGCAGTGGATGCCTCCGCTTGTCCCGGACGGACAGGGCGGCATGAAGCCCGATGCTTCGATCGCCCGCTATACCGTGTCCGATACGTCGGATACGCAGCTTCGGGAAACGGCAGGGCTTGAGGCGATCATGGAAGGACTGGAGCCTGCGCGCATGTATCCGTATCGGGTTCGTGCGGTCGATCAGGCCGGCAACGTATCCGACTACGAGACGATTTATGCGGGAACGTCGCCTGCCGGGGAGGTCAAGTTGACCGATTTTGCCTTCGAGGTGCCTATGCCTCCCGCAATGAGCGGCGATGGCGGCACGATCCTGTACACGGACGAGGAGAACCGGCTGTACCGCGTCGATACGACGACAGGAGATCACACGGAAGTGGTTCTGACGCGCGACAGGGAAGCGCCGGACGGCACAATCCGGGAACTGGCCGTCAACCGTGCCGGGAACCGCTTCGCCTTCTCGTCGGATGCGGCCAATCTGCGGGTCGCCCAAAATCCGAACGGAGCGCCGAATGCCGTCTATGTGTATGACACGGATACGGAGCTGATCGGTCTTGTGTCTACGCCCGGACAGCGGGCAGGCAAACCGGTCTTGAGCGGAAGCGGGCAGTTGCTCGCCTTTGTGGAGAACGGCCAGGTTTACGTGCACGACCGGGCCGACAATTCCGTCAGGCTGGTAAGCGGAGCGGAGGGCGGAGCAGCCGGTAACGGCATCAGCGACTTTCCGGCGATCAGCGCGGACGGGCGGCGGATCGCTTATGAGACGACTTCGACGAACCTGAAGGGGGCCGCAACGAGCGGGGGCGGGTCCAACGCCATCGCCGTGTACGACGTCGCCTCGGACCGGCACGTATGGGTGGCCGGAGGCGGCGGTTCGAGCCGCAACCCGGCGATCAGCGCCGACGGCGCGTTTGTCGTGTACCGGGGCAGTTTTGGCGGCTTCCTCAAGCTGCATATGCTCGATATGCGGGACCCGGACAGCGCCAATTGGACCAATGAGGCGTTCCCGGACAACCGCTCTACGAATCAGCGGAAGGACAAATCTTACAGTCGGGTCGCGATCAGCGGCGACGGCAGCTATGCGGTTGCGACACTGCATGACTATAACCCGCAAGGAAGCCCGTATGCCAATTCGTATGCCGAGCGGTTCAACCGTCAGACCGGAGCGGTCGATACCGTCGGCAATCCGGCCTCCAACGCCCCGTTCGCCTTGATTGACGAAACGGGCAACCGGATCGTTTATGTGAGGGACGGCGGTTTGTACACGTACTGCTACGGAGTATGCGTGCAGCCCGAACCCTCGGATGATATCGAATCGGTTAATTGGTCGGCGGCAAGCGGCGATCAGACGTCCGGCAGTGTGAATCCCGGCGCCGTTGTCACGATTCAAGCGTTCGGCAAGCCGGGAGGCGATGTCGTGGCCGAGGTTGCTTACCGCGAGATGATCGAGGGAGATCCGGCCCGTGAGCGTGCGGCGAAGAAAACGCTGGCGATGACGGAAACGCCAGGCGGTTCCGGCTTGTACCGGGCGACGTTCTCCGTAGCCGAAGGCATAACGCAAATCGACTCCATCGCCGCCCGGCCGGCAGGCGGCGGAGATTCGCGGTACGCGCCTCAGACGCCGATTCACGTCGCCGGCAAGCTGTTGGTCACGATTGAGGCTCCATATCCCGGCTTGCTCGACACACTCCAGCTCGCGCTGCAAAGCTCGGAAGGACTGTCAATGAAGAGGCCGCTGGCCGCAGGGCAGACGCGTTACGAGTTGATGTGGCCGGCAGATCCCGGCGTGACCTTGGAGATCCGCGACGCGAGCGGCGCAGAAGTTTACGCCAGACAAAGCGGCGTAGCGGTTCACAAGGGAGCGGCGACACCAGTCGCGCTGGCTCCGGTCATTCCCGCCACCCTGTCCGTCGAGGTGTTGCACGGCTTTCGCCCGGTGGTTGCACAACTGACGTTCAAGGACGAGAGCGGCGCGACGATCGGCAGCATGACCACAGACAGTATGGGTAAGGCTGTCTTGTCGGGCCGTCAGGCCGGCGAAACCGTAACGGTATCAGTCGCGCCTCCGAACGAATATGCCGTGCCGGCCGATCGGCAGGTTACGCTCCGCATCGGGAACGAATCGCTGCAAGTTTCGCTCGAAAAGTGGAGCGATACGGTAGGAAGCTATAAAATCGAGTTCGACCGCGAGGTTGGCCGGGAACCGTTTAAACTGTCGGTAATCGGCAGCGAGGTCCGCGTGACGGCCAGAGCGAAAAGCGGTATTGCGCTGCGGGCCAAAATCGTCAAGGAGGTGTGGAACGGCGGGGAGTCGACCGTACCGGCAGACGAGTGGATCGGGTTTGCCGAATTGCCGGATGATCCGGGAGGTTATACGGGGAGCTTCGCGATCGCCGAAGGAACCGCCTCATTAAAGGAGCTCACGTTCGAAGCAAACGGCGTCTTGTTCGCCGAAACGTATCCGATCCGAAAACATGTGGCAAGCCGGCTCCAGGTCCAACTTGACGTGCTTCCCGATTCGGAATGGTCGGCCAAATTGGCAGGCGCTGCGTTAGATATGTCGTCTTCCGGCGGTTCGAATCTGTTCTATTACTCGGAGAGGAAGACGGTCGGCGACGGAACGGAGGTGTACACGTTTGACACCCCGTATCCCTTGTCAGCGCATTCGCTTATCTTGCGTCCGGCCGGGTTGAAGTCGGTACAGCTTACGGTGGCTTCGCCTGCGAGCGGGTTAACCTCGAATGTGTCGCTCGCTCCCGAATTCAACTTCGCCTTTCGCTGGAACATGAAGCAGGACGGCGTTCCGGCCATGTGGTATAAAGGGACGCTGCGAAACGTCTCCGACGACTCCGTCGTCTGGCAGAGCAGCGGATACGACTTGTTGCCCGCCACCGTCCAACTGCCACGCCGCAGTGCGTCGGCGGAAAGGCTGCAATTGACGATCGTTCCGTCAGACCCTTCGTACGAGGTTCAAACGGTCGATATGACGGCAAACAGCGCCGTGACCGCCATGAATGTCCCGATTGTCAAAAAGCCGGAAGCGCTGCTGAGCGGGCGCGTGTTCGGGACAGGTGGGGCACCGTCGGCTGGCAGCTCCGTAACCGCCACGGTCAAGCGGGACAACACATCCAAAACGTTTCGGGCGGTTACGGATAAATCCGGCGCTTACAGCCTGACCGTGCCCGCGGGCGAGGTAGAGCTGAAGGCGACGAGCTCTGCCGGCGCCGGACGATTGTCCCGCACGTTGAAGCTGGAGGCGATCGGCGAGCAGACCGTCGATTTGACCTTGCACGACTATGCCAAGGTAACCTTCCGTCTGTATACGAAGCTGCTCGGAGGGGATTGGTCAGGCCCGATCGAGCTGGATTGGCGGACTTCCGTCCATTTTCATGTGAAGCCGTCGTTCCAAGTCATGAGCCAGCAGGGGGGCGAGTACCGGGCAGAAGCCGTAATCGGGGATACGATCGGCATATGCGTGAACGGATTCGAGGCCGGACTGCCTGGAAAATGCCAAGAGACCGTCATCGACGAGAATAACGAAGCCACGATCGAGATTCGATTGGAAAATTCGGGCGGGCAAGCTGCGTTCCGCGCGATCCGCCCCGATGGCAGTGCGCCCACGAGCGTCTCGGCGGTACTGTACCAGCCGGACGGCTCGCACTCCAACTACTCCAATCTGTTGATCCATAAGGAGAAGCAGCAGTTCGTCATCCCGATCGGCAGCGCGGGCAACCACCGCCTGCAGCTGAGAGCGGCGAACGGGGATGCCGCCATGGTCGATTTCGCTGCGCGGCCGGGAGACATCGTCGATTTAGGCAACATTGCCCTGCAGAGGCCGATACGATTTTTCGGCGCAGGCAACGGGCTTGAAAGCGCGTCGGATTGGGCGACGCCGAACGGACGCATTACGCTTCGCGCTTTTTATTTGGACGGCGGCGGCTCTGGTCAAGCCGAAGTTCAGGACGCTATTCTGTCGCTTCAACTGCCCAAAGAAACGGAATACGTTCCGGGTACGCTCGTCGTGAACGGTACCGCCGCGCAGCCGTCGGCCGTCGGGCAAACGCTTGAAATCCCGATCGGATCGGTCAAGCGGGCAGAAACCGGCGCCGTGCAGCTGCAATTGAAGCTGCGTGAGCAGCCTTCGCTTTCCCAGGTCGCGATCACAGGCAAAATTCGCTATTCGGACAGCGCTCCACGCGAGGAAGCCATCGGTACGACGGTCATCGACATCGTGCCGGTTACGATCCGGGCGCCGGAGACGGTTGCGGCGCCGCAATTCAAGGTGAGCGGATACGCGCCGGCCGGAGCGCAAGTAACCGTCTATGACAACGGAGTCGTGATGGGTGTAGCGTCCGTATCGCCGGAAGGCACATGGTCGCTCCCCGTTGAGCTTGCCGACACGTTGACGCGGAAGCATCGCCTGACAACGGAAGCGGAGGTCGCCGGCGTACGCACCTACGGGGAACGCGCCTTCGTCGAGTATGATCCGAACGATCCCGGGCTTTCTTCGGTCGTGATGCGGCAGCCCGACGGGCGCGTCTACCAGTTCGATCCGGGCGAAGGAGTGGCGGTATTTCCATATGTCGTCGCCCCGAGCTATCCGTTTCTCTTCGAGCTGAGTTTCCGTGATATTTCCCGCGTCTATGACGTTTATGTGACGGTCGGAGACAGAGTAGCGCCGGCACAGCTGGTGGACGGCCGTTACCAGGCGAGCGTGCCGGTCACGTACAATCTCGGTCCGGTCGGCGTGGAGTACAGAACGAAGCGAGCGGCAGATGAAGGGCCGGGTCCGGTACCGGATGAGGAGCAGTTCCGCCGCAGCCTGCCCAGCGATGTTGCCGGCTACAGCGTCGATTGGATCGCCGGTCCGGGCGAGAGAACGCCGGATGGAACGGTTATGCCCGCAGGCGCCGCTTCCGTCAAGCTGCAGTTCAATAGCAGTCTAAAAGGGCAGATGAGCGTGCTCACGGAACCTGCAGGCGCATACGAGCCGAGCGAGCGGGACCGGCAAGTTGCGGAGCGAACGGGTGTCCCTGTATACGGCTTCAACCTGAGTCTGTCCAAGAACGAGTCGTCTATGACCGTCAAGCTGACCGGATACGTGCCGGACGGCTCGGCCTCGCCGGCGACGGCGCGCGGCGGCGGTCCGGTCGCTGCGCTTGCGGTCAAGGAGGAACTGGTCAAGAAAACGGTGAAATTCACGATCGATAGGGTTGGCCAGGCGCTCGGCTTCCGCGACATCATCGCCGGGGCGATGGACGCCGCCGATCCGGACAATTTCGCAAGACGGATCAACCGGGCGATCGAAGTCGCCGAAAACCTTTGCGATTTGCAGGCGCGGGAATATTACACCAATTTCGCCTGGAACGTCAAACTGGATATTCATATGCACGAGCGAGTCAAAACGACAGTCGGCGTGCTCGGTACGTATCTCGGCAAGGGCCTTGGCGGTATCGCCTTCTGGGGAGAAGGCTACTACATCGGGATGAAGCTGGATGAGGTCATCAACGATGAACTGACTGAGCTGGAAGACCATTTGAATAAATATAACAGCGAGTTGAAATGCTCCAAGAAAAAGCCGAAGAAGCCGGTCGCCGATCCGAAATATATATGGGACCCGAGCGGTTATGTGTATGAAGGCATTCCGGGCAACCGGGTACAGGGCGTGACCGCGACCGTGATGGAGAAGGAGCCGGCAACCGGCGTCTGGAACGTGTGGGACTCCGAGTGGTACGGCCAGTCGAACCCGCTGTTGACCGACGGTCAAGGCCGGTATGCCTGGGACGTTCCGCCCGGCAAATGGATGGTCAAGTATGAGAAGGAAGGTTACGAGACGACATACAGCGACGAGTTGGACGTACCGCCGCCTCAGCTCGAGGTTAATATTCCGATGATGTCGTTTGACGAGCCGCAGGTGGACGCCGTTTACGCTGCCGGGGGCGGTGCGCATGTGGATATCCGTTTCAGCAAGCCGATTGATGAAGGCTCGATCGGTCCGGATTCCTTGATCGTGATCGCCGAGAATGGAACGGCCGTCGCGGGGGAAGCGAAGGCGAAGGCGCCTGTTGAAGCGAACGGCAAGACGCTGACCGAAGCGGTCCGTTTCGTTCCGGCCGGTCCGATGCCTGATGGGGCTTACCGGATGACCGTATCGGGAACGCTCGCCAGCTACGCCGGGGTAACGATGGGACGCGTTACCGAGCTATCGTTCCAGGTGGCAAGGCGGGACGTGACGCCTCCGGCGGATGTTGCGGGTTTGACGGCCGGGGTGGCGTCCGGCACCGCGATCGTGGCGTGGGACGAACCGAAGGACGCCGATTACGCAGCATCGCGCGTGCGCTGGAAGATGCGCGGAGCATCGGCGTTCGGCGAGCCGATCGAGGCGGCAAAAGGCGCCGGATGGGCACAAATAACGGGATTGCCCGACGCGGACGGTTACGAGTTCCAAGTGACGGCCGTCGACGAGTCCGGCAACGAATCCGCGGGCGTCACCGCGTTTTGGACGCGCGGGGAAGATTGGACGCCGCCGCTTGCCGCTGCCGATCTGGAGGCTCTTGCCGTCCGGGAGGATCGGATCGAGCTCCGCTGGACCGATCCGGCTTCCTCCGATCTGGCAAAGCTGCGGTTGTCGTGGGCCAGGGAGGCTTCGCCCGACGACGTTCGTTCCGGCGAAACGACGCCGCGGACGGGTGCTTATACGATATCCGGGCTGACTCCGGATACAGCGTACATCGTATCGGTTGTGGCTGTTGACACCGCAGGCAACGAATCGCTGGCGGCATCGATCCAAGTCCGGACGGACGCGGCGTCTACAGGCGGCGGCGATCCGGCTCCGGGCGGCGGCTCCGGCGGGCATCCGGGTGGTCCTGCAGGCGGTGGTACCGGCAGCGGAACGGCGGCGGACCCGCATGCAGCGGAAGTGACGACCGGCCCGGCTGGCGGCATCTACCGGGCGTTCGAAGGCAAGGTGGAGCTGACCGTTGCTCCGGGAACGTTCCCGGCCGATACGAAGCTGTCTCTGCGCCTGAAGGAAGGAACGGACGCCAAGCTGCCGGGCGGTTATGCCCGCATGTCGCATACGGTTACGATCGCATCCGACGGAGCCGTGCCGGCGAAGCCGATGAAGCTGAGCCTTCGGTTCGATCCGGCAGCGGCACGAACGATCGACGTGCGGAAGCTCGGCTTGTATAAGAAAGCAGATGCCCATCCCGCCGGATGGACTTATGTCGGGGGGATCGCCGATCCGGACAGCGGTACGGTCGAAGCCGATGTAGCAGACTACGGCGAATACGCCGTACTGCTGTACGACCGGACGTTCTCCGACTTGATCGCCCATTGGGCGCGAAGCGATGCGGAAGTTCTCGTCAGCCGGCATCTTGTAGACGGTGCGGGCGCCGACCGTTTCGAGCCCGACCGGCCGATTACGCGGGCCGAGGCGACGAAACTGCTGGTAGAGTCGCTTCGGCAAGGAATGGCTGCGGAGCGGAACGGGCAGACGGAAGCGATGGCGAACGCCGTATTTGCAGATGTGGCCCCGGACGCATGGTATGCTCCATACGTGGCTGCCGCCGTCCGGCTCGGCTTGGCGGAAGGGGCCGACAACCGGTTCCGTCCGGACGATGCCGTCACCCGCGAGGAGTTGGCCGTCCTGCTGCGGCGGTTTGCCGGGCTGTACGACGGCGGCGCCTTGTCGGTGCCGCGCGGCGAAGAGCCGGCAGTGCTGGAGCGCTTCGCCGACGTGCGGGACATCTCCGGCTGGGCCAGAGAGGCGATGGCGGATTCCGTCAGCCAAGGCTGGCTGCAAGGCGTAACCGCCACTGAGCTGCTGCCGCAAGGCGAGGCGAATCGCGCCCAGGCCGCCGTGATGCTGCTTCGCGTGCTCACCAGCCTCGGCGCTATAACGAAATAAGCCGGCGTTTTTTCAACCTGGCCGTCTGGTAAGGGCAGCGGAACACCTCTGGTATTCCGCCCTCTTCCGGGCGGCTTTTCCTCGTTTACTAGAAGGACATTCGCAGCAGTTTTCCGCTCAACCGCTTTGTCCGAACCGGCGGTTATGTACCGCGTCCAGCCGGGGAGAACCGTTTTTTGTACGACAAAGGCGTCTCGTTCACCAGTTTCCGGAATTCCCGATAGAAGGAAGAGGCGCTCTGGAACCCGCATTGCTCGCAAATGTCCTCGATCGGCATATCCGTCTGCACCAGCAACTGCTGAGCCGCTTGCACGCGCAAATGGAGCAGGTACGTCTTGAACCTTTCCCCCATCACCTCCGCAAACAGATGACGGGCCCGCGACGGGCTGAGCGACATCGTTCTGGCGACGTCCTCCAGATGGATGCTCTCGCGATAATTGGATTGAATATAGGCAAGACCGGCTCGTACGGTTGCATATTTGGAATAAAACGGCTTCCATGCCCCATCCGTCTCGGCATCGTAATGACGCGCCAGCAGCGAGCATATATGAAACAGCAAGCTTTTGACCAGCGTGCCGTAGGCCGGACGGCGCTCCGCCAGCTCCTCCTGCATCTGTTGTATCAGTTTGCCGATCTCTTGAGCGATCGGGAGTTGCCCGGGTATCCGATGCGTAAACCGCTCGCGGTCATAGATGAACGGGCGGAGCAGATGAAAGTCCAACTGCTCGATCGTTGATGCCTGGAAAAATAAAAACAAGTTCGAGCAGGTGCGGCCCCTGTACGATTTGGACGTATGACGCTCGACGTTGTTGACGATGACCAAATCGCCGGGCTCGATGTCGTATTCCCGGTTTTTGAAATAAAACACCCCTTTGCCGGAAAGGCAGTAGCAAATCTCCAACGTATCGTGCCAATGAGGTATTTCCGGAATGGTCGGCAGCGTCCACGGAACGAGCGAAACCCCCGTTTCGGCGCTGGGCAAATGGTTGTTCCGGATCGCCTCGACGGACTGAATAATATCCACAGCCACAGCCCCCTTCGTATAGTGCCTTCTCGGTTCCAGTATAGGACCCGGCCAGCCGCCATTCAATACGCTCCTGACGAAATAGCCGTTTTTGGGAATAAAAGAGACGCTGCCGCCATTGTTTGCGTTAGGGATGGTCAGTAAGATGAAATCACGATCGGTGACCGGATGAGCAAGGTCAGCGGTTGGACAAAAAGGAGGGTTATTCGGATGCCAGCACATGCGACATTGCCGTACCGCTTCGAATTCGACAAGAACGAGGTGCGGAACATTGTGGAATGCAACAAGCAGCATGGTTTTGCGATTGTAAAAGGGATGCTGCCCCCGGCTATGGTGGAGATGCTGAAAGCGGAAGTGCGCCGCGTGCTCGAGCCCGTCGTACAGTCATCCGGCGTTATTACGTATACGCATACTCATTTCATCGAATTTTCTCCCGTTTACGCGTCTTTGATGGCTTATGAGCCGTACATGCAGATCGCTCGGGCCCTGAACGACGATGAACCGATCACATTGAACCGTTCCGCCGCGATTTACAAAAAAGCGGGCTGCGGCCCGATGGCCTGGCACACGGACTGGGGGCCGCTGGAGCATCCGTACGATACCAATGCGGTTTTGAACAATTCCGGCGCCAGCTCCATGTGGTTTTACTTGAATGGCATTGACGATGTGAGGGGAGGATTGGCGATCATTCCGGACTCCCATACGGAAGATTGGAACGCGCCCGAAGGCTTTGCTTTTACGAAGCACAACAAGTCGTTTTACCGAAAAGGGGACGCGCCGGCGCCTCATACTAGGATGGACGATGTGCCCGGCGCGATGCCGGTAATCGCCGAACCGGGCGATATGATCTTGTTCGCCGAGCGGACGTACCACGGGGTATACCCGCACCTGGGGACGGAAACGCGGCTAAGCTGCGGAATGAGCTTCCGCAAGATAAGCTACAAGCCCGAGCAAGTATGGCCGCTGTCCGAATCGGCGAGACGGTTTATCGACTCAAGCGCGCCGGAGATCAAGCCGTTCGTCGAAGGATATATCGGGATGGGCGGGGATTGGCGGAGCGTCGCCCGTTAAGGCGTTCCCGCAAGTCGCAGGAATGAGTCGTAGAAGCTGTCTACTGATTGTGGGCAACTAAGCGTTTCATTTGAGCATAAAGAGCGATCGTTGTGACTGGTCAACGTGGAGTTTCATAAAAGTTGATCGGAGGCCGTCTCTCAGTAGACTTTAAAACTCTCCCAAGTAATCGACAGCCTAAACGTAAACCGCTAGTTTCTTCGACCGTTAGTTTTCATTGGCGCATCCACTCCCAAATCTGTTGTCAGAGATAGAGATACTTTGCGCTCGCGCTTGCTTTCATCAATTACGAATATAATCTTTTGCCGCCAAATGGCGGCTTTTTTATCGGCTTTTAAGTTGTTCGCCGCACTGGAGCAGAAAAGGAGGGGCTTTTCTTATCGAGCCGGCAAGGGGTGAAGCCGCCCATCACAGGTGGCCGTTGGGAGCTTCTGCCCTGCTTCAAGCGGGAAAGGAACCGGATAAGAGCGGTGTGTACCCTTTATTTTGCCGGAAACCCGCCTGAATGAGGATATAAGAGCGGTTTGGAGCTGCTAATATCCGCGAAAGGCTACATCCCCCCATCAGTTGGTGGAAATAAGGGGCACAAACCGCCCCTATTCGTCGTTGCCGTCCCCAAATGCCGAAAATAGCGGGTGCCAAAGACTCTTATTTCGTGGTAGAACCCACGCACGATACCTAGCTTCTCGCTTTTTTTGATCCGATGTGGCTATTTCACGTTTTCTGGTGTCTAATGGGATGTGATGTCATAAGGAGGTTAACCGCATGCCTGCATCCGCCGAACAAATGGAAGACCTCTATATGAGGTACCACCATAGGCTCCGTAAGTATTTACAGCTGAAAGTCGACAAGCAGACGGCGGAGGATCTGACCCAGACGACCTTCGTCAAAGCTTTGGAAAATAGGCACGCCTTTCGCAATCACGCCAGTCCGTTTACGTGGTTATGGCGCATCGCCAGCAATTCGCTCAAGAACGAATACCGCAGCAAGAGCCGAAAGCGCGAACAATATACCGATCTGGACCGTCTCGAGAACCGTTTCGTATCTTGTGAATTCGCGAACAACGTAGAGATTCGGATCGATGTCGGCTCTGCGATTCGGAAACTGAACGAAACGGACCGTGAAATTCTTACGCTCCACTATGATATCGGGTGTACGCTGAAAGAAATTTCGGAGATCGTTGGGCTAAAGCTGAGTACGACCAAAAATCGTCTGTATCGGGCGCTGGCAAAATTACGCACCGATTTGGCCGACCTTGAGGAGGGACCCGCCAGCATGCCGCTCTTTCAAAACTTTTTATTCATGGATCGCCCGGCTCCCGCACATGCCGCGCAAGTCCGGGAGGATCTGCTCGGCGAGCTCGGAAGCGGCGTCGAACGGGTCACCGCTCGTCTTCAGCATCAACCGGCCGAGAAGCTGACGATCGAGATATATCCCGATCTCGCTGCCTTCCACCGGGCGGTCGGCGAACCGGACGCTCCGGACTGGTTCATGGGCGTCATTGACGGCACGACGATTAAGATCGTATCGCCCTTGAATCCCGGTCCTGCTCATACGTACAGATCGGTGCTGCAATCGGCCGTTCATCTGTTCACGATCCTCCTGGTGAAACAGGTGAACCCCATTTCGCCCAAATGGCTGTATCAAGGACTGGGCGGATATGAAGCCGGGTTAATGACAAAGGAACATATTCGCCATTCCATCCGCAAGACGGTCGAATGCGACGAGGTGCCGACATTCGAAGACTTGGAGGATGATTCCTGGGATTTCGAGCGGAAGAAAGGGTTTCAATACGCGTATACACTGGCGGAATATATATTGTGGGATTACGGGGAGGAAGGATTGAATCGGCTCATCCGAACGCCGGCTAATTTCGAGGACGCGCTCCGATGCTCGGAGCCGGAATTCCGCAGCCGTTGGATCAAATTCCTGAAGGCTCATTACGCTTGACAGCGCCAAGTCTCCCCGAGTTATGTGACCATATAGCATCTCTTATAGCATCCATACCGTTAGACAGGGAGAGTCTGTTCAACCGGCAAAAATGTCAAAACTATCGGTGGTGATTGATCTGGAACCTTCTGATCAGAATAAGCAATCATGGAATAGCGGGGCTTACCGGGCATGGACCAACCGGTTCGGTACCCCTTCCGAAGCCGCAGAGAGGATCAAACGCGATCCGGCAAAAAGAATCGGAAAAACCCTTGACTATACAGGTGATGTCAAAGATAAAAAAATCGCGAATTTGCTTGGATCGAACGGAACTAAAGCCGTCGCTTTAGCGCTATTGGGCGCAATCGTCACTGTCGTCGATTTCTCTACCGAGAACGAAAAATATGCATTGGAGCTGGCTGAAGCTGCTGACGCTCCTATACGTTACGTAGTATCAGACGTCCTGCAGCTTCCGGCCGAGGTGCCGAGGGGCAGCTTCGATATGGTTTATATGGAACATGGGATTCTCCATTACTTTACGGATTTGAATGTTTTGTTCCATGTGGTGAGCACCCTTATGCGCCCGGGCGGATTGCTTGTTCTACAAGATTTCCACCCGGTGACAACAAAGCTTATATCGTCCAAAGGCTCAACGGCCAATATACGCAAACATAAGGTAACAGGCGATTATTTTGATGCTTCGATTGAAGAAAAGGAAATTTCCTTTTCCAAATTCGGAGATGACCGCGATGCGGATGTGCGAAAAGTCCTTTTGCGCAAATGGACTCTCGGAGAGATCATTACCTCCATAGCAAGCAGCAATCTAACGATTAGACTTCTGGAAGAGCTGCCTAACCAATCTTCAGACGTCTTCGATAAAGGCATCCCCAAAACGTTTACCCTCCTAGCCGAAAAGTGGTGAGGCGATCACCGCACGAAGGATGGCAGCCCTCCTTCGGAAGAGGTTCCCCGGCCGCCGCCCATCACCCCAACCCAATTGAATCACAACACAGGAACGAACCGTTTCCGGTATTCCATCGGCGTGAAGCCGGTTTGTTCCTTGAACACTTTGTCGAAATAGTTGATGTTGCAAAAGCCGCTTTTTTCGGCGACATCGGTGACCGGTATGTCCGAATCGAGCAGCATCCGCTTCGCTTGTTCGATGCGAATACGGGTCAAGTAGCGGATAGGGGGAAGGCCGAACACTTTTTTGAACAAGCTGGAGAAATGGTACGGGCTTAAATTGACGGTTTGGCTGACTCGCTCCATTTGCACTTTGCCGGCATAATGGTGTTCCATATAATCGATCGCCGGCTGCAGCCTGCGGAAAGAGGCGGCATGCTTCTCGGCATCGCCGTTCCGCGGCTCGTGCTGATGCAGCCGGAGCAGCGGGGCCATCACCCGGTAAATGCAGGACAAAATGCCATATTCGTAGGCCAGTTCCTGCTTGGTGTACTCCTCGTACGCCTTCTCCATCGCATCGGCCAGATCCGGCCATAGCGGATGTTTGGTGTCATAGTGATTGCGGATGACGTTGGAGCCGCCGAACAAGGAGAGCGCCTGGCGGATTGCCGGATTGTCCGCGGCAAGGAGCAGCAGCGATTTATCGAACACCATTCCTTGGATTTCTCCCTTGCCGTTCCCGTTCGCATCCACTTCGGTCGTAACGGAATGGATCTGGTTGCTGTTGAAAAAAAAGATATCGCCGGCTTGTGCTTCGAACGTCTCCCTGTCAATCCGGACGGTAACGGAGCCTCGCGATACCCGTATAAATTCGAGATGCTCATGCCAATGGGCGATTACCAGAAAAGGCGCCCGATGCTGAATGGACGCTTTAAACGGAAACCGCGTTCCTTCAAAATCTTCTTTTTTTTTCATAGGCTCCATCGATGGCTGCCTCCTTCGGCTGCTGCTAATTGTATGGCTTTATTGTAGCATGACTCGGTTAAGCGTTTTACCGGAATCGCAAAAAAACATAACTTAATCGCGAAAAGTTGTATAGCTATCCCTATCGGAATCGGGCATAGTAAAGAGGGTAAACCGCGCGGGGCCCAACGAAAGATACGAATTGGAAAACGATTTCATAGGGGGATTACAATGTTTAGTCGCCGATTGCGTTTTTTTGCTGCCGTACTGGTTGTCGTCATGGCGGCGGGCTGCTCCGGAGAAAGTAAGCCGGGAGCTTCCTCGCCCAGCAGCGACGTTTCGTCAAACAAGGGCGAAACGCCCGCCGAGCCGGTTACGTTGAACTTCTATACAGAAGGGAATGCATCGGTTTTGGCGGATACGATTGCCGAGCTGGTTGCGAAGAAATATCCCCATATCAAACTGAATACGACGCTGGGCAAGGGAAAGGCTCAAATCGAGGATATGGTCGGAGCCGGTCAAGTGCCGGATCTGATCTCCTATTCGCTCGGCGGCGTCACACAGCTGAAAGAGATGCAGCTCGTCTCCGACTTAACCCCGCTGATCCAGAAACACGGCTTTGATCTGACGCGCCTCGCGCCCGGAGTAGAGGACAATATCCGCGCCTTCTCCGACAATGACGGCAAGCTCATTCTGATGCCGTTCGAGTTGAATAACAACGCTTTATTTTATAACAAGACCATCTTCGACAAATTCGGGGTTGCGTATCCGAAGGACGGCATGACATGGGAAAGCTTGCTCGATGTGGCCAAACAGGTGACGCGTATGGACGGAGGCGTTCAGTACAAAGGCTTCCGCTTCGAGGAAACGAATCTGGTGTTCAAAAACCAGCTCGGTCTTCCGTTTGTTGATCCGGTTACGTTGAAGGCTTCGGTCCATAACGACGGCTGGAAGCGGTGGCTGACTACGATGACGGCGTTTCATTCGATTCCCGGCAACACGCTGAATACGAAGGTCAGCGAGAAGGACGAGTTCATTAAGGAGCAGACGCTCGCCATGCGGACAGGGCCGAATTTCATGAGCGAACTGCCGGCCGCCGTCGGAAGGGGAGGCTTCGATTGGGATGTCGTATCGCTTCCGGTTTTCCAAGGATACGAGGGAAAAGGCTCCCAGTTTAATGCGCCGTATTATACGATCCCGCCGACGAGTAAATATAAAGATCAGGCGTTTCAAGTGATTGCGTACATGATGTCCGACGAAGTGCAGCAGATGATGTCCAAGCGGGGACGGCTTCCGATTGTGAAGGGCGAGAAGGCGAAGAGTGAATTCGGGGCCGGAATCGAAGGCTTGAAGGACAAAAATTTAAAAGCGTTCTTCATGGATACGGTCGCCAAGCCCGCGCCTTCGACGATTTATGATACGATAGCCAAAACGGCGATGGTCCAGAAAGGCATACGCGGTATCGCTGTGGACGGCAAGGACGTCAATACGGCGCTTCGCGAGTCGGAGGACGATATCAATAAACAGATTGAGGCTGACAAAGCGGCTAAGAAGTAAACGAATCGGACCTGGTCGTCAAAAGCGGAAGAGGGAGAGGGAACGACATGACCCATAAACAGGAGCAATACGATATTGTTATCGTCGGAGCGGGAGTGGGCGGCATATGCGCCGCTCTCGCGGCGGCCCGGCTGCGGCGCAGCGTGCTGCTGCTGGAGGAAATGGCGGAGATCGGCGGAACGGGCGTGCATTCCGCCGTCTCGCTGATCTGTGCGTTCAGGGACAACAACGGGCGGCCGATCAATAACGGAATTCACCGCGAGCTGTTTCCGCAAGCGTATACACACGGCAAGGGCTTGTTCGAAGTGGAGGAGACCGTTCCCACCTACGACGAGAAGCAGTTGAAGGCTTCCTACCAGGCATTACTGGAAGCGGAGCCGGGCATAACGGTTCGGACAGGACACAAAGTGACGGATGTCGAATCGAAAGACGGCTCGATCGTCTCGTTATCGGTGGAGTCGGTTAACGGGGAGACATCTCGGGTAGGCGGACGCGTGTTTCTCGATGCGACGGCCGACGGCAACCTGAGCGCCCTGGCAGGCGCCGAATGCCAGATGGGACGCGAAGAGGACGGGAAAATGCAGACAGCTACCGTGACGTTCAAGATGGTCGGCTTCGATCCTGCCAAGCTCCTCAACCCGCGTATCACGACATGGGGCGGCATCCATTCGTTAAGAAAAGAGTTGACGGTGTATTACCAGCAAATGAAGGAAGCCGGGGGAACGAACAATCCGCGCCCGAGCGTACTGTGCTTTCCGTATCCGGACGGACGAGGCATTTTGTTCAACTCGACGGCCGTGACCGATATCGACCCGACGGATGCGGAATCGGTTTCCGCAGGGATGCGGGAAGGAACCGAGCAAGCGGTTCAACTGGCCGAAGCCGTCAAGCGCCATTCGGCGTTTGCTCAAGCGCAGGTCGAATTTATTGCGCCGAAGCTGGGCGTCCGCGAAGGTCGGCGAGTCGTCGGGGATTATATGCTGACGGCCGACGATTGTTTGTCCGGGCGCACTTTCGACGATATGGTTGCCGCTTGCGCGTACAGTTTGGATATTCATGATCCGCTCGGCGGCGGCGCCAAGCTCGTGAAAATCGGCGGCCCCGGCTATTACCATATCCCGTATCGTTCGCTGATCGCGAAAGGCTGGACCAATTTGCTGCTGAGCTCCCGCTGCATCAGCGGCTCCCACGAAGCGCACAGCTCGTACCGCGTCATGTCCGGTATTAGCGCTATCGGGGAAGCGGCGGGGACGGCGGCGGCATTGGCGCTATGGAGGAATGCCGGCGATGTGCGCGACGTTCCGGCGGCGCAAATTCGCTATGTGCTTCAAGCCGGAGGCCAGTTTGTGGAAGGTCCCGTAGAGAAAGTGAGCCTGAAGCAGCCTCCGGCGGAACCGGGCATCAAGCGGTAGAACAACGGAAGAACGATCAGGCTGCCGGACAGCCGGGTCGTTCTATTTGTGTAGGACAGCTTGACTGTTGGCGTTTAAGGAATCGAGGTTTTCGTTGGAGCAGAATCGTCAGATTCAGTTAGAGGTTGGACCGCAATGCGCGAATGGACATCGAAACAACCGGAAGCGCTGAAGTAGCCGGAAGCGCCGCAGCGAACTAAGGTGCTACCTTAGTCCGCTGCACGGCTTTCAAGTTTTCCCTTACGTGTAATCCAAAGAGTGGCGAGCCGAAGCCGATCTTCCGCCCCGGAATTACGCGCCGCTCGGAGTTAAGGAAGCGCGGATGCTCCGAAACACATCATACGTACGTCTGGCGCATTCCGAGATCGGGATGGGGTGGAAGCCGATCAATTCCGCGTATAACGTATCGTTCAGCGGTTCGATCCAGTCTGCCGGCAGCTTCTTAGCACCGAGCGAAGCGCCCATAATGGAACCTACGGTTGCCCCGTTGCAGTCGGTATCCCAGCCGCCAAGCACGGAAGTCGCGATCGCGGTAGTGAAATCGCCTTTGGCGAAAATGATCGAGGCGGCGACAAGAGCCGCGTTGTTGTTCGTATGGACAGGGTGGTAGTGCTTGAACGACTCCCAGATCCGGTCGACAAGCTCTACCTGGTCTTTGGCTTCTTTGGCGATCGTGATCGCAAGCTCGATATCGTGCGCAAGTCGGCAATTGCGCGGGATTTCGCTCAATCCTATGCGTACGATCCGCTCCGGATCGCTTTCGACGAAAGCGGCTGCGATCATAGCCGCACAGAACATTTCCCCGTAGATGCCGTTCTTCACATGGGAGAAAGAAGCGTCGCGCCAAGCCAGATCGGCTGCAAGTTCAGGGTTGCCGGCTGCGCCGTAGGCGAAACCGTCGGCGCGAATTTGCGCTCCGATCCATTCCCGGTAAGGATTCAAATACGTGCGCACCCAATCTATGCGGGAATTCCAATCGTCCGGCCGTTGTCCCTTCTGATGAGAGGTCGCCTGCATGAAGTTCAAATAAGCTTGTGTCTCTGCCGTACAAACCTGTCTGTAGGCGAGCCGTCTGTGCCATAATTTCCCGATGTCGAACGAGTCGAAATCAAGCCCTTTCTCCTCCAGCATAACCAGTCCGAGGACGGTATAGCGGATATCGTCGTCCGTTTCCATGAATGCGATGCGTTCCCGCGTGCTTTTCACGCTGGCAGGGGCAATCGCTAAACCATGCTCCTTCTCCGCGCGGGATGCGATCGGGGTGTAGCCGTGAATCGGCCAGGCGTCAGCGCCTTCGAACCACAGCTGGACGTTGCGCCATCCCGGATTGTTTTCCGTTCCTGCCATGTAGGGCCATGCCTCGAGCGGCTTGCCCAGTGCGCAGCCGGCGCTGCGGCCGAGCCAGGCGCCATAAAATTTGTCCTGCCACTGCGCTTCATCCATCGAATCATTCAACAGGCGCGGACCGTCAGGCCGCAGAGCACGTATATCCGCCAGCTCCGATGGCTCCTCGAACGGGAAATCGCTTCGAACCGGAAGCGCTGCCAATTCGTCGTAGAGCGCCATCAACAGCGCTTCATCGGTTCCTGCCGCCGCGACCTTCTCGGCATAGCCGTCCACATTGCAGCCTTCCTCCTGTCTTTGCACGACTTCCTTTTGTAACAGCTCATCGAGCGATGTCCAACCCGCCATATCCGAACCCTCCATAAAATGATGTTGTTGTAGGATCATTATAGTTGCGGCACGAGTGAGACTTCTACTCAGCTATTGTCGGGTATTCTCAATAATTGCGCAAACGGAAAATTTACTGCGGTAATCTAACGGAGAAATTCCCGCGATCGATTTGAAAAGACGATAGAAGGAAGGGATGCTCTGA
This sequence comes from Paenibacillus sp. MAH-35, assembly GCF_058135425.1. Classification (NCBI taxonomy): domain Bacteria; kingdom Bacillati; phylum Bacillota; class Bacilli; order Caryophanales; family Paenibacillaceae; genus Paenibacillus; species Paenibacillus sp. MAH-35. The sequence goes on from NZ_JBYUPU010000034.1 coordinate 77,269, forward strand.
AAGCCGCTTTCAAAACAAACGTCTGCGGCGCTCAGGTTCGTACTGATCAGCAGCCGCTTCGCTTCGTTAATCCGCAGCTGCAGCAAGTAATCTTTAAAGCTGCGGCCAAGCTCCTCTTGAAACAGATGGCTGGCCCGGGAGGGGCTTATGTGAAGGGCATCCGCCATGTCCGTCAACTCGAGCGGTTCCCGGAAACGCTCTTCAAGGATAGCCAAAGCCGGCCGCATCCGCCGGAACGAGTCGCTCATCCGTTTCCATTCGAGCTTTGACATGCCTGTCGAATAATGGCGCAGCAGCAGCACGCACAGCTCCAGCAGTGCGCTTTTGGCCATGCTTAAATAGCCGTCCTGTTTGGCGTCGAGTTCGTACCATACTTTCTCAATTAATGCCCCGATCGGTGCAGACAGGGGAGAGGCGGAAGTCATGCGGTTGTCGAAATGATCGGAGCTGTAGGCGAAGGGCAGCAGCAGCGATTCTTCCTCACCCAGCAGCAGCCGCGGATCGAAATTGATAAAGATGTACGTGCTGGGGTCGCATTCATCCGATTGGGCAATATGAAGTTCCCTGTTATTTACAATGAAAATATCGCCGGCGGCGACCCGGTACCGCTTCTCGCCGAAATAAAAAAAACCGCTGCCGGAAATACAGAGGCCGATTTCCAGGCTGGAGTGGTAATGAAGCGGCTCCAGCTCTCGGCTCGGCGTCCAGTGGAAGGCGTTGATCGGAATATGATTCTCATAAGTAATAGTCAGCCTCATCGGGAACCTCGGATTCTCATGTTTTACACCGGGCATCCCAAAGAAATCGGGAGAAACGCCGGTTAAGGCTGACGCGGCCCCTGTGTCTTCGTCTCCCGCCGCTCCTGCTGCTGATATTGGCGGGGGGAGCAGCCGTATTTGCTGCGGAACACCCGTTCGAAGTGGGTCAAGGTGCGAAAGCCGGAAGCGTAGCAAATATCGGTTACCGGCCGGTCCGAAGCAAGGAGCAGGGCAGCTCCGAATTCGAGCCGCAAGTTCTGCAGGTAGTGCTGGAACGTATGGCCGGTCGTCTGCCGGAAGCATGTGCTGAAGTAGCCGGGTGCGAGATTGGCCTCCCTGGCGGCATCCTGCAACCGCAGCGGTTCCCGGAAGTGATGATGAATGAAGGGAAGGGCGTTCGCAACCGCGACGTGGCCCGAAGTCGCAGTCTCTACTCCCAGTAATCCTCGGTCGGCCGAGCTGATCTCCCGCTGGCGAAGCAGTTCGATCAGGATGCGTTCCAGCGCTCCTTTGACCATCAGCCGCTGGGCGATCTTCGGCTCCCGCACCTCCCGGTCGATAACCCTATATTCCTGCTCCACCCGCAGCAGTGCATCGTGGTCCAGACGGATCATCCGGCTGGTATTGCCGTAAAGCAGCAATTCGCGCAGCTCGCCGACCAGCATATCTTCCGAGAAGATTACGTTATAGATATGCAGGACGGAATCGGGATAAACTTCGTGAAAATCCGCCGGGGTTAGCAGGAAAAGACTGCCTCTCTCCAGCGGATGGGAGACTCCGTTCAAGACGTTCGTTCCTGTTCCTTCCGTGATGACGCACATTTCGTAAAATTCGTGCCAATGAAGCGGAGACGGCTTCGTCAGCTGTTGTACAAAGATGTTGAACGACCGGTTAAGCTCCATATACTGCTCATTCAACAGCCGCCTTGGCTGAGTGCCGCTCTCCCGCTTCATCGGATCATTCCTTTCCTTTAACAGGCGTCTATACGTTCTCGAAACGGCTTCCTGCTACATCCCGTCCTCGGGCAAGCCATACCTTGTGATTCTCATTGCGCTCCGGAATGACGCGCGTTTCCGTAGAGAAATAACGCATCGTATAGCCGCATCTGC
>NZ_JBYUPU010000035.1:0-75934 GCF_058135425.1 Paenibacillus sp. MAH-35
GCCCCCCTCAAGATGAGATTTCCCAATTCGTAAGACCCCTGGTAGACGACCAGGTTGATAGGTTCGGGGTGGAAGCGCAGCAATGTGTGGAGCTGACGAATACTAATCGGTCGAGGGCTTATCCTATTAATACTCCACGAACCTTCGTGGAGGCCTCAAGAGCCCTTGAGGTAACGTTTCAATCTCTCTCTTCTTCGGTTCGCATTCAGTTTTCAGGGAACAACAATGATTGTTCCTTCTTTCATACGCGGTTGTGGTGGAATGGCAGACACGCTATCTTGAGGGGGTAGTGGGCGTACGCCCGTGGAGGTTCGAGTCCTCTCAACCGCATTTTACTAACTTTATATTGTGCGGTCGTGGCGGAATTGGCAGACGCGCTAGATTCAGGTTCTAGTGAGGTAACAGTCGTGGAGGTTCGAGTCCTCTCGACCGCATAGATGATTTACTTGCAAGTATGGACTCTAACCTCAGGGTTGCAGTCCATATTTTGTCCCTGGTTTGGGATGCTGCTTATGCAATCCTTCGTATAGATATGCAATTGTATGTTGCCATTAGAACGTCGATTGTGTATAATTAGAATCCTGAACGCTTTGATTGAATCGTATGCGGACGTGGCTCAGTGGTAGAGCATCGCCTTGCCAAGGCGAGGGTCGCGAGTTCGAATCTCGTCGTCCGCTTATACCTTAAGCCGGTGTGGCGGAATTGGCAGACGCGCGCGACTCAAAATCGTGAGGGAAACCGTGGGGGTTCGAGTCCCTTCACCGGCATTATATTATCGGGACGTAGCTCAGCTTGGTAGAGCACCTGGTTTGGGACCAGGGGGTCGCATGTTCAAATCGTGTCGTCCCGACTTTTCATTTGCGGGTGTAGTTCAATGGTAGAACTCCAGCCTTCCAAGCTGGTAGCGTGGGTTCGATTCCCATCACCCGCTTACGTAAACTCGCAGTGAAGACTGCCGGCGGAAGCCGGCAGTCTTTTTTCTGCCTTTATCGGCGGTTTGTGATCATCAATTCCGGTATGGTATAGTGGGAATCATAATAATCGGGCTAATCGCCGGACGGCAAGTCCTTAGAAAGAGGTGTACCATGGCTGAAGATTTTATAAAATTAGGCGTTCGCCCAGAGCTTCAGAAAGCGATGGCTGCTTATGGAATTACAGATCCGACACCGGTGCAGGCCAAAGCGATCCCGCTGCTGCTCGCAGGTCGTGACGTAGCGGCACAAGCCCAGACCGGGACGGGCAAAACATTAGCGTTTGTGCTCCCGATCTTGGAAAAGGTGGAACCGAATCGCCCGTTTACTCAGGCTCTGATCGTTACGCCTACCCGCGAACTCGCCGTACAGATTGCCAGAGAAACGGAAAGACTGGCTTCCGTTGTCGGCGCTGGGGTGCAGGCGATCTACGGAGGAACGGATATAGACCGTCAAAACCGTAAACTGGAGCAAGTGCCGACGATCGTTGTCGGTACGCCGGGCCGTTTGCTTGACCATGTGAAGAGAGAGACGTTATCCCTCAACGGCGTACGTCTGGTTGTTGTCGATGAAGCGGATGAGATGCTTCGCCGAGGATTTCTGGAGGAAGTCGAGACACTCCTCGCCCTGGCTTCGGAGAAACGGCAAACGATGCTCTTCTCCGCTACGATGCCTCAACCGATCCGTCAATTGGCGGAGCGCTACATGCGCAAGCCGGAGCAGTTGAAAATAGCCGGCAAGCAAGTAACGGTAGATGAAATTGAACAAGCTGCTGTCGAAACGCCGGAAACGGAAAAAAACAATACGCTTATTCAGTTGATCGGACATTACCGTCCTTTTTTGGCGATGGTTTTCTGCAGTTCCAAAGGCCGGGCGAATGTCGTGAACGAAGCGCTGCAAAAAGCGGACATTGAATCCGACGTGCTGCATGGGGATCTGTCCCAGGCCAAGCGGGAGTTCGTCCTGAAGCGGTTCCGCGAAGCGAAGCTTCAAGTGCTCGTTGCGACAGATATCGCTGCTCGCGGGCTCGATATCGAGGGAGTTACCCATGTATTCAACTACGATGTGCCGCAAGATTTCGAGTGGTACATTCACCGTATAGGTCGTACCGGACGAGCAGGGGAGAGCGGTATCGCGATTACGCTGGTGACGGCACGAGACCGTCTGAGACTGGCGAAGCTGGAAAGCAAGATCGGCATGAAGCTGCCGCGCCGTGATCAGACGGGTGGACTGCTTTCCAGCGAAGTGGTCAAGAAGACAGCTGGGAAGCCAGCAGGCTCCCGTAAAAGCTCCGATTCGGCCGCTTCGAAATACCGGAAGTCCGATACGGGTCGCCAAGGGGCGAAGCGATCGGCGGACGGAGGAGCAGGCAGAGGCTCATCGAAAGGGTTCGGCAAAGGACCGGGAAGTTCCCGGTCAACCTTCGGGGGCGGAGCCGGCAAAAACCGTCCCGGTCCGGGATTCGCAGGCGCTGGTCGCCGCGGAGCGCCCAGAGGCAAATAACACGAGAAAGACGCTTTCTAACCACTATCTTTATTGGTATTGGAGGCGTCTTTTTTACATATCAGCACATGTTCTTCACCGGGATAAAGCAGAGGAGGGGCCATCTTGATTGTCGAGCCAGCAAATTTCGTAAACCGTTCATAGTGTGGGTGGATGGCCAGTTTGGATCTTCTGCTGCCCGCTACAAACAGGGAAGGAACCAAATAAGAGCGGTTTGTGAGGCTGTCGATTCATTCAAGGGATTCCGGACAACCTGTTTGAGCAGAAGAAGGTAACTATTCACTTGGAACGGTCTTGCTAACACTTCTACACAATGAATCGACAGTCTCACTAACGCCTCTTATTTTGTTGGAAGACATCCGTATTCTGCTTTCGGCGATGCTGAACACGTTTTGCTTGCAGGCAAGATATTTTCGGGATGGATCAAGAGTCGAGTTGGCCCCCCTCAAACCTCATCAACGAGCAACTAGAGCCAAGGGGACTCATTCCCTCCCACACAAACGTATGGGTATGCACTCACGTCAAAGGACCGTCCGGACGTCTTGGCGTCTCCGGACGGTTTTTCATAAAGAGTTTCCCGCGAAGCTCAACCCTTTTGGCTCGCAAAAACAGATATTCCGTGCGCTTATAAGGCTCATTCTATATGACCGAGGCCCTCAAACAGAAATGCTACTTAGCATGCAATTCATCAAAGATTCCTCTACTAGAGACAATATGGCGTAAGAGCCTCACTTGAAGCAAAAGTTTTCACCGAAAGCGGCAAGCAGGTGATGTCTAGGATCGGCAGTTTCGTCACCACGTCGAGGGACAACGGAAAAGAAAGTGTTTAGCAGATCAGTTATCGTTCCTTCGGGTCATTTGCTGCCATACGGAACCTTCGGCTGCGACTCCGCCTTCAATCCGTTCTATAGCCATTTTGACCTGCATACGCACTTCAAATTCGGGATCGTCGGCCGCCTCCAGCAGTGCCGGCAACGAACGTTCGTCCCCGGTCTCATACAAGAAACGTGCGGCTCTCCAGCGGACGAGCTTGTTCGAATCGCGAAGCGAATCGGTCATCGCATCAATGGCCGCCGGGTCTCCGATATCGGAGATCGTATCTCCTGCCGTTCTTCGGACGGACACGGAATTGTCGCGGAGCGCCTGATACAAATAAGGCAGCACTTCCGGCTCGCGAATATCGCCGATATAGACGGAGGCCAGTCTCCGGATTGACGCTTGTGGGTCGTTCAGCGCCTTGGCTAGCAGCGGCAGGCTCTCCATGGACGGTTTAATTTGCTGAAGGGCGGCGTACCGTTTTTTCCAGTCAGGGTCATCCAGATGACGTTCGATTTCAGCTAAACCCAGTTCCGGCTGGATCGCAGGCTCGCTTGTCCCGTCCACTCCGGCGGATTGGGCCGCTTTCACCAGTTCATTCAGCCTTGTCTGGTCATACGTCGCATCCAGCTCCTGAACGATCTGGTCGGCTATCTCCTGGAGCTCTCCATAGCGAATCCCGATCTCTTCAAGCTTTCGTTCCTTGATCAGATTGGGTGAAGCGTTGCCGGCGTTCATAGCTGCTTCTACGAACCGTTCGGGCATTGCCCTCCGGACTTCTTCGCCTCCGGACCGGACGCGTATTTGCATAGGAATGGAACGAAACGATTGGACAAGGACGGAAGCTTCACCGAATGAATCGGCATCTATGCTCTTCGGCACGACTGAGGTCTGAACCTCGTCCGATCCCAGTATGGACCGTATAGCTGCGAGAATCGCCTGCCAGTCGCCTTTTGGATGCCGATCCACAGCTATAAAGTCGGCGGTATGGAAGATGGAGGTCACCCCGGGTATTTCCAGAATGCTCCGGAACGGAACGGGCATGGCGGTGTTCGCTTTCGTATACGTTCGCATCGCGCCTTTTGGCAAGGTTTCATCTAAGTTAATTTTCATCGAGTTCGGACTAGGCGTCGGTTCGATGGATATGATTCTCATCCGTATATCCCTCCTCCCCTCTATTGTGTCACAAAATGCGACAAGAAAAAACCCCGTCGATGTGGCGGGGGAAAGGATCAATCCAATTGTAAAAGCTGCCGGTTCATGTACGGCTCTATCGTATTCGATATAGCGAAGACGGTGTGGGCCAGGTCGACATTCTCATACGCATACTCGCACTCCTGCAGTGCGGACATCGCTTCGTCGTAGTAGGCCATGCGGGCCGAGATCAGCTCGTCGCTGTCTCCGCGGTCACGCTGCCTCTTCAATACGGAAGGCCGGTCTGCATACACGAACAGTCTCACGACTGAGGGACCGAACGCTTGCTTCAATATACGCGCCCCTTCCGGATTCAAGATGACGTACACAAATCCGTGCTCCTCCCATAATCGCAAAATGTCGGCGTGCTTGATTCCGTACAGTTGGCCGTCTATGCGCACACTCTCTACGAACTCGCCGCGTCGTTCCGATTCCAGGAAGGAATCCGCAGCAATGAAGTGGTAATCTTGACCGTCCTGCTCTCCGGCTCGCCTCGCCCGGGTCGTATAGGATAACACTTTGGTCAGTTCAAGCGTCGCTCCCGTCATATCGGCGATCGTCTTGCGTCCGGAACCGTCCGGCCCTGTGAATACGAAAATGGTTTTTCGCACATCGATCTCCTCCTTCAGAAGAGTATGTTTCGCTCGTTATGAAGCCGGAACGGAAGACGTTTCATGTATTATCCTATTCGCAAAGGATGCAAAAAAGAAGAGCTCCATTAGCGGAAGCTCTTCTGGTCTTATAGGTATGCCTTAAGGGTTGCCGGTGACGCTAAGCGTATCCGGTTCCTTGATCGTGCGGAGAATCGATACTTCAACCCGGCGGTTTTTGGCTTTTCCTTCGGCTGTATCGTTCGTATCGATCGGCTGGAACTCTCCATATCCAATCGTACGGAAACGTTCGGCACTGATTTTGTCGTTTTGAAGCAAAATTTTCATGAAATTGATTGCACGCTTGGCGCTCAAATCCCAGTTCGTATCGAATTCTGCATTGCGGATCGGTACGTTATCCGTATGTCCGGCCACTTCGATCTGATATTGCGGGTACTGCGTCAGCATGTCCGAGATCGTGACAGCCAGCTTCTGGGCATCGGTTTTAAGATTGGCGCTTCCGGAAGCGAACAGGGCGTTGTCCCGAATCGTAATCATCAGCATGTCGTGGGTCAGCTTCGTTTCCAGTTGGGTATCCAGGTTATTGTCCTGAATATATTGATCGATCTTTTGTTTCAATTCCTTCAACTCGGCCGTTTCTTTTTGAATCAGCTGCTGCTGTTGCTCGGCTTTAATCTCTTGAGCCGACTTGCCGTCCTGATCCTTTTTCTTGATATCCGAAGCGGGAGGGTCAATCAGCGGAATGACCTCAGGCTGATCAAAGAAACTGGAGCCCCCGGTAAAAGCGGAATTCAGGCTTTTCATGATCGAATCGTATTTTTTGGAATCCATCTGACTGGAAGCGAACAAAATAATGAATAACGCCAGAAGAAGCGTCAGCAGATCCGCATAAGGAATTAGCCAAGTCTCGTCGATATGGTCTTCATGATGCTGCTTGCGCTTCTTGTTCACTGCCTACCTCTCCTTTTTGGTCAGAGTAACGCTCGGACGGCGGCAAATAGACAGACAGCTTCTGTTCGATCGCGATAGCGGATATACCGGACTGAATCGACAGCAAGCCTTCTACCATCATCATCTTCAACTCGACTTCTTTCTTGGATATTTGCTTCAGTTTGTTGGCGAACGGATGCCACAGCACGTAGCCGGTAAAAATACCGAGCAGCGTCGCCACGAAGGCGGCCGAGATCAGATGGCCCAGCTGTTCGACCTGGTTCAGGTTGCTGAGCGCGGCGATCAGACCGACGACGGCACCGAGTACCCCCAGTGTTGGAGCATATGTACCCGCCTGAGTAAAGATCAGCGCGCCGGAACGATGCCGTTCTTCCATAGCCGATATTTCTTCCATCAGCACATCGTGGATAAACTCCTGGTCGCTGCCGTCAATAATCATACGCATTCCGTTGCGCAGAAACATATCGTCGATCTCGTCAACCTTGCTTTCCAGCGCGAGCAAACCTTCGCGGCGGGTAATCGTGACCCATTCGATAAACAATTGGATCAGTTCCTTCTTGGATACGAGCTTTTGCTGCTTGAACAAAATGGCGAACAGCTTCGGTACCTTTTTGAGATCGTTCATCGGGAAGGCGATGAACACGGCCGCAATCGTACCTAAAATGATAATGAGCAAAGCGGCCGGGTTAGCCAGCGAGACCAGACTGGCTCCCTTCATCACCATGCCCAGCCCTACTGCGATAAGCGCCAGTATAAGGCCAATTCCAGTTGATTTCTCCATCCGTTGCACCGTCCTTAAGTAGTCCATCCTATACGGCTTGGTTGTATAGGACTATAATTCGATTAATACCGACAAATTCCTGCATAGGAAGAAAACAAAAAAGGTATAGATTGTAATTGTATGGAGTATATTTGTCGAAAAACTCAAGTGTCCGGACATATCTATCCGGGCGATAGCCGATAAATCGCTGTAAGTAGGAAAAATTCCCTAATCCCGGATTCGTTATCGTATAGTTTCGGGCGACTAATTATTCATTACGCATCCTGAACGGTTTCGGTTCGAAGAACGGATACCTGTTCAGTGCCCTTTCATCTTACAGAACTCAGTGGGGTGGGGGAGGATATATGGAGGATTTAATGCCTTTCTGTTCACGTTTATAAGAAATCCGGCAAATCATGTACGACGGCAAACGAAAAACCGCCAAATGCGTCATAGCCTTGGCGGTGGTGGAACATCCACTATTCTCATTGAAATTGATTCTTATTTAGATGAAGAAACTCGGTGAAAAGACGTTTTTGTTATGGATTCGTCTCAATAATGCCGTGGTCGCCGAAATGATCTTTAACCAAGGCGTTGAAATCCGCAACGTAAGGCTGAAGCGACCCGCCCTTCCATACTTCAAGCGCATAGGTACTCATACGGTTAATGAACTGCTGATTGGCCGAGATGAAGACGTTCGTTATATTCGGATGATGCTGCCTTACAAGGGCGGACAATTCCTTCACAAGCTCGCTGGAGAGATCCTGCGGATTCGGAATCGTATCAAAGCTGTACTTGTCCATTACGACGTCACCCTTCGGGAGCACGTAAGAGACATCGGAACGGTCGTCCACTCCGGGCGAAGCGATCGTCCGGTCGCTGAACAAAATGGTTCCTTTCCCCTTGGTCCCGGTCGCCGTCTTATCCAGCACGATGGCCACATAGGCATTTTTGTCGGTCACGAAGACGAAGGAGCTGCGTATTCCCTTCATATCGTCTACGGCATCTGTGGTGGATTGAGTGAACTGAAGACTGTTATTGTGGTGGTCGGCGGCTTTCAGCTGCGTGTTATAGGTCCGAAACCCGGAACGCTCGTGGGATTCCGTCCGGCTGCCGTAATCGGAAGGACCCGCTTCAAAGTGTTTCTGATACGAGCAGGCGGATATCCAGACGACAGCGGCGGCGAGGACGGCCAACGATCGGACTACAGTCAGGCGGTTCATGAAGTACCTCCTCATCGTATAAAGTCCCTTAATAGGGTTTGTTATTTCGGACGGATTATGCATGAACGCCACCTGACCAAATCAGGAGACGGGAGCAGCCGGGTTTGCCTAAAAAAGCATTCGTTTTTGCATAAAGGGGCCGTATTATGGAAATAACCTTTATGAGCCCTTTTCTAAGAAATCCAGGGAGGAAAAAAGGCTGAAAACCGTTGATTTAGAACAATTTGTGAACTTTCCCATTGCGATTGACAAAAAGATGCCGCGAATTTATAGTTAATAGGGTGATTAAGTTTGTTGACAAATTGTGGCCATCCATGATAGCGCTAATAGATTGATCTCAGCGCGTTGATCGGTCTATTAAACACAGAGAATTGGGGTTGATGAGTAAAATGAGACGGTGGAAGTCTGCATGGCGTTTGATTCCGCTTTTCGCGTTATTGACGTTCGTGCTTACGGGATGTGGTTTGGAAAATCTGACGGCGCTGGATCCTAAAGGTCCGGTTGCGGAGAAGCAATTATCGGTCATTTACCTCTCTTTGATCGTGATGATCGGTGTATTCGTCACCGTGGCGATCATTTATGTGTTCGTGCTCGTACGCTTCAGAAAACGTCCAGGACAAACCGGCGTTCCGAAACAGGTCGAGGGCAATCATAAGCTGGAGATCATCTGGACGGTTATTCCGTTCATTTTGCTCATCATCATTGCGATTCCGACCGTTAAGTATACGTTCGAATTGGACAAAGACTACTCGAATGATCCTAATGCGCTGCAGGTTAAAGTAACCGGACACCAATTCTGGTGGGAATTCGAATATATGAACGAGAAGATCAACACTTCTCAAGACCTGATTATTCCAACCGGGCGTACGATCGCCTTCCATCTGGAATCGGCCGACGTCATTCACTCTTTCTGGGTACCGGCTCTTGGCGGTAAGAAAGATACGAACCCGGGCATGACGAACATGCATTACTTAAAAGCGGATGAACCGGGAACCTATTACGGCAAGTGCGCCGAGCTGTGCGGCGATTCTCACGCCTTGATGGAATTTAAGGTGAAAGCCGTTACGCCGGAGGAATTCGACCGCTGGATCAGCAGAATGAAATCGCCAACGGCTGCGCCGACATCGGTTCTGGCACAGGAAGGCGAGAAAATATTTAAAGATCAATGTCTTGCGTGCCATGCCATCTACAATACCCAGACTAAGCAAGTCGAAGGCGGTAAAGTGGCCCCTAACCTGGTCGATTACGCAAACCGCTCGACCGTTGCCGGAATTTTGATCAACCGCTCGCCTGAAGATTTGAAGAATAACTTGAAAACTTGGCTCGACGATCCACAAGCGGTTAAACCGGGCAACCTGATGCCGAATCCGAAAAATGTTCCGGGCAGCAAAATGGAGCAGAGCCTTGATCTGAACGATCAACAAATCAATGCGTTGGTTGAATACTTGGCCGGTCAGACACAGAAATAAACGCGTAATTGCGCAGCTTTCGAAGTAAAACTTTTTCGAGTGTGAATTTGGCGAATGCCAGGCCAAATTCACACCGGAGGAAAAAGTTCTAGGAGGGTAATACGTTGGCACATTCACATGCGGCTAAAAAGCAGTACAGCGGGCTGATGGATTGGCTCACAACCGTTGACCATAAAAAAATCGGGATTCTGTATCTAATCGGTGGGGCGCTGTTCTTCCTACTTGGCGGTCTGGAAGCCATCCTCATCCGGATTCAGCTGATCAAACCGATGAACGATGCAATCGATGCATCGATGTTCAACCAGCTGCTGACTATGCACGGTACAACCATGATATTCCTTGCGGCGATGCCGCTGATATTCGCCTTCATGAACGCGATCATCCCGCTCCAGATCGGAGCGCGCGACGTTGCTTATCCGTTCGTGAACGCACTCGGCTTCTGGCTGTTCTTCCTGGGCGGCCTGCTGCTGAACGTGAGCTGGTTTCTGGAAGGAGCGCCTGATGCAGGGTGGACGGCTTATACGCCATTGTCCTCCTCACCGCAATATAGCGGCAAGGGTATCGACTTCTACGTTCTCGGTCTGCAGATAGCCGGTATCGGTACGCTGATCGGGGGCATTAACTTCCTCGTCACCATTATTAACATGCGTGCGCCTGGTATGTCTTTCATGCGTATGCCGCTCTTTACATGGGCATCTTTTATTACATCGGGACTGATCTTGCTCGCGTTCCCGGCCATTACGGTAGGACTTGTTCTGCTTATGTTTGACCGGCTGTTCGAAGCCAACTTCTTCGATATTAGCGCCGGCGGTAACGTCGTCATTTGGCAGCATCTGTTCTGGATCTTCGGGCACCCCGAAGTTTACATTCTGATTTTGCCGGCCTTCGGTATTATCTCCGAAGTTATCAGTACGTTCTCCAACAAGCGTCTGTTCGGTTACAGCGCTATGGTGTTCGCAACCGTTATTATCGGCTTCCTGGGCTTCATGGTTTGGGTTCACCATATGTTTACGGTTGGCCTCGGTCCGGTCGCCAACGCTTTGTTCTCCATCGCTACGATGTTGATTGCAGTACCTACCGGTATTAAAATCTTTAACTGGCTGTTCACCTTGTGGGGCGGACATATTCGTTTCACGACGGCAAGCTTGTTCGCCTTGGGTTTCATTCCGACGTTCGTTATGGGCGGTATGACCGGGGTAATGCTTGCATCGCCGCCGGCTGACTTCCAGTACCATGATACTTACTTTGTAGTAGCTCACTTCCATTACGTAATTGTCGGTGGTCTTGTGTTAGGTTTGTTTGCAGGTTTGTACTATTGGTGGCCGAAGATGTTCGGGCGCATGTTGAACGAAGGACTCGGCAAGCTGTCGTTCTGGACGTTCTTCATCGGTTTCCACTTAACGTTCTTCGTGCAGCACTTCCTCGGTCTGATGGGGATGCAGCGCCGGGTATACACCTACTTGCCGGGACAAGAGTTCGATACGTTTAACTTTATCAGTACAATCGGCGCCATCTTGATGGGGGTTGGTACAATCTTTGTACTTCTTAACATCCTCATCACATCGATGAAACCGAAAAACGCTCCTGCCGATCCTTGGGACGGCCGTACGCTGGAGTGGGCAATTCCTTCTCCGGCACCGGAGTACAACTTTAAGCAGCTTCCTCTTGTCCGCGGATTGGACCCGCTGTTCAAAGAGAAAATGGAAGGCCGCAAGGAAATGACTCCTGCAGAACCAATCAGTGCGATTCATATGCCGAATCCGACGATTTTGCCGTTTGTTATGTCGCTCGGATTGTTCATTGCAGGTTTCGGGTTCATGTATCACAACTATTATGTAGCCGCAGGCGGCATTCTTGTCACTCTCGTATGTATGCTCCTTCGTTCGCTCTATGACGATCACGGCTACCACATCGAAGTCGAAGAGCTGCAGGATAAGGGGGCGAAGGTATGAATCACGCTGAATTGACCGGCAAGAACTTGCCTGACCAACCGGAATCAGCGACTCTGGAAGGACGCAATAAGATACTCGGCTTTTGGTTGTTCCTTGGTGGAGAAACGGTTCTCTTCGGTAGTTTGTTCGCGGTGTTTATCGGATTGCGGAATCAGATCGGAGACGGCCCTGCCGCCGATGAATTGTTCAAGCTTGGCATGGTGGCCGCCGCCACCCTGCTTCTCTTGACCAGCAGTATGACAAGCGTACTGGCAATCCAGGCGCTGCACCGCAAAGATATAGCGAAAATTTATTTGTGGTTTATTATCACAGGTATTCTGGGCTTTGCATTCTTGGGCCTTGAGATCTACGAGTTCTTTGAATATGTGCATGAAGGACATACGTTCTCGACTAGCGCATTTAGTTCGGCCTTCTACACACTGGTCGGTTTCCACGGCGCTCACGTAGCGTTCGGGCTTTTGTGGCTCATCGCCCTTTTGCTGCAAATGACCAAAAAAGGACTGACGGTGGTTACGGCTCCGAAGCTCTACGTATTCGGACTGTACTGGCACTTTATCGACGTAGTATGGGTTTTCATTTTCACCGTCGTATACTTGATGGGAAAGGTGGGCTAGAACATGGCAGCCAATCATCATTCCGCTACGGAACATACGAGCAAGCGGCCTCACGTTCATGAGGGCCCGAAAAACCATTACTTGTCATTTATTTTGTCTCTGGTCCTGACTGCGCTCGCGTTCGCAATCGTAATGGCCGAGATGGGAAAAACGTTTACGGTTTTGTTTATAGTAGTTCTGGCGATTGTTCAGGTGATTTTCCAGCTTGCTTTCTGGATGCACATGAAGGACCGCGGACACGGATTTGCAATCGTAGGAATCGCTTCAGGATTGATCGTTGCTCTAACCGGAGTGGCGGCAACCGTGTATATGATATGGTGGTAATAAGCCGGGGGGACTTTTTTGACAAAAAAAAGCCCCCCTTTTTTTTGAATGTGTAGAGTGATTACGGATTCGCGGTTCCCACCAAATACCTGGATCAGCATCGAAGCCAAAGCCCCAATTTGTGGGGGATTATGTAAGGTGCGGCTCTCCTTGTATGGTTGTTGGAGATAGAAGCCAGCCGTGATATAATGGCACGGAATGAAGTGCGTTTTTCATGACGGCGAGCAACTAACTCCAAGTATAAATCATCCGCATGGAAAACGAAGATAGGAGGGAAAGCTGTGTTAGGCTTGCAGTACTTTTCTTTTGCCGAATTATGGAGCCCTTGGAAACTGGCTGTAATGATAGCGATCGGAGTAGGTTACCTGATCCTAATCGGACCGAAGCGTTCGTTGTTTGCGGATAGCGAGCCGGTATCGAGAAGCAAAAAGACGATGTTTCTTCTTGGGATCACCATCTATTACTTGGCTGACGGCGGTCCGCTGGAACTGCTCGGGCATTTAATATTCAGTGCGCATATGACGGCCATGTCGCTTGCTTATCTGGTTGCGCCACCGCTTATATTGATCGGGATACCGGCCTGGATGATCCGGCCCGTGATGAATATAAAGCCGGTTGGTGCCATTATCAATACGCTGACAAAGCCTTTAATAGCTGTAGTAACCTTTAACATGTTGTTTTCCTTTTATCATCTGCCGGCTATTCACGATTATGTGATGACCCACTATACGGTGCACACGATCTACTTTTTCGTTCTGCTGCTCACTTCCTTTATGATGTGGTGGCCGATCGTATCGCCGCTGCCAGAATATGGACGGCTGAGTGAACTGAAGAAGATGGCGTTTATATTCGCTAACGGCGTGCTGATCACTCCGGCTTGTGCGCTCATCATTTTTGCCAACACGGCCGTATATGCCACGTACAACGACCCGCAAATGTGGGCGACGGCGATGGGCTACTGCGTACCGGCCAATTCGCAGGAACTGCTCGCCAACTTCTCGGGACCTGAATTTTTCGCGATATTCGATTCGCGGGAAGATCAGCAGCTTGGTGGAGTTATTATGAAAATTATGCAAGAGATCACGTATGGTGCCGCACTTGCGTATATCTTTTTCAACTGGTACGTCCGGGAACGGAAGAAGGACGATCTGGAGCCGGAACCGGTTTTGTAGTGGAGAGGATGTAGAACATGGGGACGATTTTACCGACTATAAGCACTTCGTTTATCGTAATAAGCGCTATCTTCGTCGCACTCGGCTGGATCCAAATAGCGAAGCGCAACATCGCCGGTCATCGCAAATTAATGATGTGGGCGGCCGCATTTGCAACGCTGTTTTTTATCGTATACGTGTCACGTACGTTTATTTCCGGAAATACGGAGTTTGGCGGACCGCATAGCGTTAAAATCTTTTATCTCGTTTTCCTGCTGTTCCATATTACGCTGGCAACCGTTGGCGGTGTGCTCGGGATCATTACTTTAAGATGGGGATTCACCAATCAGCTGGCGAAGCACCGGAAGATTGGACCGATCACGTCGATCGTATGGTTTATCACTGCGATTACAGGGGCGACGGTATACTTGCTGCTGTATTGGATTTATCCGGGCGGCGATACGAAACCCCTTCTCGACGCGATCTTCGGAGCGGGTCTCTGATTCGGGATTGCGGATGCAGCAGATGGACAAGTTAACTAAGCCTGTCTTGGCGGATTTTCGCCGGGATGGGCTTTTTTCATTGAAAAAGACCGGAACTTGAAAAATAAACTTGAAATATAAAAAATAAGTGGGTATACTGTTAATATAAATATACACAGTATGCACACTACATCGAAAGGTGATGCCGGATGTGGAGCAACATATGGTTTATCGTTAAGGCGGATGTGAAAAGGGCGAAGTGGGGATATATCATTTCCGCGTTTATGTACGTTTACTTTTGTTTTTTCGGTTCTTTCATCGTTACCGATTTGTTTGAGACGACGGGGAATCGGGGCGGGGTAGGCTTTCTGGCGGACCTTATGTTTCTGTGCAGTCTGAGCTGTATCGGATTCGTGATGAGCGGGGAGTATCGCAGTTACTGGCTAAGCGATGTGTTCACCAAGAAGCTGCAGTACTTGCGGTCCCTGCCAATCAGCACCAAGGAGCTGGTATGGGCCCGGTACGTACAGATTGGAATCAACTTGCTGATTATGTCTGCGATCTTATTCATACCGCTTTATTTCATCAGTCTGTTGGACGACATACTTACAGTGACGGAATATATCTCGTTCGCCGTATTATGGATGTGCGTTGGAGCTTGCTCATCGATGGTGTTTGCTTATAAGGAGCTGAGCGGCTCCGGTAAGTCATACTTTTGGTTTTGTATGATCTCGGTTGCCGGGTACATGGTGGTTAGCGGGCTCTGCTGGTATTGGAACTTCGGTCTTGTGGAGCATTCGGTAATCTTCGCCCAAAAAGCGGGCCTGCTCGCAGCCGTCGTTTGTCTGGTGATTACGGCGCTTTGGGGCTGGTTCTGGGGCAGGATGACGAATGATAAAATCCGCAGACGGGAGTACGCGAGATGACGCTGACAGCGGCAGCAAGCGGAAGGAGGGTAACGTTGTGCGCATCCCAATTCAGGTTTCGGCGGAATCGGCGGAACCGATGTACCATCAGATTGAAGTTCAGCTCCGGTCTTTAATACTAAGCGGCCATCTGCCGGAAGGCACATTGCTCCCGTCCATACGAGAATTTGCACAGGAGCTCGGCTGCAGCATTATAACGATTCGAAGAGTGTATCAAGACCTCGAGGGAGAAGGGCTGCTTCGCACCCGGCAAGGAACGGGAACGTTCGTAGCCTCCGTTGGTGTGACCGAGAGGGAACAATATAGGGCGGATGCCGTGATCGAAGGGTTTCGCGCAGCAATCGAGACGGCAAAGAGAGTTCACTGCTCGCGGGAAGAGACGATTCAGATTTTTGAACAGTGTCTGGCAAAGTGGATGCCGCCGGAACAAGCGCAGCCGGAAAATGGAGGGAAGCAGGAATGAACTCGTACGTCATATCGGTGAACGGTGCGGAGAAACGATACGAATCGTTCCAGTTGGGCCCGATCGAGCTGAACGTAGAGCCCGGTCTTATTGTAGCGTTGGTAGGCTCGAACGGATCGGGAAAGACGACTTTGTTTCAGATGATGATGAATACGGTATTGCCGGACCGCGGAACGATCGAAGTGTTCGGAAAGCGATACGAGGATTTTGAAGTAGACGTGAAGCGGCGCATCGGCTATGTGCCAGAATCGTCTTACTCCGAAGAGGCCGGTTGGAGAGTGCGCGAGCTTGTAGCTTTTCATTCGCGGTGGTTTCCGACCTGGAATCAAGCCAAGTGGTTGTCGCTTGCCGAACGGTTCGAAATCGATCCGAAGACGAATGTGAAAGTGTTGTCTAAAGGGATGAAGCGCCGACTGCTGTTCAGTCTGGCACTCGCTCAGGAGCCGGACCTGCTGCTGCTCGACGAGCCGTCCTCGGGACTCGATCCTTATGCCTGGCGGATTATGCTGGAGGAGATCGGCCAATATATGGCTGCCGGAGACCGCTCGGTTATAATGGCCACGCATACGATCGAAGAAGTGCGGCGGCTTGCCGATTATGTGGCGATCATTCATAAAGGACAGCTGCTCGAATATACCGACAAAGATTCGCTCGTCGATAGCTGGAAAACGTTCTGGGTCAGTCAGCCGTTGCCCGAACCGGAGCTGCTGCCCGGTATGGTCGAATGGGAAGAGGGGCCTTTGATGCGAATTACGACGAACCAGGCGCAGCAAGCCGAGCAGGCGCTTTTGGAGGCCGGAATCGCCATCGTGAAGCGTCAGCAGGTCGAGCTGGACGAAGTGCTGCATCACGTCATTGCAGCCCAAAGGAAGCAACCAAACGGGAAAGGGGCTATACGTGTATGAACCCTCTCAAAGTAGAGCAGGTGACCAAAAATTACGGAGATAAGGTTGCAGTTAATCAGATCGATTTCGAGGTCAGGCAGGGAGAAATCTTCGGGCTGCTAGGCGCGAACGGAGCCGGTAAAACGACGACGATGCGTATGGTGCTGGGACTGATCTACCCGGACGACGGCCGTATTTTGTGGAGGGGCCAAGGGTATTCCGACGAGCTTCGCCAGCTGCTTGGCTATTTGCCGGAGGAGCGCGGGCTGTACCCGAAAGTGAAAGTGAGCGAGCAGGTGCTGTACTTGGCGGAACTCCGCGGGGTCCCTCGTCAGAAGGCCGAGAACAGCTTGCGGGATTGGCTGGAGCGGTTCGAAGTGCCGGAGTATTACAATAAGCGGGTGGAAGAGCTGTCCAAGGGGAACCAGCAAAAGATCCAGTTTATTGCGGCCGTCATTCACGATCCGGATATTCTGATCCTGGACGAAGCGTTCAGCGGATTGGACCCGGTAAACGTAGAGCTATTGAAATCAACCGTTACGGATTTGCGCAAGGCAGGCAAAACGATCTTGTTCTCCAGCCACCGGATGGATCATGTCGAAGAGCTTTGCGAAAATATATGCATTCTGCATAAGTCGAATACGGTGCTGAAAGGCAGCCTGAAGTCGATCAAGCGTTCATTCCCGCGCGAAAAGGTGCTGCTCGATACGGAGCTGCAGATCACAGGACTGAACCGGATCCCGGGCGTACTCTCGGTGGAGAAGCGCGAGTCGTGGACCGAGCTTCGCATCGGAAGGCCGGAAGTGGCGCAGGAAGTGCTGAGAGTCGCTTCGTCTCAATCCGAAGTATACCGGTTCCAACTGGTGGAGCCGACGCTTAACGAAATTTTTATAAAGACGGTAGGTGGTCAGCATGAATAAGCTGTCGACGGTCATCAAATTCACGTTCATGAATCGAGTTCGGGCCAAAGCGTTCACGGTAAGTACTTTGATCTTTGCGATCGTGCTGACGGTTGTTATGAATTTGCCTGCCATCATCTCATTTTTTTCATCTTCGGACGGTGCGGCTGTTAAAGTAGGGATCGTGGGCAAAGAAACCGAAGTGATGCGTTCGCTCAAAAGTTTCTATGAAAGCCAGCCGGAGCCGGAGCTGCAAATTGTCTTACTCGGCGATGCCGGTTCGAAGGAAGCGAACGCCAAGCTGGGCAAGGAAAAGCTGGATGCGGGTGACGTGAAAGGTTATCTGGAGCTCGTGGAGGACCCGGCCGCAGGGTTTCCGAAGGTGATCTACAACTCCAAAAGCTCGATGGACTTTTCGATGGAATCGAAGCTGAAAAGAGTGCTGCAAGTGATCAAGGCGGAAATTGTCGTGAAAGATTTCGGACTGACGGCGGAACAGCGTACGAAGCTGAATGCGCCGGTCATCGTTGAAACGGTTCAAGTGCAGGAAGGGACGACCGGCAAGACCGAGTCGCAAATGGCCGTTGCGTACGTGCTCGTATATGCCCTGCTGTTCCTGCTGTACATGACGGTTATCGGGTACGGCAATATGGTGGCAACGGAGATAACGGCCGAGAAAAGCTCGCGCGTGATGGAGGTGCTGATCTCCAGCGTATCGCCGCTCAAGCAAATGTTCGGCAAAATTATCGGAATATGCCTGCTCGGTCTTGTTCAGATCGCTGTGTTCGTTGTCGTCGGGGCAGCTAACATGCTGCTGCCTCACAATAAGGAGTTGATCAGCGACTTGAACATCAGCCTGGGCGATATCCAGCTGTCGCTGCTCGGTTATTTCATCATCTTCTACTTGCTCGGCTACTTTATATACGCCACAATTTTCGCCGCGGTCGGCTCGCTGGTCAGCCGCACTGAAGAGGTGGGGCAGGCGATCATGCCGGTGATGTTCCTGATTATCGCGGCCTTCATGATTGCGATGTTCGGCTTGCAAAGCCCGAATGCTCCGTTCGTCGTCGCGATGTCGTTCGTCCCGTTTTTCTCGCCTCTGATAATGTTCTTGCGGATCGGTATGAGCGACCCGGCTTGGTGGGAAATCTGGCTCTCGATCGGAGTGACCGCAGCCACGATGTTCCTGCTCGGCTGGCTTGCCGCGAAAATTTACCGGGTCGGCGTCCTGATGTACGGCAAGCGTCCTTCGTTTAAAGAGCTTCGGAAAGCGATGAAGGCTTTTAAGGTTTGAGGGTAGACTTTTACATTGTGAGTAGTGGTCATAATTGAGACACATGTAGTCGATAACTGGGACATTTTACGAGATAGGTTTGAGACTAAATTTGCAGCCGGTAATTGCAAGGTTCCTTGCTTTTACTGGCTTTTCATTTAACCGATCAGATAAAATATTTCTCATAAAAATTGTTTTCAAAATATTCGCTTATCTTCATCTTCGTTGCAACATTTTATGCTGGTTAGTGCCAAATACAAAGTATTTTCGCTTTGGTAGACTGAAATAACATACTTGGGTATGATCGAGATGCGGCAGAGTCATTATAACAACAATGAGGTAGCTATAAGGGGGACTGCTTGCTATGATGATCGATGAAAGAGACCTGGCTTTGAAAGCGGTTAATCTGAATAGGGCCCCGAGTGAGGAGTATGCGGCGCCGTTTCGCAGATTCCAAGGGATTCCGGCAATCGAGAGAACGGGCAACGCCCGGTTGTGGGCTGCTTATTACAGCGGGGGAACCGCCGAAGGACCCGAAAATTACGTATTGGTTACGATAAGTGATGACGACGGTCGACACTGGTCTTCTCCGTTGCTGGTTATCGATCCGCCAGGAAGAGTTAGAGCATTCGACCCTTGCCTATGGCTCGATCCGTTAAATCGTTTATGGCTGTTTTGGGCGCAAAGCTACGGCTTATATGACGGAAGATGCGGCGTTTGGGCTTCCATTTGCTCCAATCCCGATGACGCCAGTCCACAATGGTCTGCGCCTAGACGAATTGCAAATGGGATCATGCTGAACAAACCGACCGTACTGTCCACCGGGGAATGGCTATTTCCGATTGCGGTCTGGGTGTTCAAAAACAGCAGCATACCGGATGAATGTTATTCCAACGTTTTCGTATCAACCGACCAGGGCGCGACTTTTAGTAAACGGGGGTTTGCAAACGTTCCGAATCGGCATTGTGACGAGCATATGATCGTGGAGAGAAAAGACGGTAGCTTGTGGATGCTCGTTCGGACGACGTACGGCATCGGCGAGAGCGTTTCGTTCGATAAGGGAATCACATGGAGTCCGGGGAAACCGACCCGACTCGGCGGTCCGAATTCGCGCTTTTTCATCCGGAGGCTTCGTTCGGGACGACTGCTTCTGGTTAATCATTACGGCTTCCGAGACCGCAGTCATCTGACCGCACAATTGTCCGACGACGACGGCGTCACATGGAATGATGGACTGCTTCTCGACGAACGCAGCAATGTGTCGTATCCAGATGGTATTGAGACGGCGGACGGTACCATCTATTTGATATACGATAGGGAACGCAATCGGAATATGGAAATATTAATGGCGGTTGTCACAGAGGAAGATATCATTGCCGGTTGCTGCATATCACCGAATGCCCGGTTAAAAGTACTCGTTGATAAGGCGGGATTGGAAAAAAGCGAGAAGCATGATAAGAATATGCTAATGCTACTGAAATACCGCAATATGCTGTTGGACAACAATTCCAACCATCAAAGCGCTGAGATGGACGACGATGCGAAAGCTAGTGTCCAACAAGCGATCCAATATATTGAAGAGCATCTGATGACGATTCGGGATTTAAAAGAAGTTTCAGACGCGTTGGGATACAGCTTGACGCATTTGTCGCGTTTGTTTACGAAAGAGCTGGGCATCGCTCTGCAAAATTATTACAATAAAAGGAAATGGAAAAAAACGTTAGATCTGCTGGAGGCAGATACATTAAGCATTACGCAAATAGCTAAGATCATGCAGTATGAATCGATCCATACGTTCAGCCGCGCCTTCAAAAATGCGATCGGCCTATCGCCGTCCCAGTACGTTCGCAAATATAAAGAAACTTGCGGTGCATCCGAGTTTATTATGCGTTCCAATCATTAACAGGCTCTCTCTAAATATTGCGGTTCGATCCCAGTGAAAGGCGGAAGATACTTCTCGCCTTTTTTGTGCTCGTGTCAGTTTTTTTGAACTCGGAAAGCCGGCATACGCAGGTGCTAACTTTTATGTTCGCTGCAGCCAAATACAACAAGTTACCACTTTTGCTAGACTAATTGTAGATAAAGCGCTTACGTTTTGAATTAAGAGGTGAGGCCAGCTTGTAAATGAAGATGCTCCAGGGGGATCACGGTTATGTCCAGGAAAGCTTTCAAAATGATGCGAGGAGATGCGGCAATGAGGAAGAAACTGACGACGATTGCTGGTATAATGCTGACCTTATCCATGTCTATGATTCTGGGGTCATGCGGCAATACTCCGAACAGCAGTGAGGTCACGTCGCAAGACAATAAGCTCGCCGCACATGAGCCGGTAACACTTACGTTTTTCAGCGGAACAGCCGGCACGATGAATGAGGAACAATTCACCAAGTATGTGCAGGAGCCTGTTCAGAAAAAATATCCGCACATTACACTGAAATTTGTACTTTCGGGAAAAGGAACGACAATCAACGATCTCGTAGCGAGCGGGGAAACTCCGGATCTCATTACGAACGGTCCCGCAAGCATATTTACGTACAGTGACCTCGCCCTGACGGGCGACATAACTCCGATCGCCAACAAACTAAACTTCGATTTTAACCGGATTGAGGACGCCCAACTGGATTTTATCCGCGCATACTCCAATAGAAACGGACTTTATTCCATGCCCTTTATGAACGGCACTATCGTTCTGTTTTATAACAAAGATATTTTCGATAAATTTGGCGTCGCTTATCCGAAAGATCTCATGACATGGGACCAGATTTATGATATTGCCAAAAAAATAGTGCGTACCGATGCCGGCGTGAAGTATAGGTCCATAGAATTTTTCGCCCTTAACGCCTACAACCAGTTAAGCGCTACCTATGTGAATCCGTCCACAAAGAAGGCATCTTTCAACACACAATCATGGAAAACACTGTTTGAAACGTTCGACAAGTTTTATAAAATACCGGGCAGCGAGTTTATTACGACGACTTATGCGGATAATGAAAAGGCTTTCTTGAAGGATCGCAATCTGGCGATGTTCGTGTCCGGATTCAATAACGTGTTCAATGGGATCTCCGCAAGCGAGGAAACGAAAAAAACGTTCAACTGGGATATGGTCACGCTGCCCGTATTCCCCGACCAACCTAAACTAGGCGCCACTCCGATCCCCAACCACATCATGATTACAAAAACGAGCAAGTACCAGGAAGACGCTTTCCGGGTTGTGGAAACGGTACTCTCCGATGAAGTGCAAGGCATGCTGTCCCGCGGAGGGATTATTCCTGTTCTGAAAAAGCAAAGCATCAAAGACGAATTCCTGAAGGAAGTCGATTTTGCCAAAGGCAAAAATACGGGCGCCGTCTTCAAGCTCGACCGTGCTCCTGCGAGAATTCCAAGCGAATACGACGGAGTAGTCCAAGGTATACTGAACAACTTGCCAAAAGATATTCATTCGGGTAAAAAGGACGTTAACACAGCATTGCGCGATGCCGATGATGCGGCAAACAAAGCGATTGAGGCCGAGAAGGCGAAGAGCAAATAAGAGGCTAATGTCCGTGAGGACTTGACGAAGCAGTAAATTCTGCAAATTTACTGGCACCTATTGATAAAAAGGAGCAACAAAACGATGACAGAAGAAAAAGACTTGTCGCTGCGCCCAGCGCCTGTGGCCCCGGTTAAAGATGACTCTTATTCATCCCGCCTGTTCCAAGGCATTCCGGGAATTGAATGCTCGAGGAGCGGAAGGCTGTGGGCTGCGTTCTACAGCGGCGGCGAAACGGAAGGGCCTGACAACTATGTAACGCTGGTAACGAGTGAAGACGGAGGAAAGAATTGGTCGGATCTGAAGTATGTAATCGATCCTCCCGGACAAGTCCGGGCATTCGACCCCTGCTTATGGCACGATCCGACTGGCCGGCTATGGCTGTTCTGGAGCCAAAGCTATACCCATTACGATGGCAGGGCCGGCGTCTTCGCTTCCATCTGCGACAATTCGGACAGCGCCAACCCGGTATGGTTGGAGTCGAGACGTATTGCGGATGGCATCATGATGAATAAGCCAACGGTTCTGGCCAATGGCGAATGGCTGCTGCCTATTGCGGTTTGGGAATTCAAGCAATCGCCGATCAACGACTTGCCCGAGGAACGCTATTCCAATGTATACCATTCCGCGGACCAGGGCAAGACGTTCCAAAAAATTGGCTTCGCCGACGTTCCCAACCGGGAATATGACGAGCATATGATCGTGGAGCGCAAGGACAACAGCTTATGGATGCTCGTACGGACTACGTACGGGATCGGAGCCAGCAGCTCGTATGACGGAGGCATAACGTGGACAAAGGGCATTCAATCTCCCCTTGGAGGCCCCGGATCGCGCTTCTTCATTAGAAGGCTGCAGTCCGGCAAACTGCTGCTTGTCAACCACTATATGTATAGACGCAGAAGTCATCTGACCGCAATGCTGTCCGAGGATGACGGCCTTAGCTGGTACGGGCATTTGTTGCTTGACGAGCGCGTGCAGGTAAGTTACCCGGATGGAGTGCAGGCGGAGGATGGCCGAATTTATATCATTTATGACTTCGAGCGAAAGGACAGCAAGGAAATATTGTTGGCCAGCGTGACGGAGGAAGACATTATAAACGGCAAGATCGTTTCCGACAAATCGTTTCTAAAGCAAATTGTGAATAAGGCCTAGCCGAGTTGAAATGAGGAGAGGATTTCAATGGATTCACAACAAAACGAAAAGATCAGCCGCAGAACGATGCTTGCTTCGCTCGGCGCTACAGGAGCTGCCGTCGTAGCCGGCGGGATGCTCCACTCGCTTAACGGAGAAACTACCGTCTCCGCCTCCGTGTACAGTGACTCGGGCAAAGGCCCTAAACATTGCTGCATTAGGCTGTTTGACGTTACGCAGTTCGCAACCGTTCACCTGGACAACGACATCACTTACCATCTGATCGGCTATCATCCCGGTTCCGGTTCGTCTGCCCCGCGGGGAGGGGGCTTGTTCCGCTGGAATCCGTCCAGACCGAAAGCCGACCATAACGGCGGCACCGTCTTCAGTCCGACTGTGCCCTACGGCTGGTCCGACGACGGTCTCGGTTATTTGATTGGAACCGGGGAAAGCGCCCCTTCGGGAACGGGTTGTTTTGAACGATTGGATGCGGTGCCGGTGTCCCCTGATATGTTCGGCGCGTACGGGAACTACGATCCGTTAACGAATACGGGCAACAACGATCATTACGCCTTGCAAGCCGCCATCGATACCGGTCTGACGGTCGAATTGCGAAGCGTTTACCGCAACCATCAAAAAGAACTGCTATTCGTAACACAAGGCCAGCTTATGCACGGATACAGCTCCGGCAAAGCATACGGAGCGGAACCTTGGCTGCATAAGCCGATTACGGGCATCGTCTGTACGGGCGAAGGACAGCGCTATCGCAAAACGCGCCGTTTGGCTCCCGAGACGGCGCTTGACCCAAATGACAATCCCATATCGACTGGCATCAATATTCAAGCGGATGCCGTACATTTGCGGGATTTTTCTTTATCGCTGTACTGCGACTTTACCGACACTTCGCCTTCCAATCGAGGCGCCGATTTCGACGTAGGGATCATGAACGGCTGCCGTCCCGAGGTCGTCCTGACTAACCTAAAAGTTATGGGCTACTGGAGAATAGCGTGCATCTATGTTGATGTGACGAGAGGCGCGACTACCGCCGAGTTCACAAGCCCCGATGGTGTTACATATCCGAGCGGAGACGCTATCAAGTGTGCCGACCAGATGAGCATTTACAAAGTGTTCTGCTGGGGCGGGGTGAAGGGACTGGCGATTTTCGGTGCGAAGATGAGCGCAAGTGGTACGTACTACGATGCGGAGACGAACACGGTGTTATCTACGCACGGCGGTCGTGGTGGCGGCGGAGCGTCGGATTTTCATGCGATCGACTGCACATTTTTCAGCTATGATCATCATGGCAAGCGGAGGTTCGCCGATCCGTTATCTCCGCTTAACTATGCGAACGAGAACATCGATACAATACCTTGCTGTGTTGCTATAGACGGTCGAAGAGGGAGCACTTCTCAAGGAAGGCTCCGCAAGAACAGGTTTACGAACTGCCGGTTTGCCACGGTCGAATTTGCAAGAGTCGTGATGGATCGTTCCTATGAGATTGTATTCGACAACTGCCACAGCGAACCGAAAGGCTCGAATGTTGTTTATAGCTCTACTGGAGCGGATATAACGGCAACTTATTCGGATCAGTCGACGCTCAATTATGGCCCGTATGCGGGAAAGTCCCCGAGCGGCGCATGGATCGGCACCGATCAGATCGCGATTATCCGCAGCAACGTCGCTCCCAACGCTACCCACTTTCCAGCTGCCATCACGCGCACGGAGATCGCTACGGTAAGCAACGGAAGAACGGTGCTGCAGTCGCTCGAGGTTCAATCGATCACAAGCGCTATGCCGATCGGAAGCGGTTCTTCGGCGAATGTCGGGCAGTTCAATATTAACGACGATGAAGTGCTGGTGCTGGACGTACCGACGAATACGTTTTCGGGCATGATGTTCATTAATTCCAATTTGTCCTCAGGTCCCAGCGCCGTGCTTGCGTTCAGAGCTGCATCATCCAATAGCTTCGTCACTCATATGGGCGGTGACACGGCTAACCTTAATCTCATCCATAACACGGTTCTCAGTGGAACGACAGGTTCGGACGGAAGCATCAATATCTCAACCACAAATGGCAAAATCTATATGGAGAACCGCAGGGGAAGTACGCGGAGCTACAAAATTCATTTATTTTACTAAATTTAATAAGCACGACGAAGTGAGACAAAATGATTGAGGCCAGACCAATCAAATTTTTTGATTTGATTGGTCTTTCTTTCATTATCGTTCGGCATTTCTTGGTGTTAACGATGCGGTGCATGGGGAACGCAAGGATCAGGTGGCAAATAAACTTTCATGATTGGTTTTCTTGCATTCTCGGACGATTTGTGGCTAGATTAATACAGTGGCATCAAGGTCTCTGAATTTTATTTTCAGGGGTCTATTTGAAGTGGGCTATAAATCGAGTTTATAGCTGATATCGAATATGTTCATTTTACTTATAGTGGACATATAGGGTATGGTACAGGAGTGGCACTTTATTCAATTTGTTGTTGGGAGCGATCAGAGTGGAAAGAGTGGTTGGAACGGTTGTTAGAGGGCTTCGTTGTCCCATTATTAATAAAGGGGACTGCATTGAAGATATCGTAGTAGACAGCGTATTGAAGGCCGCGTCCGTAGAAGGCTTCACCATCAGGGATAAAGATATTGTAACCGTTACCGAGTCGATAGTTGCGCGCGCGCAAGGCAACTACGCGACGATTGATCATATTGCAGCCGATGTGTTTGCCAAATTTGGCCATGACGCCACGATTGGCGTGATTTTCCCGATTTTGAGCCGCAACCGGTTCTCGATTGTGCTGCGCGGTCTCGCGAAACGCGTCAAAAAAATCGTGCTGATGCTCAGCTATCCATCCGATGAGGTGGGCAACCAGCTGGTGGATATAGATCTGCTGGATGAGAAAGGGATTAACCCTTGGACGGACGTATTGACCGAAGCGCAGTTCCGTGAAGCTTTCGGCTACAATAAGCACCGCTTCACAGGCGTCGATTACATCACGTACTACAAATCGCTGATCGAGGATGTGGGCGCGGAATGCGAAGTCATTTTCTCCAACCATCCGAAGACGATTCTGGAGTACACGAAGGACGTTCTGACTTGCGATATTCATTCACGATTCCGGACGAAGCGCATTCTGAAGGCAAACGGCGGACAGAAGGTGTACAGCCTCGATGAGATCTTGTCTTCCCCGGTTGACGGAAGCGGTTATAACGAATCGTACGGCCTGTTGGGCTCCAACAAATCGACGGAGGAAAGTGTGAAATTGTTCCCGCGCGATTGCCAGCCGGTCGTGGACCGGATTCAGCAGACGCTTCGCGAGAAGACGGGCAATCAGGTCGAAGTGATGATCTACGGGGACGGGGCTTTTAAAGATCCGGTCGGTAAAATATGGGAATTGGCCGATCCTGTAGTATCCCCTGCCTATACGGCCGGTCTGAACGGGACGCCGAACGAAGTGAAGCTGAAATATTTGGCGGACAACAACTTTGCCGGTCTGCGCGGCGAGGAATTGAAGCAGGCGATCTCCGAGTTCATTACGAACAAGGAAGCGGATCTGGTCGGCGCCATGGAATCGCAAGGCACGACCCCGCGGCAGTTAACCGATCTGATCGGTTCGTTATCCGACCTCACCTCGGGCAGCGGAGACAAAGGGACGCCGATTGTGTACATTCAAGGCTACTTCGATAATTACACGAAATAAGATGCAGGAAAAAGCGGCAGCCCGGAACTTCTCACGAAGGTTCGGGACTGCCGCTTCTTGTATACACCTGATCCGATACCGGCCGCGGGTTACCCGATATAGACGACGGCCCCGTCCCGCTCCAACGCTTTGGGCAGCTCGGTCTGCAGCAGCTCGATCCGGCTCGCCAGCTTGGCGATCCGTTCTTCTCCGGGCTGATTCGAAGCCCATTCTTTCAGCCGGGACAGTTCATCCAGCACTGCCGGCAAGTCTTCCTTCGTGATGTCGATGCCGGTGGAGAAGAGGGGGACCCACTGGAGGCCCAGTTGTTCTGCAACAGGCTCCCAGTATTCGGCAAAGAAAGCTTCCGCCGCAACGGGAATATGGAATTGCCGTTCAAAGCTGTTGACGGGATCAGGTACAAATGCACTAATGGACATTACGGTTTCCCTCCAAATATAACGTTAAAGGTATAATCCGGAAATTCGTGTCTCAGCTGGTTCAGGCTGTTTTCGACAGCGCATTGCAGCTCCGGGGTATTGCCGTCCAGCCGGAATACGAAGCTGCGGATCGACTTGATCTGTTCCAGACTGGGTACTTCGGGCGATCCGTTGGTCGTCGGCCGGGTCGCGGCGGCTTGGGCCAGGTTTTGAATACGCGTCCGCGTTTTTCCGAGAATTTGCTTGTCGGCAAATTGCTGCGGCGTCTGCGCGGGTTGACCCGTCCGCGGGTTAAGGCGATCCAGCCCTTTGGCTGTTTTGTCTTCGTAGAAAACTCCTTTTTCTACGTCGATTTCGTCAAATTCGCCGAGCGGACTTCCCCGATGGTCGACTATTTCGACTTCGTTATAGGTTTTCCCTGTCGGGGGCACTCCATCGTCATTGTCTTCGTCCGTTTTATCCTTTGGCTTGGCATCCTCATCCGGCTTGCGCGGCTCGTTCGGCTTCTCCGGATGTTTGCCGGTGATCCGGCCGCCGGTTGACGGAGGCTTCTCCGGAACGTCCACTTTCGGCTTCCGGGTACCGATCTTGTCGAAGAGCTTGCGCACATAGGCGCGTCCTTTCTGACCCAGCCAGCCGAGCGCTCTGCCGAAAGGAATTCGGCTGAGCACGATGCCTGTCGCGATAGCGAGCACATTGTCCGGAGTCAGCATCTTCCGCGGGTCGCGGATATAACTGGCGATCTGGTGCCCGCTGCCGGCAATTCCCGCCACCGTCATCGCGATGCCGAGCGCCGGCCAGAACCCGACGAACAGCAGGGACAACGCTAGCGCGCCAAGGACGATTCCGGCCTGCTCATACCATTCGAGCCGATCCCACCAATTTTGCAGCGAATCGAACATACAGGCGAAGCAGGCCGTGTCGCCGCCGGCGGCATAAGTCCCCAAACCTGCGAACAGTCCGGCGGCGAGGAGGATCATCGCGACTGTGGTCAGCGCCTGGTAGAACACTTTCGTCCGCTCCCGCACGTGTTCCTGTATGCCGGCAGCTTCTTCATTCCCGTACAGCAGGTTGAAGCCGAGCTCCCTCCGCCCCCGGTAAAACTCCAGCCCGTACACGAACTTCCCCCGGTCCCGCAAGAGGGAGGAGCCGATGTTCCACAGCTCGGTGAACGGGTTGAGGAACCGCTCTCCCGGCAGCGACGGCAGACGACTGCGCACCTTGTTCAACAGCGCATAGTCGGCGATCAGTGCCATAGCCAGCATCATAAGGAATACGGGCTGAGTCGTGTACCCGTCGCCAGTCCATTCATGCAGGGCGAACACCCAGTCCGGCAGCTTATATTGGCCGTTATAGGCCGCATGATTCAGGATCGCCCACAGCAGGAGGAGCGCCGGGAGCAGCCACACCCACCTCGTCAGCCGGGGCCGCAGCCGGCAGGCGATCCCGCAGCCGAGCGCGATCAGGGCGGTATGTACGGGATGACCGACGGTCATTAACGAGGGCGCCAAACTTTCCTCGAAGTACCCGGGAAACAGGGTGAAGAAGTCCCAATGGATCGTTTCACCGCCAAGCAGCGTATAGCTGTAGCCGTATTTGTCCGACAAGGCGCCGGAATTCAGCCAGCGGCGGGTGAGTTCCTCCATCAGTTGAAATCCGGTGCCGGTTGCGCCGCCGATCAGCGCATAGTCGGTTAAGCTCAACGCGGAAGCGCGGCGGGAGAACAATAGAAACAAGCCCAAAGGGAGGAGCTTCCACAATTCCTCGAAAATCGGCGTAACCACAGCTACAGACCAGGTAGCCGACGTTTTGCCGCCGAAAATCGCATGGATCGTCGTAAGCGTCAGCGTATTCAGCGGCACGACTACGAACACACCGGCGAGCACGAACCATACCGTGTGCTTCCACGGCAGCGTTTTGCTCCGGCATAAAAACCAAAATTGCAGCAGCACATAAAACGACCATAAATACTGAACGACCATCGTACGCGATTCTTTCATGAAAAACAAGCTGGCGACGAAGGCGAGCAGCGAAAACCACATCCAAACCGCGTAAGCCGTCCGGATCAACGGATATTTCGAAATCCATGTTTGGCAAACCCGGTACATCGATTCAAGCCGATCTCGGATTCCGGTGCGAACGTGCCAGATCGTATTCATGTCGGTCTCCTTTTGCAGCTGGATACGGCGGGTTCAGGCATCCCGCCTGCAGCGTGATAGGTGGGTTCGCTTCCTATCATAACGATTGCCGCAAATCGCCAGGAAGTGGCAAAAGGGCCAAGATCATAGTCATATAGACTAATTTAACGAGGCGGGATTACCGAATCCAGGGTAGGACAAGGAGCATCGCGGTGGCGCTGAGACACTGACTTCATGAAAGTTTTCAACATTGTAATCAAAATCACAGGACAGGAGGCGGGAAATTAGGTAAACTAGAAATATACCCATACATGTATGAGTAAATGAAAAAAGCGGAGGGAGTTCCCTATGAAGAAAAAGATCCTTATCGTCGGAGGAGTAGCGGGAGGTGCGTCAGCGGCAGCCAGACTAAGGAGACTGGATGAGCATGCGGATATTATATTGTTCGAGCGGGACGGATACATTTCATTCGCCAACTGCGGGTTGCCTTATTATATCGGGGAGACGATTCAAGAGCGGTCCAAGCTGATGGTCCAAACACCCGAAGGGATGAAGGCCCGGTTCAACCTGGACATCCGGACCCACAGCGAAGTGATCCGGGTCGATCCGGAGCGGAAGCGGGTAGAGGTCCGCAGCACGGATAAGGGAATCTACGAGGAGTCGTACGATTTCCTGATCTTATCACCGGGCGCCAAGCCGATGAAGCCTCCGATACCGGGAATGGAGAGCGGGCTTATTTATACGCTCAGGAACATTCCGGATACGGACCGGATCAAGGCGCATGTCGATCAGCAGAACGTGAAAAGCGCGATTGTAGTCGGAGGCGGCTTTATCGGCGTGGAGATGGCTGAGAACTTGCGGCAGAGGGGACTGGAGGTTGCCTTGGTGGAAGCCGCTCCCCATGTGCTTGCTCCGTTCGATACGGAGATGGTCGCCTTCGCCGAGAAGGAGCTGGAGGATCACGGCGTGCTGCTGTACCTCGGCGACGGGGTGAAGGAATTCCGGGAGCACGATCAAGGGATCGAAGTGTTGCTGGACAGCGGAACGGCTCTATCGGCCGATATGGTCATTCTGGCGATCGGCGTCACTCCAGATACGGGCTTCCTGAAAGATTCGGGTATCGGGCTCGGACCGCGCGGCCATATCCAAGTAAACGGGCATATGCAGACGAATAAAGAAGGCGTCTATGCGGTAGGAGACGCGGTGGAGGTGAATGATTACGTCAACAGCAACGTGACGGCGATACCGCTGGCCGGACCTGCGAACAAGCAGGGCCGGATCGCCGCGGATCACATCTGCGGTCTGGAATCGGCGTACAAGGGGACGCAGGGCACCGCGATTATTAAAATATTCGGCCTGACCGGCGCCAGTACCGGCAACAACGAGAGGGCGCTGCAGCGTCTGGGAATTCCGTACCACGTGCTGTACGTGCACCCGAATTCGCATGCCGCCTATTATCCCGGCGCCGCTCCGATCGCGATCAAGCTGCTGTTTAATGGACAGGGCAAGCTGCTGGGCGCGCAAGCGTTCGGCTCGGAGGGCGTGGATAAACGGATGGACGTAATCTCCACGGTACAACGCTTGGGCGGAACGGTGTACGACTTGGCCGAATTGGAGCTGTCTTACGCTCCGCCGTTCTCGTCGGCTAAAGACCCGGTTAATATGGCGGGATACTTGGCAGGGAACATCCTGGACGGGCTGGCCGAGGTAGTTACGTATAAGGATGTGGACCAAAGAACGGAAGGCGAGCAGATCGTTCTCGACGTCAGAACGAAAGCCGAATACGACAAAGGGCATATTGAAGGGGCTGTCCATATTCCGGTTGACGAGCTGCGCAGCCGGATGCACGAATTAGATAAGGATCAAGAGATTTACGCCTATTGCGCCGTCGGCGTGAGGGGACATGTCGCTTCCCGAATATTGACCCAGCACGGATATCGGGTCAAAAACGTAACCGGCGGCTACAGAACGTATGCGATGTCCCAGTATGCGGCGGGGCAGCGGGGGCGTTAATCGCGGCAGCATTCGGGAAGGATTCACTCACAACCCGGACAGGACAAAGCCCGAACCGGGCGTAAAACGAAACGAATCTCCGGCCCGCCAATCAGAGGCGAGCGGAGGTTCGTTTTATTTTCCTCAACAGTCTTACACGCGGATGACGGTAAGCTTTTGCTCTGCAGGCGTTCGGGGCCGGGCGGCCGGAATGTCCTCGGGATAGCCGACCTGGAGCAGTCCGATCAGCTTCTCTCCCGACTGGAGGCCGATGCTGGCCCGGAATTCGGGTCTGAACGTATAAGGGTCGGTCAGCCATTTGACGCCGACTCCTTGCTCCCAGGCGGCGAGCTGAAAGTTCTGCACGAACGTCGCTGCGGCAAGCGTATCTTCCTCCAGCACGATCGGGCGTTCCTCTTCGCGAATCGCGATGACCAAGTACGCCGGAACCTGCATAAGCGCGACGGGATCTTTCGGCTTGCGGGCATTTTCGTTAATCGCTTGAAGGAGCCGGTGTCTGCCTTCTCCCAGAAACAGAATGAACCGCCAAGGCTCGCGAAGCCCGTGATTGGGCGCCCAGCTTGCCGTATCGAGCAAATGCAGCAGCAGTTCTTCCGGAACCGGGTCCGTCTTGAACCGTTTGATCGTCCGGCGTTCCCGGATCGCGGCAGCTACCGGACCGGATGTCGTCGTCGTTTCCATCTGTAATCTCCTCCCCGATGCTTCGTCTGCTTTGTTATTTGCCAAGATGCTGTTTGATCGCTTCCAGTCCGGCCATCTGACCGAGGAAGAACGTGTCGCCGACCAGCGTGTCGACCGAATAGACGTGATTGTTTTTGACCGCCTTCATGTTTTTCCAGACCGGATTATCCGTCCAGATGTTGATCAGCTCCTGGGGTTTGTCCGGATTCATTTGCCTGCGGTTTTCCGCGATAAAGATATGGTCGGGAGCGAACTCGGTCAGCGCCTCGATGCCGATCCGGCCGCCGATGCTTCCCTCCTGAGGCAAGCCCGGGACCGGCGTCAGACCAACATCCTGATAGTAGATCGGGAAGTTGGCGGGATGAATGACGGTGAAGTCTTTGCCGTTGGAGATGAGGAACAGCACCTTTTCGTCCTTATGCTTGGCCGCTACGGCTTTTGCCTCTTCCTTCAGCTTGTTGAACGAAGCGATCACTTCCTCGGCTTTTTGCTCCTTCCCGACGAGCTCCGCAAACTTTCGCAGTCTGGACGGCGCGTCTAGAGAGAAGTCGATGACTACGCTGTCCGCCATCTTGTTGAATTCGTCGAACCGGTCTACCTTATTCGTGCTGGTGCTGCTCATCACGATCAGGTCGGGCTCCATCTCCAGCAGCGTCTCCAGATTCGTCTTGCCGCCGAGATCGACTACTTTTTTACCTTCCGCGTACTTGCCGAAGATGGGCGAGCGATCCTTCGTGCTGAACCCTTCCGAGACGATCGGCGCGATATCCAGGACGAGCAAATAGTCAGTCGCCATAATGTCGACGCTGGCGATTTTGGCCGGCGGCTGCTTCAGCGTCAGCTGCCCCTTCAGGTGCTGGATCGTGCGGGGAAACGCGGACTGCTGGGTTCCGGCTGCCGGTGTCTGCGAAGCTGCAGTCGTGCCGCCGGCGCCCGCTTCGGGAGCGGCGGCTCCGCCGCTGCCGCAGGCGGCAAGGGCGAGGGAGGCGGACAAAAGGCAGGCGATACTCAGGTTTCGTTTCAAGGATAGTTTCATGTTCGGATTCTCCATAACAAGTTTAATGGGGTGAAATAGTTTATACTTTCGCACGGAATAACAAGTAGATGAAGTACGGGCCTCCGAGCAGGGAAATGACGACGCCTGCGGGCACCTCGGTCGTTTCCATAAAACTGCGGCCGATCGTATCGCCGGCCAGGACGAGCAGCGCGCCGACTCCCGCCGTGATCGGCAGCATATACTGATGCTGCGGTCCGACGAGCCGCCGTGCGATATGAGGGCCGAGCAGGCCGACGAAGCCGATGCCGCCGCCGATCGCCACACTTGCGGCCGCGAGGCCGACAGCCGCTGCGAGCAGCCCGAGGCGTTCCCGATGGATCGTCAGGCCGAGGCTTGCCGATATTTCCTCATTCATTTTCAGCACGTTGAGTACCCTGGACTTCCAATAAACGAACGGCAGCAGCACGATAATCCAGGGAAGCAGGGCAAGGACGTATTTCCAGTTCGAGCCCCATAACGAGCCCATCTGCCAGGTGACGACAAATTCCAGATTGCGCGGGTTCAGCTGGAGCGTCAAAATAATGCTGACCGAGCTTAGTCCCGCACCGACGGCGATACCGGTGAGCAGCAAGCGTGTCGGCGAGATGCCTTGACCTTTTTTGTACGCGATCAGGTAGATCAGAACGGCGGTCAAGCCTGCCCCGACCAGCGCCAGAATCGGCATCATAAAAGGCGGAGCCACGCTGTTGGACGGATA
Organism: Paenibacillus sp. MAH-35; assembly: GCF_058135425.1. Lineage (NCBI taxonomy): Bacteria > Bacillati > Bacillota > Bacilli > Caryophanales > Paenibacillaceae > Paenibacillus > Paenibacillus sp. MAH-35. The sequence continues at coordinate 33,833 of NZ_JBYUPU010000035.1, forward strand.
GTAAGAGACGAACAGCAGCACGGCGAGTCCGGCACCGGAGCTGATGCCGAGGATGCCGGGATCGGACAACCCGTTGCGGGAGATGCCCTGCAGGACGGCCCCCGATACGGCGAGCCCCGCGCCCATCAGTACCGCGATAATCATCCGGGGTAGACGGAGGTCGTACAGCACGATATTTTGCTTTTTGGTGCCGTTGCCGAGCAGCGTCTGCAGCACCTCAACCGGCGGAATGCTGTAACGCCCGACGTTCAGGCTGACGATGAAGCCGATCACGAGCAGAGCGGCGAACACAACGATCAGCCGGACGCTGCGTTTCTTGCGGTCGGTGGTGGACGACAGCAGAGTGTTCATCTACAGCTCCCTCCTTTCCTTGCGAGCCAAGTACAGGAAGAAGGGAACGCCCATAACGGCAATAACCGCTCCGAGCGGAGTCTCGTACGGAGCGGCCAGCAGCTTGGCGGCAATATCCGCGAAGATGACGAGCACGCCTCCGACCACCGCAGAGCAAGGGATGATCCAGCGGTAGTCCACCCCTACGAGAAACCGCACCATATGAGGCACCATCAGGCCGATAAAGCCGACCCCGCCGACCGTCGATACGGACGCGCCGGCCAGCACCATGACAGCGACGGTGCCGAGTGCCTTCACCAGCCGCGTACGCTGGCCGAGCCCCGCGGCTACGTCTTCGCCCAAGCTGAGCAGCGTAATCGAGCGGGAGATCAGCATCGACACGAGCAGCCCGCCGATGATCCACGGCATCATGACCGACACCTGGAACCATTCGGCCGTCGATATGCCGCCTGCGGACCAGAACGCCAGGTCGTAGTTGATCTGGAACAGCAGCGACAGAGCCTGGCTGATGCCGGTCACGAGCGATCCGACGACGACCCCGGCCAGCACGAGCTTCAGCGGAGATAGGCCGCCTTTGGACATAAAGGCGATTCCATACACGAGCAGAGCACCAAGCCCAGCCCCGATAAAGGAAAACAAGATGATATACTCGAACGGCAGCCATGGAATGAAAGCGAATACGAGCACAAGTGCAAATCCTGCCCCGGCATTAATCCCAAGCAGACCGGTATCGGCAATCGGATTGCGGGTCATCCCTTGCATGATGGCGCCCGCGACGGCGAACGCCGCTCCTACCAGCGCGCCGGCCAAGGCGCGGGGCAGGCGAAGCTCACGGATGATCGTATGCTGGTCGTTGCCCGGATCGTAATCGATCAAGGCGCGCCACACCGTCTCGTAAGAGATATTGGCGACGCCGGTCACGATCGAGGAGCCGATGCCGATCGCGATGGCGGCCAGACCGATTGCGATAATAAGCGTAGCCGCCCAAGGACGGGTCCGAAGCGGAGGCTTATTAGTCGGCTGAATCGTTGCGTTCGTCATAGATGCCGGATGCCTCCGTCGTTTGCGCGGAATGAATAACGGTCCATTTGTGCTGCGCGGGCGAAGGCGTCGGGGCGTCCGGCACCGCATCGGGATAACCGATCTGCAGCAGTCCGGCCAGCCTCTCGCCGGGGCTGACGCCGCACTCCGCGAGAAATTCCGGCCGATACGCGAACGGCTTCATCACCCAGGTCACCCCGAGCCCGCGTTCCCAGGCGGCCAGCCTGAAGTTCTGGATCAAGGAGCAAGCTGCGGCGTAATCCTGATCCGACTGGAGCGGCTTCTCCCCGTCAGACGGCCCGGTCACGACCATCAAATACGCCGGTACGCTCATCAACTTCTCCGGATCGCGCTTCTTGACGCCGTTGCGCACAATCGCTTCGGTTATCGTCCGTTTCCCGTCTCCCATGAACAAGAGAAACCGCCACGGCTCGCGCTGCCCCGGGCTTGGCGTCCAGACGGCCACGTTCAGCAGCTCGCCGATCAGCTCCTCGGACACCGGAGCCGGTTGGAATTCCCGGGTCGGTCTCCACGCCCGGATCGTATCGGCTGTTTGAAAAGCGGATGTAGTCATATCATGTCCCCTTTAACACGCAATGGTATTGATAATCATTATCGATAAAGATCATGCAGAAACAGCGCCCTATTAAAAATGGCAAATCCTAAATATATGGATGCACATTCCTATCGTCCCGCATGCTCCGGAGAGAAGTAGAGCAGCGCCTGCTCGATCGACCGTTCATGGCCGATGGCGGAGTAATGCAGCCAAGGATAGACGGAGGCATGGTGCACCCGTCCGGAGATCGGAACGTGACGGTCTGTCCGGCCCGCGGGATCTCCGAAGAGCAGGATATGATCCGCTTTAAACTCGTTTAATTCCGTTAAGCTTTGTATATCGGCGAATACGAATTGGTCGGTCCCGGTCGGCGCGTTCAGCTTAAGGTCGTCATACAGCAGACGTCCGATTTTGCGGCGGCTTTTGCCGTATACCCGGATATTGCGGTCGTACATCAGCGCAGCCAGCACCGTCTGCTCGCCGAGCTGCTGATGGATGCGCTCGCGCACGGCGTCCGCTTTTCGCTCGTAATAATAGAGCCAATATTCCGCCACTTCATTCACGTCCAGGATAGCGGCCAATTCCCGCAGATGTTCGCGCCAGGAGTAAGGTTTGAACTGAATCGTCTTCAGCGGCGCGATATCGGCCAGCTTGTCGGATAACGGGCCTGCCTTGTCCGTGCCGATAATCAGCTCGGGCTTCTCTTTGAGCAGCCGGTTCAGCTCGAGGCCGACCGTATCGTGCTGCCGGTACGGATTTTTCTGCTCGTCCCGGTTCCAGAACGGGATCAGCTTCTCTCTAGGTACGCCCAGCGCCAGCAGGTTGTCATAGAGCGGAGGGCTCGTGACGGCGATTTTCCGTCTGAGCAGCTGATGATACCGGTAAGGCGGAATGCCTACCGCCTTTTTGAATATACGGCTGAAGTAGTATACATCCGGGTAGCCGATCTCGCTCGCCACCTCGCGTATATTGGCTTCTTCCCGAACCAGCAGCTGGCGCGCTTTCTCCATCCGCTTCCGGGTTATATATTGCAGCGGAGTTAACGACGTATATTGTTTAAACCGTTTATAAAATACAGCCGGCGTCACGCCGGAATGACGGGCCATCCGCTCGACCTGAAATTCCTCTTCGCTGTGCAGGTCCATATGATGAACCATGTCCTGCAGCATCGAATCGAGACCCGGTTCTTCTGCGGCCATTCCTTTGCGGATCGTCTCCCACAGTTCCAGCCAGCCGATCTGCAGCGCAACTGAGGAGCCCGGGCTATTAGCCATCCACAATCGGTGCAAATGCTCAAACTTGTGCCGGATAAGAGGCATCGGCTGAACGCGGACGATCCCCTGCACGGCAGGCGAAGCGTCCTCGATGCTCCAACGGCTGCACTCTCTGGCCACATGGGCGGCGGCGAAGCGTATATAATAAGCCGAAGTCGGCTCCGTTACAGGGGTGACCGAAAATTGTCCCACGCCTGATGGCAGGACCGCGATCTCGCCTTCATTTAACAGGCCGTCGAAGGAAGGGGAGCGAAACAACGCCCGTCCCTCCAAAACGTAGAGCATATGATGCGAGCCGTCGCCAGGCTGCACCCAGCTCCCCGTTAGGGATAGCAGACGCATATCTTCGATATCTACAACTTGTGCCGGGTTGCGAGTTGGATTCATAAACCGATCAACTCCTATTTTCATAGTGCGATTGAGAATGATTTTCATTTACAATTGTAGTACACCGTCTTGTCGGGCGCAACCATTCTTGTTGATCTTGAACGGCGGCTGCGTAGCTCAAAATCGGCCGGAGCGCGAAATGTATCCGAAGGGATAATAGGTGGGATCCTTTTGATTTGTTAAAATGGGATAAACAACCAGCGGGTGTTTGTCCTGACGCGGATAAGAAGGAGAGAAACGGATCGGTATGAAAACGGAAATCGATATCGTGAAAGTAATGGAACAGTTAGGCTTGGAGCCGTCTGTCCTCGAACAAATTCGCAAGTCATTGTCTCAGCAGAAGGACGAGAGTGCCCGGCCGAACCGGACCCGTCCAAGCGGACTGCCGGAAGGGAACGGGACGGACGTCTGCGAGGATGCCGGGTGACGGGAAGGTAAGCGGAATCGTTGCGTCGCAGGCCATGTACATATCCGAGAATTGCTTTCATGGGCCGTTATCAAGCAACAGAGTAATAGTACCGTCAGCAAAGCTCCTCTTCCATTCCGGGATGGGAGCTTTTGTCGTTCTATATAAGCTGAACTAAATAAACTCCATGGTTAAGCTGAATGTAGTGGGGAAAGAAATTAGCTTGAAAGCTAAGAGTTTTCGTCAGAAAACTGGCATCGGAAGGATAAGCTTGGAGTGTCAACAATCCGAAGGCCAATCCAATCCGAGACACTCCAAACAAGATGTCTGAAGCTTCAAGCAATTTTTTTCGGAACGGAATGGACGTCATTTTTCATTAGTTCAACTTATATCGTCGTAGTCAACCCAAATATTTTTCCGGTTCGGATTTCGGGATTTCGTTCCTGACACACAGTTGTCAACAACGAAACGTTATGATGATTACAGATTCGAATTAACCATACTTGGAACGAGGAAAGGAACGGTACAATTCCAATGAACAAAACGAAAGCAAAAAACAATCTGAGCGTGATCATCGCAGGGCTCCTGCTCGCCATCCTGATGGCCTCGATGGACAACACGATCGTAGCGACGGCGATGGGGACGATCGTTGGGGAGATCGGAGGTCTCGACAAATTCGTCTGGGCTACTTCCGCTTATATGATTGCGGAGATGGCGGGCATGCCGATCTTCGGGAAACTATCCGATATGTACGGGCGCAAACGGTTTTTCGTATTCGGGATTATCGTCTTTATGATCGGCTCCGCTTTATGCGGAATGGCGGAATCGATCGTGCAGCTCAGCCTCTATAGAGCGGTTCAAGGAATCGGCGCCGGCGCGATGGTTTCGATTGCGTTCACGATTATGTTCGACGTCGTGGCGCCCGAGCACCGCGGCAAGATGACCGGCATGTTCGGTGCTTTGTTCGGCTTGTCCAGCATTGCGGCTCCGCTGCTTGGTGGCTACATCACCGACTCCCTTCATTGGGGATGGATTTTTTACATCAATTTGCCGCTCGGTTTGATCGCCTTCGTTTTCATCGCGTTTTTCTACAAAGAGTCTAAAGAGCATTCCAAGCAAAAGATCGATTTCATGGGGGCCTTTCTGCTGGTAGGTGCGATTGTGTGTCTCATGTTCGCGATCGAATTGGGAGGCAAAGTATACGCATGGGGGTCGCCGCAAATAGGGGGCTTGTTCGCGGGATTTGTGGTTCTCGCCGTACTGCTCGTCGTTGTTGAGAAAAGAGCCGCAGAACCGATCCTATCGTTCCGGATGTTCCGCAGCCGTCTCTATACGACGAGCAACCTGGTCGCGATGCTTAGCGGAGCTTCGTTTATGACCGCTTCGATGTTCATCCCGATTTATATTCAGGGTGTGCTGGGTGGCACGGCGACGAACGCGGGGCTTGTCCTGCTTCCGATGATGGTCGGCTCGGTAGTGACGGCGACGGTAGGCGGATTTCTCATGTCCAAATTGCCGTACCGGACGATCCTGATTCCGACGCTCGTGATTCTGGTCGGCGGGATTGCGCTGCTGGCTGCGATGTCGGCGGAATCGCCGCGGTTCCTGATGACGATATATATGATTCTGGTGGGACTCGGCATCGGAGCGTCCTTCTCGGTGCTCAGCAGCGCCGCGATCCATACGTTCCCGGCCGCACAGCGGGGAGCCGCCACGTCGACGCTGAACTTCAACCGTTCGCTCGGCATGACGCTCGGCATTACGATTTTCGGCATCATCCAAAGCCATTCGCTCACGGACAAACTGACGAGCGCATTCGGGGGCGGCGACGCGGCGAATATGCCGGCAGGTATCAACTTCGGCGATCCGTATGTGCTGCTGAATCCCGCAATTCGCCAGACGATGGACCAGAAGGCGCTCAGCCTGATCACCGAAGGACTGTCTTCCTCGATCGCTTCGACGTTCGCCTGGACGTTGATCCCTGCCGTGCTCGCGGTGGCCGCGGCGTTTATCATGAGCCGGGAGAAGCTCGATCCGTCCTCGCAGGCGGACGAATACGCCGCTTCGCATTAAGACCCGATCCTGACATACAGCTGTCGGGGAAAATCAGGTATGATGAATGTACTATTCTCCGAAGCTGGAGGTTCGCTGAATGAAACTGGAACGGCTGATGGCCATCACCATCTTATTACTGAACCGTAAACGGGTGCAGGCGCAGGAGCTTGCCGAGCGGCTGGAAGTATCGCTGCGCACGATATACCGCGACCTGGAGTCGCTCAGCCTCGCGGGCATTCCGATCGTGTCCTATACGGGAACGGAAGGCGGCTATGAAATTATGGAGAGCTTTCGCCTGGATCGTCAAATGTTGTCGCTCGATGAGCTGATCGTGTTATGCACCGCCCTGCGGGGTCTCCAGTCGACGCAGGCGCCGACCCCCGCCAATATGGACCGGCTGCTCGATAAGGTCGGCGCGCTGGTGTCGCAAGCGGAGCAGGACCGGTTCGCGGACGGCGACCAGATTCTGATCGATCTGACCCCCTGGAGAAATAACGGGGCGGAACGGACCAAGTACGAATCGCTGCAAAAAGCCGTCCAAGACAAAAAGCTGATCCGCTTCGCCTACACCGACGGGAAAGGGGAAGAGACCGAGCGCCTCATCGAGCCGATGGGGCTCGCGCTCAAAAACTACGCCTGGTATCTACACGGTTATTGTTTAAGCCGCGAGGATTACCGGATCTTCAAGCTGTCCCGCATCCGGACGTTGGAGGTTCAGCCGGAATCGTTCGAGCGCCGGGCGATGACGCTGTCGATGCTGAACGAGCGGTGGACGGCGCCCCGGACCGAGCGTACGGTCGATCTTGTTCTGCGGTTTACGGGAGAATCCAAAGTACATGCATCGGACTATTTCGACGAGAAAGAAATAGAAAAGCAGCCGGACGGATCGCTCCTGGTCCGGACTGCCCTGCCTGACGAAAAGTGGATGATCGGGTTCCTGCTCCGGTTCCGTACCGAAGTGCTTATACTGGAGCCTGCCCATCTGGCCGCAGCCGTACGCCGCACGGCGCTCGAAATAGCGGCTTTATATCCATCCTCCTAGCAAACGTCTTTAATCTTGTAGCCTTTTACAACCGAAGCAATCACTTGAACGGCAACGACGATCCCGATCAGAGAAAGCAAGCTCTCCTTAGCCCGATTCCAAATGGAGCTCGCCAACTCGTAAGCTTCGCTGCCGATCGGCGCCAACCCGCTGCCCGCCAGTTGTTCCAAGAAGCCGGGATTCCAGATCGCCGTGTCGGAGAACATCGCCAAGGCAAGCACAAAATGAAGCAGATGAATCACGATATCGGCGGCGATCAGCTTGGTGGTCCATCTGCCGAAGATGATCTTGGCGCAATCCAGCAGCACGCTCCCGGCGACCAAAGCCCAGATGAACGGAAGAAACGTACGGAATACTTCTTCATTGAAGAAAGGCACCACGATCGACGAGTCGCCGCCCGGAAACCTCCAGACGCCGAGCAGTCCGATAGAAAAGGTGAACAACACCGTGAACAGGATCGTAAAGATGATGCTGGCTATCGGATCGGCGCGGCTGATCCGGGTCCGGGAATCGGGCAGGGGAGGCAGCTCGGAAGGTTTCCAGGCCGCGTCTTCTTTGATTCCCAGCTTCTCCTTGCGGACACCGGCATAGTCGATAAAGCCGAAGACCACCGTGACCCAGGTGAAGCCCTGAAAGCACGCATTAATGAAAGAAACCAGATTGCCGACAAAATGGTCGAGCACGTTGGCCGGGTCCATAAACGTCTCGATGCCGAATACGGCGGTCATGGCGATTCCGATTGCGAACAGAACGATTTTGAGAATCGACATATAGGTCGGGAACAGTGCCGGGCTAATCAGATACTGCTTATATCCCCGGTACTGGTCGGCCAGCTTGCGCGGATGACCCAGCTCGAGGAGGACTTCCTCCACATCCTTCACCGTCGGCTCCCCGTCCTGGACACGCTCCCCCAGCATATCCTCGATTAATCCGTGAAGCTCCTTCTCGATATCCGCTCTCTGCGCCTCAGGCAGCTTGTGCGTTACTGCATAGATGTATCTTTTAACCAATTCCATCGTTGTTTCCTCCTCCGCCAATCAAGCTTTCGATACTGACGCTCAGGTTTTTCCATTCCAGACAAAGCTGTTTGTACACTTCTTTCCCGGCGGGACTGAGCACATAATATTTCCGGGGGCGGGCTTCATTCGTGTCCCAGCTGCTCTCAAGTAGTTGCTGCTTCTCGAGTCGGCGCAAGAGCGGGTACAGGGTGCCCGGGTCGACGTTAATCCCGTTCTCCTCCAGCACGGTAACCAGCGAATAGCCGTACTGCGGTTCGGACAATAAACTGAGCACGCCGATAATAATCGTTCCTCGCCGAAGCTCTTGGGTTAATCCGTTAATCGTCTCCGTAAGTTCCTTCATTGGTATCAGCTCCTGTTGTTATCATACTGTACGACACACACTATTGTAAATAGTATAATATCATCTATTTCATAATATTATTGATGTTCGCATAAAAAAATCCCCCGTCGGATCGGTTAACGATCTGACGAAGGGATGGATTCTCCTACTCGCATATTCAATAATAAGGCGAAATCATCAAGTAGACGAGCACGCCCGTCAAGCTGACATACAGCCAGATCGGCATCGTCCACCGGGCCAGCTTGCGGTGCTTCGGCACGTTCATTTGAAGACCCCGGGCCAGCGTAAACAAAGCAAGGGGCACGATGACGGCCGCCAGTACGATATGCGTGATCAGGATGAAGTAATAGATACCCGCCAGCACCCCGCTGCCGCCGTACGAAGTCGATTCGGACAAGGAGTGGTAGGTAAGATACGACACCAGGAAGAACGCGGTCGATGTAAAAGCGGCAAATATAAAGTTGCGGTGCCAGACGATATTTTTACGGATAATCATGATTAGCGCCAACACGAGAAACACGAAGGTGAACCCGTTGAGTATCGCGTTAAACTTGGGCAAATACGTGTAATCTTTACTGGCATCGCCCATTTGCGGCATAAACAGCAAAGCAAGCACGATACCGTTAATGATCACGGTCAAAGCGACGACGATAATCGTAATCAAGCGCTCCTGACTGGCGTTTTTCGATCGTTTCATGTCCGGGCTCCTTTCCAAGTGAGCGGTCCTGATGGCCGGTTACCGTTATCTTAAACTTGTGCCTGGACCGTGTCAACGACGCTTCTGTGAACGTTGGCGGGCTGCAAAAACAGCAAAGCTCCGGTCGCCGCGAGGAGCGGCTGCCGGAGCTTAAGGATGCCTGGGGCGAAGGGCACGGTTTGCCGCCGTTACACCCGGTGGGCTTTTTGCGAAGGCTTCGCAAGCGCTTCTTTCCACATCGCGCGCCAGGCTTCGTGGTCGTTCAGTACGCTCTCCGGACGGCTGGCGCTGCGGGCGACGAACGAAGGATGGAAGTCGCGGCCGGAGGCGGCGCCGGTTTTGTGATACCTGAGGTCGAGCGACCAGCGCACGATATCCGAACGGTTGGACGTTCCCCGGTGCGGCGTATATTTGTTCATGATGACGATCCCGCCTTTGCGGCACTCCGCGGTAATCGGCGGATCGGAAGGCAGTAGCTCCTTGACGATGGTGGTGCCGCCTTCGGCCTGATGCTTCAGATAGCCGCCTTTAAAAGCGCCGGGTATGATCTCCATGCAGCCGGTTTGCTTTGTCGCGTCGACCAGAGGGAGCCAGAACGTAATAATTTCGGACGCCTCCGAATCGGGGGACGTAACGGCGGCATCCTGATGCCAAGGGACGTTCTCCATGCCGGCTGACTGCTCGCCCTCGCCTTTCCAGGGCATTTTCGACCGCAAGTGCTGGATCGGATTGCAGGACAGCTCCCGTCCGAGCAAACATTCGGCGATATCGAGCAGCCGCTGATTGGTCAGAAAGGCGAACATCTCGCGCCCCAGCAGCTGCATAATGTCGAAGCCGCGGTTGATGTCCGGACATTGGGCATGCAGCAGGGCAAACCGGCGCTCGAACGGTTCGTCTTCATGCAGCTCCGTAATCCGCCCGTCCGCATGATAAGCACGCGCCCGTTCATCGATCAATCGTTCGATTTCGCGGATAACCGGCCCCAGATCGTCCTCTGTCAGCACATCCTCTACGATGACATAACCGTTGGTTTGAAAGTCGATGATTTGCTCAAGCGTTAACGCCATTCCGATTCCTCCTATAGGTGGTTCGTTTCCCCCTCAGTATAAAAAATCGGCCCGGTCTGTTGTAGGAACAATCTATCCCGGAACCTGCACGATATTATCCTGTCGGCTCTACCGTCCCGATTGCGGGCAAGTCTGGGAGGAAAACAGAACCGGTCATCGAAACTATACCTTACGCGAGTGCGGCCCAGACGAGCGCTGGAAAGGGGAGAGGCGGATGGAAGTCCGGCTGATGGCGGGCGGGAGATCTTATGGAATCGATCATGTGACGACGAACCTGATGAGCGGCCGGCACGATGTGAAAGGGGTGATGCATGCCCATCCCGTTTTTCATATCATGTATATTTTGGAGGGAAACGGCATGTTTACGGTCGGGCAAACCTCCTCCGAGGTTGGGCCGGGCATGCTGTACATCGTCAATCCGAACGAGCCCCACCAGTTTCACTTCGGTACGCGCGGGCCGCTGCTGAATCTGGAGAGCACGTTCGTGCTGCGAGGCGCCGACGACGAGCCGGCGGAAGTGAATTTGTTCGACCTGATCGAGGAGAACCGGTCGATTCGCATCAGTGAATCGCTGCGTTCCGCACCGCTTGACGTGCCGGCCCGATTCCGGCCGATGCTGGACGAAGGCTATCGGCGAATTCTCGATTTGTACGACTTGCCGCAGCTTCGAGCCCATTTCGCCATTCAGGTGATCGATCTGCTCGCCAGGGTGGAAACGATCGTAGCCAACGCCGTACATGCGGAAAAAACGGTACATACCGCAGAAGATACGGTGGAGCGGGCCAAGCACTTCCTGCTGTCGAACCGCTACCGGCCGGTCACGCTCGGAGAAGCGGCGCAGTCGGTGCACGTAACGCCTAATTATTTGTGCCGGTTGTTTAAGGAGCATACGGGAGAGACGCCGATGGGCTATCTGCTGTCGGCGCGCATGCGAGAAGCGGGCAGCTTGCTTGCTCTGACCGATCTGCCGATCTATACGATCGCAGAGAAGCTGGGCTATGAGGAGCCTTCCTACTTCGCCAGACTGTTCCGGCGCGTGTACGGGGTGTCTCCGCAGACTTACCGGCGGCGGCAGCTGTCGCCTTGCTAGACGGAGTAGAATAAGTGGGCAGTGCCGGGTTGGGATCTGAGGGCAGTACTACGCCCTTGTGCCTAGGCCGTGGGAAGTGAAAAGATGGCTTGTAACGGGTGGGTGAAAATGCGGATTTTTGGTTAATAAGATAAGAAAAGGGCGAAAGAATGGGACGATCTAAACGAAGGTAACAAAGCCGGGATATTTGGCTTATTTATTTGATAAAATTTGCATTGCAGAAAGAGGAGTTTTAGCGACTATTGTCGTATTAAATACGTAACATAGACAGAATTTGGGGTTGATCGACATCGAGTACACACAGCTGTTAGTAAAGCTGATTTTCGGGACGCTGGAGTTTTTTTCTATCGTAGTTTTATCGTTTGCCTTGTTCCGAATTCCGATTAGGTACAGCATCCCTAAGATGGCGATAGTTTCACTGGTCGTCACGTTGATTTCCCTATTTCAGAGGGATTACTTAGATATGGGGAACAGTGCAATGTTCTCTATAATAATTTCCTATACGCTATTAGTTTCCTTCCTATTTAATATTCAACTAATGTTTTCTTTCGTTATAAGTTTGTTAGGGTATATAGCTTTCAGTGTAATTCAATTATTTCTAATTATGGTGGCGACCCTGCTTGGAGTAACGAACTCGGAATTACTTATTTCATCAGCACTGCACCGATCTTTAATGCAAGTTATTTGTTTAATTGTTGTATTAGCTTTGGTATATTGGCTCTCAATTAAAAAACTAGGTTTCGTGTTTTTTAGAAAGAGAATCTCCTTTAATAACCAGAAAACTCGAATGCATAATATATTACTTTTATTTATTCTTATGATGGGGATAGGTGTTATTCAGCTAGCAATCATTTCTTTTACAGAAAACCTCTCACTTATCTATGTGTTGACCGGTCTGATTGTAATTGCTGCCGTAGGTTTAATGATTACCTACATAAAAAACAAAAAAGAAATCGATGAAAAAATTGATCGTACAAAGAAATTGGAGAAATGACAATGATAGAACGTTTAGCAAAGCAACTCGCGGTTTCAATTAAAACAGCAAATCCTGAGCGTACCTCGAGCGTCGAAGTAATGAAATTCTCGTTGATTATTTTACTGAATGCGCTTTCTATAATAATTTTAACTATGTCCATCGGCATGATAACAGGTGTATTTAATGAAGCGGTAATTGTAATAATTGGTTTTGCTCTGCTTCGGTTTTTTAGCGGAGGCTTACACTTGCCAACATCAGAGTGGTGTATTGCTGCCTCAACAGCAGTGCTAGTGGTTGTTGCACATCTTCCTATTTATGGGTACACCAGTTGGGTGACACTAGCTAGTTTAGTTTTGGTGGTTTTGTTTGCTCCAGCTAGAGTTGAAGAGCATCACAGAATTGCACAAACTAAGACGATGTTATTTAAAGCAGTGGCGATTTTAATAGTTGCCAGTAATTTTTTCTGGAGTTCAGATGCTTTAGCCAAAGCTTTGTTAGTACAGTCTCTGCTTGTATTGCCCATAAAAAGGAGGTGATTCTCAATGAAGCGTTATGCAGCCCAATTGGCTTCTGGTTTTTTGACAATGTTTGCGGTTCTTTTTGTAACGCCGTATTGTGCAGTCTTTATCCACAAACCGGAAGTGCCGGCAGAATTGTTGAAGAAATAAAGTAGTAACTGACAATCCCCCCGAAACGATTGTTTCGGGTTTTTTGTTGATAAGAGTTAGATAAGGGGGAAGATGACGATTTGGAGTTATGGATTCGAATCTTTTTCGGAATCATAGAGTTTTACGGGTTATGTATCTTGACGTTCGCTATGTTCCGGTTGCCGGTTGCTGAGAATGGGTTGAGACTTTTAATCGTTGCCGTCGCCTTGGAAGCCGTTTCGGTTTATCAATTACATTACTTGGGCATGGCTCAATCTACAGCCTTTCTTTTCGTAATAGCCGCATACATTCTGCTGGTGAAATTTATTTTTAACATCCGCTTGATTTTCTCTGTCATGGTTTGTTTAGTTGGCTACTTAGGGATTGGAATTATCCAAACGGCCCTCGTCGTAGCTGCTCCCTTGTTGCTAAATATATCCACGGAACAAATGGGGACTTCTCTTGTTGTAGCGATGTCGTTCCAACTTGTAACATTTCTTGTGAATATATCGATTGCATATGGGTTAACAACAAAAAAATCGGATTTATGTTTTTTGAAAAGCGAAATTCCCGCAGTCTGGAAACTCGGGCCCAAGATGTATATTTACTTTGCGCCCTATTACCGTGCATAGCTGTTTTACAGCTGTTATTCATCTCTTTTAGTGAAAGTAAATCATTAGTGCATCTGTACGTGATTTACATTGCGCTGATCATCATAGCCCTCTACATCACCTACCAAAAAAACAAAAAAGAACTGCTCGACCACTACAATCGCTTAAAGGAAAGAAACCGCTCCCTATAAGCGTTCGATCGGTTTTGTAAGTTTTTGTGGGTTGACCCGGTCAAAAACGGTATGCTACCCTTACCCCGAACCACTTACCCTTTTTTACCTGTTGTCAAACAGGGAGGAGGGGTCAAAATATGCCGAATCCGGATATACCGAATATCCGGTACGGGGGACGATTTACTTTGGGGTGAATGTTCGCGCTTTTGGCGGACAAGGGAGTTTCCTCTTCCCTAACCCGGCAGCTAACCTCGGAGGCGCCAGGAGGGAAAAACCGTTTGAAGCTTTTGATGAAAACCGTTGTTTTGTCATGCGCTGTTTGGATGTCCGCCTCGGCTATACATGGCGGAACGGCATCCGCGTCTACCCCGTCTGCAGACCGGAGCGTCAAGATCCAGCTTAACGATCAGCTGATCCCGTTCCCCGAAGCCCAACCTTACATAGACGACAAAGGGCAAACGTTCGTGCCGATCCGGCCTGTCCTCGAGTCGCTGGGCTACCAGATGGACTGGGAGATGGAGAACGGGCAAGTGGATGTCACGGTGAAAGGCGATAAGCAGAAAACCGTCGAACTGACCACAGGAGCAAACGAAGCCAAACTAAACGGAAAGGCCGTACCGCTGACGAGCGGAGCGTTGTTCCGGGACGGGACGGTATTTGTTCCGGTTCGATTCATATCGGAGTCGCTCGGGATCATGATCCAGTGGGATAACGATAACCGAATCGCGATTTTATGTCAGGACGGCCAGTACCACGCTCCGGCCTGGTATGCCCCTCCGGTTGTGCAGGCACTAGCCGCTGCGCCTGCGCCTTCCGTCGTCGACCGGATTACGGATACGGCGCAAAACATGCTGGGCATCCGGTATGTTTGGGGCGGCACGACACCGAGCGGATTCGATTGCTCGGGTTTTGTGAATTACGTATTTGACCAGTTCGGCGTCGATCTTCCCCGAACTTCCCGCGATATGTTCCACAACTCGGGTCAGCCGGTAACGGAACTGAAGAAGGGGGACCTGGTTTTTTTCAACATCGGCCGGGTGACGACGCATGTCGGCATTTATCTGGGCAACGACCAGTTCGTGTCGGCAACGACTTCCCGTGGAACCCAGATCGATTCATTAACCAGCTCCTACTGGGGGCCGAAATATGTCGGGGCCAAGCGTATTCTGTAACGAACCTGCGCCAGGACCTCAAAACCCATGGAAAAACCTCCAATACTCACATCCTAATCGGTGTGGGTAAGGAGGTTATTTGTTTTGCCGGCGTCAAGCCAATTCGATTCCTGCAACGACATAGGTGCCGGAAGGAATCGATGCGCCCGCTCCTATATCGACTTTGCTTACCAGAAGCACATCTCCGGCGTCGGCATACATGAGCTGGTTGGACGGGCCCGGCGCATTCGTCGCATCCCAGGTTACGATTCTTTCACCCGTTACTATGCCTGCCGATGTGTGCCGGTACTGATTGGGCGCATGCAGCTCGGTAACGGTACCGTCCGGCCGGCGAATGGCGTATCTCCACTCCGCATAGTCGGTTGCGCTGCCGGGCACCCCGTCGTCCAGTGCCGCTGTAATCCGCAGGATCACGGTGGTCTTTTCGAACACTTTCACAGGAACGGCGGAATTGGACAGAGCGGGTACCCGGATCGGGCTGGATAACGGCATACGCACCGCCTCAAACGTGCCGGTACCCGCCGAATCCCGCTGAACCAGCCGGGCGGGCTCCAGGCAATTCGCAATAAGCACGCCCTCGGCCTTCACATCGCTGCCTTTACCGACCCGAAGCAGTCCTCGCGGACTAAGGGTGGAAAATAACGAGTCGGCAATCGTGACATTGGTCCAACTGATTGGCAGCGTACAGTCGATCCCGTGTCTGGACACGCCCGAGAAATAGCTGTTCCGGACTATAATGTTCGATAACGCGTTAATCGAACGTGTGTACGAGTCCACCGTGACCAAGGTCGACACGGCATAACCGGAGGCGATTTCGTTGCGGATGTCGGTGTCGCCGGGAGCAAGGGCTCCGGGATAACGGTCCGCCAGGCTGATCCCGTCAAACGTAATATCCCGTATCGTACCGGAGGAATTCTTGTTCACCTGGGCCAGCAAAAGCATCGGCCAATCGGCGGCGCCGGAGCGGGCCCGGACGATGCCCCGGATATTCGAGAACGCGACCCGTTCTACGGTGCAGCCGCCGCTGACCCGGATTTGCGTCAAGCCGATCCATTCCGCGCCGTCCACATCCCGCAGTTGAATGTCGTGGTAGGTGATGTCATAAATGTTCCCGCCCCGAAGCTCCGGGATCGAGGTGACCGAGTCGTTTGGCTTCAGCAGCGCCACGTACCCCGGTCGAATGAGCGTGCAGCCTCCAGCCGTACAGTTGTACACGTCTTCGCCCAGTTCCGTCCCTATGGACATCGGACCGGTCGTCGTATCATAGGTCCCGCCGATCACATGGACGTCGTGGGACGGGCCCCGGCCTTTCCGGGTCTTGATCACGATGCCGTCTTCGCGCACCGTATTCCGTAAGTCGCAATTGACGAAGTAAATGTGTTTGCCGTTCCAGATATGAATATTCGTCCGGTCCCGATACACGCAGTTGACGAACCAGTTGTTCTCCGGCTGCTGTTCAGCGGTCGGGCCTTCGCGCACGAACATCCAGGGGCTGACGGAGCCGGTTGAGTCGAAATGTACGACATGTTCCACCCGCAAGTTTTTCACGTTCAAGTCGAAATGGTAGTAGCTGATCGTCATGATCGAGTCATGGCCGAACCGGAACGTACTCAGATGAATGTTCTCTTTCCGGGGAAGCCGGGCCCTGAAAATAAAGTTCGTAAATACCGTATTCGGCGTACCGGTCAGCTTCAAGTGATCGGGCAAGTCCGTCACCACGTAATCGTAGAACGACGAACGCGTTTCCAGATTGCCGTAGTACGTTCCCGCAGGTACGAACAGTTCCGCCCCGATGGCCGCCGCCGCATTCATCGCCGCTTGCAGGGCAGCCAGGTTGGACGCGTTCATTCCTTCCTGAAACCCGAAATATTGCGGAAGCAAAGTGCCGTTCTCGATGATTCGAATCCACGCTCCCAGATTTCCGGTTTGTCCGGCAGGCGCCACATATAATCCGGATTGGGGATCAGCAGCGACGTTCGCAGACAGATCGGCGGAACTCCATCGAAAGAAGCCGGCGCGGCCGGTCGACGTAATAACGGCGGTATCCCCGTCGCTCATGCCGCTCAAATCGCGCAAGTCGTCGATCGTATCCGCATTCGCCAGCTCCGTCAACAATCCGGCCCCGCTTCTTCTGTGCAAGCGCCCGGCAACACCGGAACCGTTGCCCCTGCTGCCGGGCAATTCCGTGATCGGATCACCCAGAGCGTTCGCATACATTCCCCCGGCAGCCAGAGCCGCTCCCGCCAGACCGAGGGAGGTAATCAACTTGCGCCTGCTTATGCCTGCCATGGACGGTTGGGGAGAGTCGGGCCGCTTCTTATTGGACAAATGGAACACGCTCCTTTATGGGAATCGCTTTCGTAATTTCGTTCAGAAGCATTTCTTTAGAGCCGGAACGCAGAAGCTTTTCTATTTCGTCTTTCGTATATCGTCAATGACTTTCTGGGCCGCCTCCTCGATTTTTCGGAAGGTCGTGTTAATATCCGCGGTCCCCATCGCCAGCGGGTTGGTCTGCGCCGTGTAGGTAGGGACCAGATTCGCGTCATAGGGGAGTCTGGGAGGAATCGGCGCGAATGTATGGAAATACAGCGCTTTGTAATTTTTATCCGGATACTCGGCCTCTTTGCCGATCTGCTGCCGGATGGACTCGTCGACAAGAACCGGCATATTGCCCTGCTTGGCGCTGGCGGTCTGGAACTCGACCGAGATTAATTGCATCAGCGCGTGAAAAGCCGCTTCGGGATTTTTGCTCAGACTCGTAACGCCGAAATATAACGGATAAGCCTGCGAACCGATTCCGGGCAGTTCCTTGAAGGTCGGAAGGGACACCATATCGACATGATCCCAGTTGACATCTTTGATATCCCCGAAAATGTGAGAGGACAAGAAGGCCCACATCGCCACGTTTTGTTCCTTCGTAAAATTGTTCAGCGGGGGAATTTTTTTCAAGGACCGGTAGCCCTCATCCGCTGCAGGATCGATAAAGACCGTTTGAAAGAACTGTTTCCACTTGTCGTTTTTGTTGATGGTCGGAGCGCCTGTTGTAACGTCGATCGTTGGCAGTGAAAATTGATTAAGCCGCAAGATGTGCTGTGGAGAGGAGGCGAAGCCGTAGTACTGCTGGCCGTTATCGCTTCTCGTCAGTTTTTTGGCGATAGCGAGCATTTCCTCCCAGGTCATGCCGTCTTTCGGATAAGGCACTCCGAATTTATCGAAAATCGATTTGTTATAATACAAAACCATATTAAACACATTGACTGGAAGCGCATACATTTTTCCGTCGGAAACTTGTTTGATCGCTTCGATTACAGTCGGCTCGAATCGGTTCAAGTCGATCTTGTTGGTCTTGATTAGCTCGGTCATGTCGTATTGCAGATTGTATTGGGAGATCGAATATTCGTAGTTGCCGATCGTGTAATAGAGGAGGTCAATTTTCTCGCCTGCTGCGATTAACTCGGGCAGCGTCGAGCCTTGTTTGCTTTGAATGAATTTGAACGTATAGTGCGGCAGTTTTTTCTTCAAGTAATCGCCGTAGCGGGTGTTGAAGCTTTCTTCAGTCGCGCCGCTAGGGGAAAAGACGACCAGCTCCGCTGGAGCGTTCGGGTTAAATTGGTTTGCTGCGGCTTCTGTTGCCGCATCCTTTTTCCCGTTTTCGCCGGAACAGGCAGCCGTAAAGGCCGACAGAGCGGTGAGTAAGGCAAGCGTCGTTACAACTTTTTTAGGCATTGGTACAACCTCCCTAATTTTTTTAGAAATCGGTTTCTTTACTGAGAAACGAAACCTCCTTTCCTGAGATTGAGCGTAGGGCCTCTTGAGGAAAACTATACATGTTTTCTTTTTGTTTTTCAATATTCCATTTTGTTTCTTTTTTATTTTCGTGAAATGTATGAATAGTTTTCTTCCTTAAAGACAGTTTACGACGTGGTTTAGGTCGTACATGGTGGGTATGCTTGAGACGGCGCGCGTGAAAATAAAAGGAAATTTCCTTTTTGTTTCCTTCTCGGATGTTTTTTTTCTTTTGCTGATGTATAGTAAATAGGTATAAAAGGAATAAAAGGTGATCCCAATGACCACGATCCGAGATATAGCGAAGGCAGCCAACGTTACGATCAGCACGGTTTCCAAAGCACTAAACCAGGAAGCCGGCGTCAGCGAACAGACCCGCAAAAAAATTCAGGCAATCGCTGAACAACTGAACTATGTAAAGCTTCCGTCCGCGAAGCGAGCGGCGGAGCCGTCCCCCAAGTGCATCGGTCTCATTTGGTCTCAGGCGAATGGAGTTTCGTTTCCCCATACGGTAGGCGCTTTGGAAAAAGAGGCGGGAAAGCTGGGGTATTCGATCGTAGTCTCCACAGCGGTTCCGGACAAAGCGCTCCATCATATGAACCGGCTGTCGATCCGGCATGTGGTGATCTGGGGGCTTCACAGCACGCTGCTGACGCCGGATTTTCTCAACGAGCGGGAGTTATACAACGGGACTCTGCTGTCCTTGGGCGGGGTGCCGCTGGAGCAGGCCCGCTCGATCGCAATAGACCGGCAGGAAGCGATCCACAAAGCGGTCCGGTATTTGAGCGAGCTCGGGCACCGGTCGATCGTCTTTATCGGCGTCAAAAACGAAAAGCTGATCGGCTACACGCTGGGCATGTTGGATTGCAAGCTGGAGTACCGGCCCGAGCTTATCGTGATGGCGAGCAAATACAAGCCGTTCCCGGATGAATTACTGCTGGAGGCGTTACGGAATAAAGCAGGCTCGAAGCCTACTGCCGTGATCGTCGAATCTCACGGTACGTTGTGCCGGTTCGCCCGCTTCGCCAAAACATACGGCATTCGCATCCCGGATGATGTTTCCGTTGTATCCTATGATAACATTCCGGAGATGGGGGAGACGCTCGAGGTGCCTGTGACTACGGTTGGACCCGATCTGGAGTCGCTTGCCCGGACAACGATCGAACAGCTGCTGTCCCCCAAATCGGAGAAAGAGGCATCCAGCGCCGTGTCGCTGGATATGGAGCTCGTCGTTCGCGGTTCTACCGTCCCTCCGGCGGAGAATCGCTGAGCTTCTCCTGAGAAAATCGGCAAAAGGCCCAGCCGCTTTAACCAAGCGGAGGGCCTTTTGTTTGAATTTCAGGTTATTGTCTTTGAAGGCGGCGTTAGCGGACAGCGGCAGCCGGTTCCGCCGACTGCAAGGCGCGGTCGATGTTCAGCACGACGATGAAGCTGTCTTGCTGCTTGTACACGCCCTGCACCAGTCTGCTTGGCTGCATCCCGGTATGCTCCGAGGCGATCTCGATATCGCTCTGCCGCACTTTCAGCACTTCCATCACCTGATCGATCAGCACCCCGACATCGCGCCGGCCGGACTCGATCACCATAATTCGCGAGCGGGCGTTCGGTTCCTGCCGGGCCAGGCCGAAGCTGTGTCTCAGGTCGTAGACCGGGAGTACGGCTCCCCGCAGATTAATCATGCCGAGCATGCCGGCCGGGGCATCCACCAATTTGGAGATGGGCGGCACGGTGATGATCTCCTTCACCTTGGCGATATCGAGCGCATACTGCTCCGTATCGACACGGAAGGTGACCAGCTGCGTCTCGCGTTCCCGGGACGATTCCTTCCGTTGTTCCTCCTGATTCCGGGTGAGCAGCAGGGAGCCCTCATCCTTCACGATGGAGCCGACGTCGAGAATAAGCGCGACCTTCCCGCTGCCGAGAATAGTCGCCCCCGCCAGGTAAGGCACTTCGCCGACGAATTTGCCGAGCGACTTGATAACGATCTCCTGATTGCCCAGAGTTTTGTCTACAACGAGACATACCCGTTTGTCCGCGATGCCGAGCACGACGACGATCAGCCGCCGGTCGCCGGACGAGCCGCATTCCGTCTCTGCCAGTCCGAGCTTGCGGTGCATCCGGACGAGCGGGAAGATCGTTCCCCGGATGACGCACACCTCGCGACCTTGAATCGTCTGAATATCGCCGGTTTGCAGCCGGACGATCTCGAGCACGTTGACTAGCGGGATGGCAAAGGTGCTTGCGCCGAGCTGCACCAGCAGCGAACGGATAATCGCCAGCGTAAGCGGCAGCTTGATCGTAAAAACGGTTCCTTCGCCGGGAGTGGAGTCGATGTCGATCAGCCCGTTCAGCTTCTCGATGTGCGAACGCACGATATCCATGCCGACGCCGCGGCCGGACAGATCCGTCACCTTGTCAGCCGTCGACATGCCGGAGTGGAAGATGAGGAAGATGAGCTCCTTGTCGGTCATTCTCTCCGTTTCCTCGCGGGTGACGAACCCTTTGCGTATCGCCGTTTCCTTAATCCGCTGGGGATCGATGCCCTTCCCGTCGTCGGCGATCGAGAGGACGATCTGATTTTCCTGATGGGCCGCCCTAAGCAGCAGCTTGCCTTTTCTCGGCTTGCCGAGCCGTTCGCGCTCCTCGGGGCTTTCGATCCCGTGATCGGCGGCATTGCGCAGAATATGAATGATCGGATCGCTGATCTCTTCGATCAGCGTCCGGTCCAGCTCGGTTTCCTTGCCCTCCATGACGAAGTCGATTTCTTTGCCCGCCTGGATCGCGATATCCCGCATCATCCGCGGAAACCGGTTGAACAGCTGCTCGATCGGCAGCATCCGCGTCTTCATCATGCCTTCCTGAAGCTCGCCGACGACCCGGTTCAAATGATTGCTGATATCGCCCAGCTCCGCGATGTCCCCGTGGTCTTTGAACTGCTGGCTGAGCCGGTTCTTCACTTCGATCAGCCGCGTGTTGTCGATGATCAGCTCGCCGACGAAGTTAAGCAGCATCTCCAGCCGGTCGACATCGACGCGAACGGTTTGGTTGACCTTAATCCTCGACTCGCTTTTCGGCTGGGCCGCTCCTTCCGCCGGAGCGGCTGCCGGTTCCGCCGCTATCGGTTCCGTTTGGGGGGGGACGTCGGCAGCAATGTCCGTCCCTTGCGGCGGTTCGCACATCTGCCGCTGGGCCGCCCGGCTGATCCAGAACGATTGGACATGCGACATGCAGCGGATCGCGTTCGAGACGGCGGCTTCGCTTTGCTCGGTAGCCAGCAGAACGGCGAATTCTGTGGCGGAATCGTTGCCGTCTCCGGCTTCGGGCAATTGGGCGGCAACGACCTGTCCGAGCTCGGAACAGCTGTTGCACATAATCAGCATCCGGGCCTGTTTCATCTCCGTCTCGGGCTCCAGCCTGATCTGTACGGTGAAAGCGTCATACCCGCGATTCAGGTAATAGGGCAGGGCGTCCAATTGTTCCGGGTCCCAGGCCACTGTCGGAGCCGGCGGCTCCGCGGGCTCGTCTTCCGGCTGTGGAGGAGTAGACTCCCGCGCCTGTTCCAGCAAGGCGACGAGCGGCCCGATATTCGTCTCGTGCAGCCGGTCTTCGACAATGGCGATTTTGAGCACCTTCATATAGTCGATCGCCCGGAACAGCACGGTAACCAGGGCGGAGCTGACCGACAGCTGCCGGTTGCGGATCAGGTCGAACACGTTCTCGATCGCGTGCGTCAGCTCCTTAAGCGGTTCGAACCCCATGGCTGCCGAAGACCCCTTCAACGTATGAGCCGCGCGGAAAATACGCCCGATCGTCTCCATATTCGTACCGTCGCGTTCCAGCTCCAAAATTTGTTCGTTTAAAATTTGCGATTGTTCGTCCATCTCGTCCATAAAAATGCCAAGATAAGCGGACATATTCAGATCTGTCATGCTGCTAGCCCCCTCTCGCTTATAAGCCGGTCGCTACCGCTTCCGCCTTTGTTGCTACTGCAGGACGCGGTCGAGTCTAAGAATGCCAACCAGTTCCTCGCCCGATTTGCCGATTCCTTCGATAAACCCGCCGTCCGCGCCTCCGGACCGCTCGGGAGGGGGCTGGATTTCGGTGAACGAGGTGACCTGGTACACCTGGTCCACGGTCAGGCCGACGACCGAATCGGAATAGTTAACGACTACGATACGCGTCGATTTCGTATCCGGCACTTCCGGCAGGCTGAATCGTTTGCGCAGACTTACGATAGGAGCTACTTTTCCCCTCAAATTGATTACGCCGGTCAAATAAGGCTTGCCGTTCGGGATGGCGGTGACAGGCTGCACGCGGATGATTTCATGGATGACTTGGATGTGCAGGGCAAGCCGTTCGTTGCCGATCCGAATCTCGATAAACTGCCGGGAAGCGAGCGGGTCCGTCATAGTGGGATGTCACCGACCTTTTATTGGATTTTAAATGCGGATACGGTCTCGTTCAGATCTTCCGACAGCTGGGCGAGCGATTGCGAAGCCGAGGCCGTCTCCTCTGCGGCGGAGGCTGCCTCCTCGCTGGTAGCGGCGATCGATTCGGTCGAGCGCAGCACTTCCTCCGCTTGGGCGGCTTGTTCTTCGCTTGCGGCGGCGATCTCATTCACCTGCGAGGCCGTATCGTTAACCTTGGCAACGATGTTCGTGAAGGCCGAGCCGATCTGGTGCGACAGGCCGACGGCTTTCGATACGGCGTGTACGCTTTCGTTCGTATTGTTCTGCATGCCTTTGATGATGGCGGCGATTTCCTTCGTTGCGTCGCTGCTTCGCTCGGCCAGCTTGCGCACCTCGTCGGCGACGACCGCGAATCCTTTGCCCTGATCCCCGGCGCGGGCGGCTTCGATCGCGGCGTTAAGCGCAAGCAGATTGGTCTGGTCGGCGATATCGTCGATCACGCCGATGATTTGGCCGATCTTATCGGAGTCCCCCCGAAGCTTCTCCATGGACTGCTCGAGCTGGCCGATCGCTTCTACCGACGCCCGGATCGTCTGGCCGCCCTGCTCGGCGACTTCTTTGGTCTGGGTGGACAGCGAGGCGGCCGATTCGGCGCCTCTCGCCACGGAATCGATGGCGATCGACAGCTCGCGGAACAGCTCGTTGACCGTTTGGGCCGAACCGGCCTGGCTCGTAGCTCCGCTGGCGATTTCCTGAGTGCTTGCCGAGATTTGCTGAGCGGCGGCCGCTACGCTCTGGGAAGAGCCGAGAACAGAGCCGATCAGCTGCTTCAGAGCTTTCACCATCTCGTCGGACGAGTGCGACAGTTGGGCGATCTCGTCTTTTCCTGCAGCGTTTAGAGGTTCGATGGTCAAATTGCCCAAAGCGACTTCCTTAATGTTGCGAGTAGCGGCCTGGAGCGGTCTCGTAATGGCGCGGGTCAGGAAAAACGCCGTTCCGAGTCCGGCCAGGAGGCCGCCCGCGAGGAGAAAGGACGTTAAGAGCAGTCCGCTGTTGTAGGTTTGATCCGATTTGGCGCTTGCCTGCTTGGCTCCTTCGGAATTGAAGCGAACCAGCTCGTCCAGAGGTTTGTCGAGCCTCTGTTTTAACACTTGACCATCGTTAAACAAGCGGATCGCTTCGCTGTCGTTGCCTGCCTGGCTTGCCTTAAGCGTCTTCTCGGTATGGGCGAGCCAGACTTCGACTTCCGACTTGAGCGAATTGAACTGCCGGTGGTCTTCCTCGGAAATAAGCGATTTCTCGTAGTAGGTATACTCGTTGTGAATGGCTTCGATCGCGGTGGCGCGCTCCTTCTCGGCCGCAGTCATTTCTTCGGCGGTCGGACTGATAATATGCTTCAGCATGGCCGCCTGAACGTCTTGAATCCGGGAATCGAGCCGGTTAATCGACTCCACTCCGGGCATCCAGAAGCTGGTGATCTGCTTGGAGCTTTCGTTCATCGAACCCATATTGGAAAACGACATCCACCCAATCGATCCCATAATAAGCAGGATGAAAATAAAGCCTGCGTACATTTTTTTGCCCACGGTCCAATTCATAATTTCAACCTCCCGATTGATGAAGCCTGGTATGTAATGGCAAGTTCACCTACCTGTAATTGTGGGGGAAACAGCATAGGAAACATATCCCCACCTATTCTCATAAATAGACATGATTCGACACAAAAATACAGGAACCGATTCCTATAGACAAAGCAAAAGCCACCCTGTTTGGGCGGCCGATTGGTCGGTCAGATCGATTCTGTTGGTTAGATGAATATCCTCGAACTGCTCTTATTTGGTTTTGCTGTTGTTTTCGCTGCCTGAAGCGGCGTTCAAGCGGTTTCCGTATATTTTCGCCAGCGCTTGTGTCCGATCGCTGACCCCCAGCTTATCTAGTATTTTGGTCACATGGTTTTTGACCGTATGCGCGCTTATATACAGCTTGGCGGCGATCTCCAGGTTGCTCATGCCGCGAAGCACGAGGCTTAACACTTCGCGCTCCCGGGGCGTCAGCGCCTGCTGGGCTCCGGCCGGGGGGCTCAGGTCCGGAGCGGACCGGGTCTGAGCGGTTGTGTCGGCTTGGAGAGGCGTGTCCCGGGCGGGTTCCGTCTCCAGCGGGCGCGAGGCAGGCTGCAGCGCCCGAGCCAGGATACGCTGGGGCAGCGTCAAGCCTGTAAAGGCGTTGTCCCGCAGCAGCTCGCCGTCCAGGGCGATCCGTCCGGCCTCTTCGAGCAGATGGACGACCGGTTCCCGGGGCAGCGCCGAATGGAGAAAGTCGGCGTCGTAGCCGGATAAGGAAGCGGCAAGTCTCACCTGCTCGGCATCGGCGGGGGAGATCGGAAGCTGCGCCATCAGTTGTTCGGCCTTCGACTGAACTTCCTTGCAGCGGTTGTACGCGTCCGGATTCCAGTACGCCATCGCCTGGCGGAGCAAGCCGGCCCGCTCCGAGGCCGATAAGCTGTGCTGACGCTCGATCAGCTGAAGGCGGATCTCCCCGATGATGGACAGCGCCGTCAGGAAGGTGCGGAACGTGAGCGAATCGTTCTCGTCCCGGTATGCGACTCCGAGCACCCCTTGTACCCGCTTGTCCCATACGAGCGGATATTCGTGAACGGGGTCGCCCCAATCGGTCTCTGCGGATACGGGGCAGCGTGTCGGGCAAGAACCGGCCGTGGAGGCGAAATGCCGGGCGGCTGCACCGGCGGCGTACCGCTCCGCCTTCGGCGGGGATAATCCCCGCGAAGCCAGGCAGCGGATGCCCCCGTAGCCGTCCTGTCTCAGCACGAGGCAGCAAAACTTGCCCTGTACGATACTGTGACTGACGTCTGCAAGCAGAGAGAGCAGCGTCTGTATATCCGTAATGTCGACGGACGCCTGGCAGACTTCGAGCAGTGTCGAATAGCGGGTCATCGATTGATTGTACGTATCGCTTAGGGAGACCATGCCGAGTCTGGACGCGAGTGACGCAGCCAGCAACTGGCCGGCCTCCCGGTTAGGCGCTGCGGCCCGGGACGTGTCCATGATTCCGCCGAACAGGACGCCATGCAGCGTCCCGCCGCTACGCACCGGATAACAGGTCAGGTGATGGAGCGAGATGTCCCGCTCCGCAAAGGCGGCCGCTCTCGGGTCGAACCGGACCTTGTCCCAGCAGCCGGCTTGTCCGGTTAAGGCGGTCTGGCCGACAAAGCCCTCGCCCCAGTAAATGACCATGCCGTGCAGACTGTCGTAAACACCGCCGCCTTCAACGGCCGTAACGCGCAGCTTCTCTTCCGATATCGCTTCCGCATAAGCGGCGAAATCGAAATGGAGCAGACGCGCGGCCATCTCGACGGCAGAGCGGATGGAGCTTTTGGAGGAGACGTTATGGCGGTCGAACCAGTCGGTTAATACCCGGATGTAGTAGTTATGGTTCGACTGCTTCGCATCTAACTGGTGAAGTGAGCTTGCGATCTGAGCCATCTGCATCATGCGTTCGATGTGGAGCTGCTTGTCCTCGTCCGTCGTATCCGGGGTCTCGTTGATCGCTTTCGTCCAGATCGCGGCGTCGGGACCCAGCTCCAGCAGTCTGCGGATCGGCTCGCGGTATTGCTTCTGAATGAGCACTCCCGCCCATATGTAATAGGCGGGACCGGTGTCGCCCGAGACCGGGGCGATAATCAGGTTCATGCCCAGATCGTTCTGATACAGAATCGTCCGGTCGATCGGGCCGGTCTCGCTTATGACGCGCTCGGTCCACGCTGTGGACAGGAGGCTCTGCTTGTCGTCAAGCAGCAGGCGGGCGAGCGGCTCCTTCCCGCAGACGCCGGAGAATACCCGTCCACGGCAATCGGTTATAAATATCGTAAGCCCGCAAAGGGAGGCATAGGCATCCTGCAAATGCCGTAGTAGTCTGATCACTTGATGTGTTCCCATTGCTGCACCTCGGTCCCGCTTGAGTGGCTGTAACACTGTGGCTTCTGTGTTCTACTATAGAGTACGCTGTATTGGTTTTCAACCAGTCCATGGGCCTATCGTTCTTAAAAACGATCAAACTATCGCCGCCCGGGAGTTTCGTGTGCTAATATAGTAGTATTCGAAACTAATTCATAGACGCGCAGGTGATCGAGAGATGGGTACAGTGCCTACGGGCGTCCGCGGATTGGACGTACTGATGGACGGAGGTTTCCCGAAAGGGGCGACCGTCATTGTCGAGGGCGCTCCCGGAACCGGCAAGACGACTTTGGGCATGCAGTTTCTCCATCAGGGCGCCGTACGGGACGGAGAAGCGGGAATCTATATTACGTTTGAGGAGTTCCCCGATCAATTGTACCGCGATATGCTCGTATTCGGGTGGGATTTGCGGAAGCTGGAGGCGGAAGGGCTGCTTCGGGTGATCAGTATGACGCCCGATATTTTTCTGGAGCAGATGACCGAACCGGGAGGGCTGATCGAGAAGCTGATCGTCGATGTTGGCTGCAAACGAATGGTAATCGACAGCATCAGCTTGTTCCGGTACGGAACCGCGAGCCAGGAGGAGCACCGGCGAACGTTATACCGGCTGCGCAACATTCTCCGGAAGTTCGATTTAACCTCCGTACTGATCAAGGAGCAAGGGGCGATGAATGAGGGGTCCGGCTTCGAGGCGTATATATCCGACGGATTTATCCAGCTTCAGCTGAAGCAGCAGATGGACAAGTACCGGGTGCGGACGCTGGAGATTTTGAAGATGCGGGGCAGACGAATCCGCGAAGGGGAACATATATACCGGCTGACGGATCACGGAATCCGGCTTATACCGGCCCGGTCGATGGTCGAGGATCTGGCTCTGATCAACGGAAGGGAGAAAGTACCGACAGGCGTAGAGGTGCTGGACGGGCTGCTGGAAGGCGGGTTTTCCCAAGGCACG
Organism: Paenibacillus sp. MAH-35; assembly: GCF_058135425.1. Lineage (NCBI taxonomy): Bacteria > Bacillati > Bacillota > Bacilli > Caryophanales > Paenibacillaceae > Paenibacillus > Paenibacillus sp. MAH-35. The sequence continues at coordinate 61,861 of NZ_JBYUPU010000035.1, forward strand.
GTCATGCTGCTGGACACGAACAGCAAGGCGAATTACAAATACCTCGTAGCTTCCGTGCTGGCGAACCGCTTGCGGGCCGGAGACAAGGTGGTGGCGCTGCTGTCGAGCTTCCACACGCCGCAGGATTTCGATAGAATGTTGGCGCTGCAAGGGTTGTCCATGAGCCGGATGGCCGGGGAGGGGCGGTTGTTTTTTATCGAGCATTACAAGCGCTCGTACCCGGACGGCTGCGAGGCGGCGGTCATTGATGTAAAGGGCTTGACGGGCAGCCAGAAATACCGGGAGTTTGTGCGGGAATCGCTCGGGCCGCTGGCCGAGGATAGTCCGGGCAACTGGTTCATTTATTACGATCTGAACACCGTGCTCTCCGAGCGCGGCAAAGAGTACGTCATGAAGTTTTTTGCGGAAGAAACGGCGGAGATTAAAGCAAAAGGGATGACGATGATGGTGATGTGCAACTTCAGCGAAATCGGACCCGAATGCTCCGCCTATCTGGAGCGGACGTGCAACGGCGTCATCCGTACGTGGGTGGACGGCTCGTATCAATATATGCAAGTGATGAAATCGCCGAACGGTATCATATCCGAGCCTTATGTCGTGGAGACGACCGCGCAGGCTCCTTTCATGAGACTAACCTGAGCGCGGCGAGCTTGAGACGGGAGGGGCAAACGATGACGGAAGAAGAAGCATGGCTGCTGCAGATGGAGTGCACCCGTTTTTTTCAAAATAATCCGTACAGTATGGAGACGGCGGAAGGCATATCGCTGAGGTTGGGGCGTAAGGTCGAGCACTTAAGCCCGGTGCTCGGCAGGCTCGTCATGTTATCGATCCTGGAGAAGGTCGGGAATGGATCGCGTTCCATTTACCGTTATATCGAACCGAATTTCAATGGCGATATGGACGTTCAATGGAACATCCATTAAGCCTGGTACAAAGCATGCTGGATCTGTTCGCGGACGAAAGCGGACTGTCCGTCATACTGACCAACGATCGTGGCGAATGGATAACGCGACCGTCCGGTACGATCGTGGGGAGTCTCGAGTCCGGTCCGGCAAGGGACCAGCTTGAACAACGTCTGAAGGCGATCCTGGAGCAATATGCCGCGATTCGTAACGGCATTGTGCACGATGTATCGCCGGGAGTCCGGCTCGTCAGGGCGCCGGTATTTCTGAACAGGCGCGAGACGTATTACGTATGGGCCGGTTGTCTGGTGGACGAGAGAATCGTGAATCATTCGGCCATGCACAACCGCCAGGGGGAACCTAAGTTTCCGTGGACCCAGGTATTGGCCAGCGTCAAGCAAAATAGCGCCGACACGGAGAAAGCGCTTACTAAAACGTGTGCGCTGGCGTCCATTGTCGAAGGGCTGCTGAAGCCGGCGTTTGCCGAGGAAGCGCTGTGCCGACGGATGGAGCTGCTGCGCCGGATGGCTTCCAATTACGAGGCGTCCGAGGAATGGGCGCACGTGCTTGCCGAAGCGGCCGAGGAGGCCGACTTTATCGGATTCGCCGCCAAGACGGAGCGGCAGCGGTTTGCCGTCGTGCAGTACGCGGGGCCGTCGGCCGACGCCGTGCGGAGGTTGTCCTTTTCGCTCGGAGAAGGGTTTGTCGGCCAGGTGGCGACTTCGCGGAAGGCGGTATTCTGGGACCAAGTCGCCCGGGACCCGCGCACGTTCGCTTTCTCGCAGTGCGGCTTGTATCCGATGTCGCTGTTTTGCGTGCCGGTCTTTCGCGACCGGGAGCTGGAGGGCGTGCTGTTCGGCGGAAGCGTGACCGAACCGACCTTGAGCCGAGGAGCGCAATCATTCGTCAAGGCGTACGCGGCGGGCTGGAGCATGCGCATCACGCTGGGGGCGGTCCGCGAAGACCGGAACACGAACTTTACCCGGCTGTCGACTTTCGTGGAGACGTGCGGCTCGATCAACAATGCGCAGGACGTCAAGCGGCTGTCTTATATTCTGGTCGATATGAGCCTGAATCTGGTGGAAGGATCGTTTTCCTGCGTCGTTCTGAAACAGTCGGAGCAGAAGGTGCAGCTCGTATCCCGGGGACTGGGCCAGCAGCAGGCCGAGCGTTACGTCAAGGAGCTTGCGGCCCGCTGGTCGCCGCCGGCGGACAGAAGAGGCTGGCCTCAGACGGAGCTGTACGAGAGCTCCGGCATGCCGCCGGTGATGGAATGCCCGTTGTATTATCAAAGCGAGCTGCTGGGCATATGGTGTATCGCGCTGAAAAGTCCGGACCAGTACGCCTTGTACCGGGAATATATGACGATCGTCGCGCAGGCGGGGAGCGCCTCGCTCTACCGGCTGTGGGACAAGGGCAGGGTATGCCGGGGCGATGCGGTTCAGCTGCTGAACCGGGCGCTCGGCTACTGGGACTCGTATGCGTTCGACATGACGCATCAGGCTCAGGAACTGGCGCTGCCGTTCGCCCGTTCGCTCAAGCTGGATGAGACGACGATCAAGCAGATCGGCGAAGCGTGTCTCGTCTATCCGTATTCGCCCGCTTTTTTAAGCGATATTCTCCGCAGTCCGGAACAGATGGAGCTGATCGGGCATTTTCACGCGATCACCCGTCTGCTGGAGGACGGCAAGCCGGGGGGGAGCGGGCAAGGACAAGGGCAGGAGGCGGATTCCGAATTCAGCGCCGGCGGCCAGATTATCGCGATGATTTATTTCTACTTGCAATTTGGCGGGGATACGCAGTCGCTGGATCAGCTATGGCCGGTCTCTCCGAAGCTTCGCGCCGCTTTCCGGGCGTTCTGCGATTCCCGGGAAGTGGTCGAGAGCGAAATCTCGCTGACGGCCGAAGAGGAAGATTCCCGTGCGAACGGGGTGCCGGAGCTTCCCGACATCCGCAAGCTGAAGGATCTGCCGCCGCTGTCGTCGCGCGAGCGGGAAGTACTAGGGCACGTGCTGCAGGGAGAGAGCAACCGCGAGATCGCGGAGCAGCTCGTCATCAGCGAACATACGGTCAAAAATCATATGACCAACATCTTCCAGAAGCTCGGCGTCACCGATCGCGCGCAAGCGATCGCGATGGTGTACAAGGCGGGCTGGAACCGGTAATGGAGGCTCCGGGCTTTCTGGATGCGCATTTTTACATACATAATGTTAGGCCGGGAAGAGAAGGGGAACCTTCTCTTTTTTTCGTTATTGCCCCCGCCCGCGCCTCCGTTTCATTTCGCCAAAAGGAGATTAATGGAATTCAAGAGGGAACATATAGGAACGCCCGAACCGGAATCTGCCGCGAGTAGGAAAGGAGTAGGACGAGCTGATCTGCTGCCCGAAGGAAAAGATAAGAATAGCCGGGGATACCTTTTTCCGCCCGAAAAACGGAAAATAGAAGTAACAGCTAGAGCGGACCAGATAGACGGATTCGAAGGAGCGGATAAAAATGAAACAAATGACAGCCACAATCGAGTACATGGAGCGCGACGTCAAGGCGATGGAACGTGCGGAACCACAAACGGCTTTTTTGCTTAAACGGCTCAAACGGCATCATGCCCCCACCTATCGCAAAAGTTTGCTTACCGCCTACTACTCGCTGCAGCTCGCGAAGGCGCTCGGATTTACCCGGGAGGAGCAGACGGTTTTATTCCGGACCGCTCTGCTTCAAGATATCGGCAAGCTGCATATCTCCCGCGATATTCTCGACAGCCGGAACCGGCTGTATCAGGGGGCTGTCTGGCAGATGCAGGCGCACCCGAAGTATAGCGCGGATATTTTGCAGACGTTTATTGCGAGCGGGGAAGTCGACGGAGAGGCTGTGCTCCAGCATCACGAAAATTTGGATGGCACCGGGTATCCGTCCGCGCTGAATTGGAAGTCGATTACGCTGAACGCCCGCATTCTCCGGATTGCCGGAAGCTACACGGAACTGACGGATGCACAGGGGGCGGCGAGGCTCGGCCCGAGAGAGGCGATGGAGGAGCTGTACTGCTGGAGCGATGTGTTGTATGATGCCGATCTGGTGGAGCTGATGAATCACTTGATTCGCCAAACGACGACGGAAGATGCGGTGAAGGGAGATGGCGCGCATGAGCTTGCTGCACGAAATCGAAAGTCTTAAACGCACCCTGTCCCGGATGGCCGACCGTCACGGGAATCTGACCCACAACTGTGTCGTAAGAATCAGCCAGCTGCTCGACAAAAAGCTGAACGAGTATGAGCGAATCCGCCGTGAATCGGGCCGGGGGTAAGCTCAGGAGGGCAACGGGATGCGACTTTTTCCAAAGCCGTCTGGATTGTGATATCGTTAGGAGAGCTGACGATAGATACATCCAAGACGGTTTTTTCGTATGGAGCTAGGGAGAAAAGGAGCTGCGGGCTGAATGGAGCTACTGCATGTGAATATCGAGCAGGCCGGGTACGACGAGCAGGAGAGCGTGATCCAGGGCGTATCGTTCACGCTGGAGGCCGGGCAGCTCGTCGGACTGATCGGTCCGAACGGAGCGGGCAAAAGCACGACGATTAAAGCGATACTCGGCCTGATAAAAAAGACGACCGGCGAGATCCGGTTCGGCGGACCGCAAGGGACGTACGCGTACATCCCGGAGCATCCGATCTTGTACGAGGAGCTGACCTTGTGGGAGCATCTGGAGCTGGCTGCGGCCGCTTACGGGCTGACCGAGGAATTGTTCCGGGAGAGAGCGGAGGAGCTGCTTACCCGGTTTAAGCTCGGCGGATCGAAGCACCATCTGACCACCTCGTTCTCGAAAGGGATGCAGCAGAAGGTCATGCTCATTCTCGGCTTTCTGACCAAGCCCGACGTATATATTGTGGACGAGCCGTTTATCGGGCTCGATCCGAAAGCGACGAAGGAGCTGCTCGATTCGCTGAATGACGAGCGGCAGCGGGGGGCGGCCATTCTGATGTCGACACACGTATTGGATACGGCGGAGCGGATCTGCAGCTCGTTCGTATTGCTCGATGCGGGAAGAGTCGTCGCCAAGGGCGATCTGGAGGCGATCCGGCAGTCGTGCGGCAAGCCGGAAGCTACGCTGTTCGAATGCTTTCATACGTTGACGTGAGCGGAGGGGCGAGATGATTCAGGCAAACCGGTTGTTCGCCCGAAGGCTGAAATCGGAATGGAAGTTTCAGTATAAAGTATGGAAGATGGCCGTCGATTGGACGGTTGCGCTGTATTTCGTCATTCCGGGACTGCTTGTCGCCGGGTACAATTATATATGGTGGTGGCGGGAGATGCCGGCTTGGGGGCACTACGTGCCGGAGCTCGCCCTGCTGCTTGTGCTTTATTTCGCTTCCTGCTCGGGATCGCTGCGGCTGTTCCTGGAGGAGGCCGACCAGTTGTTCCTTATACGCAATCAGAGCTGGATGAACCGGCTGAAAGGCTGGGGAATCGCTTGCTCGCTGACCGCAACGGCGCTGCTCTCGGCTGCGGTGACATGCCTCGCCGCTCCGTTTCTCGTCAAGGTGCATCAGTATGGGGCTGCCCGTCTGCTGCTGCTCGGTGCGGTGGCGGCGCTTAGCGGCATGCTGATGCAGCTCGCGGGCAGGTGGATTGCGCTGCGTCTGCCGCGTCTGCCGGGCTGGTTTGCGCAAGCGGGCTGTTTTCTCGCCCTCGGGGCCATGTTCCTGTACGTAGCCCGGCTGGAGATGGGCTGGGGCTGGAGCGCCGTCTGGGCTGCGGTGCTGGCCGCAGGGACCGTGCTGCTCGTCCGGGTGCGGATGAGGATGACCGGAACGTTTTATCAGGATGTGGCCTATGAATACGACCAGCGGATGAAGTTCGCCGCCCTGCTGATGGGGTATGTCGTGCCGAAGCCTGCGAAGCTGTTAAGACGCAAAAAGCCTTGGCTGCTGGCGGGCTCCCGTCATTTGTTCCGAAAACGTACGCCGGATCGCGTGCTGGCGGAGACGATCGTCAAGTCGTTTTTCCGAAGCGGGACGCAGCTTAAGCTGTACATTCAGTTTACGCTCGCTTGCAGCTTCGCCTTGCTGGCGCTGCCGGTTATTGTGAAGTGGGTGTTCTGGCTCGGCGTTTCGTTCCTGCTCGCGTATTGGATCAAGATGTACGGCAAGGAAGTGATGGCATCCTCGTTTTTGAAGCTGTTCCGCTGGCAGGATGCCGACCGGCTGAAAGCGATCAGCCGAGCAACTCCGCTGTTGTTCGTGCCGGCTTACGTGCCGGCCGGTCTGCTGCTCGGCTGGAGCGCTTACGGATGGTGGGCGGGGCTGCTGCTTATTCCGGCGGGCTGGCTGATCGGTTATGTGATGGGAGAGCTGCTGAACGGATGGTAGGGCAGAGTGGCTGGCGGTGCGGCTACGGGGTGTCGTTCAGAAGCCAGAGATTCGGATGCGGCGGGAATAGGGGAGCGGCTGGTGGAGATGCTAAGTGCTGACACCTATTCCAATCTGAAAGTGGGGCTTTCGATGAGTCATGCACCGATCTACTTCGAATTTCCGGATTCCCGCTCCGCGAATCTGGCGGTCGATACGCTGACCGAGCTCGGTTATCACGTACATGCGACCGAGATAGACGGCCGGCCGGGGCTGGAGCTGTATGTGGAGCATAACGATCTGACTTCGGCTCTGGAGATTACGCAAGCTACCGGAGGCACGCTGCTGGATACGGACGGGAGCGTATCCGGGAATGCGGCTTACGAGGAGGCGTACGCGCTGGATACCGTGCCGATCCCGGCGCATACCGTTAACGAAGACTGGCCGGAATCGTACTTCTCGGACACGTCTCGGGGGGATACGGACGGAACGGGCTTTGCCAATGCGGCGGACGAACCTGAAACGTTCGACCCGTCGGGCGACGATTACGATCATTTTCCGGCGGGCATTAAGTTGTAAGGAACAGCAATTGGCAATTGACGATTGGCAAGTGGCGAATAGCGAATAGCAGGCAGCAAGTGGCGGTGGAGCTTCGGGAGAAGCTTGCCGCTTTTTTTGTTGTAGCGGACGTGATGACGGCTGTTGAGGCCGTCTGTGGATCGTTAACCTGATATAAATTTAATGATTGAAATGATTAAAGCCGTATGGAAATTGTCGATTTCTTGCCATAAAAAAAGCTGTAAATTAATAAAGGATATTCATCGTGGAGAAGACTTCGCCTAAAAAGTGCGCTATTTGCTGGTGAGGGCACAGGAAACTGACTTTTGTGAATAAGTTGTGGATATCACCCGTGGATACTGTGGATAAGTTAGGGTGAAGTTGTTGGTTTCTTGTGGACAATATGGGGATGGAGTAGGGATGAGTTGATCTGAAGTAGAATGCAGAGGTTCACGTTAGCCCGCACCACACCGTTTCGAGGAAATCCGAAACAACGGCGTGTTACCGAGACAAACGCGGAAGTATAATTTCCGCTGTTTCGACCAATGAGCGTCAAAAGAGATCATAGAGGAAGAAACGCTTCCGTTATCCATGCGAAAGAGGAGAAATTGCCCCATTTTCCAAGAAATAGCGGAAGTTGTTCTTCCGTTGAACCTGTAAAAACGGGTAAATAGAAGAAATAGCGGAAGAAGATCTTCCGCTAAGGGTTACTTGATGATCAAACCTATGAACGTTGTGAACAGGCAGCGTTAGCACGTTTTCCTGCTGACCGATCCGAAGTGAATTCAGTCCGCTCCTTGTTCAAGCTTCAGCTGCTCCGCCTCTTCGCCGGCGCTTTTACCTGCCGTGTATCCCGACGTAAAGGCGGCCGTAATGTTGTAGCCGCCGGTGTAGCCGTGAATATCCAGTACCTCGCCGCAGAAAAACAGTCCAGGCATCCGCTTCGACTGCATCGTTTTTGGGTCGATCTCCTTCAGGTTGACGCCGCCGCCGGTGACGAACGCTTCTTCAATCGACAGCGTGCCGTTCACGCGTACCGGGAACGCTTTGGCGAGCTTGGCGAGCTCACTCCAGGGCTGCTTGGGGATATTGTCGTACGTAACGTCTTCCCGGATTTCCGCCTTGGCGAGCAGAAGCGGAATAAGCCGGTCCGGGAACAACGGTTTGAGTATGTTTTTAACCGCTTTTTTCGAATCTTCGCGGGCGAGCCGCATCGAGTCGGCGAACACTTCGTCCTCCGAACGGTCCGGACACAGATCGATCGTCACCCGTACGGTGTTTTCCCCGGATTTTTTCAGCTCCTTGACGACGAACTGGCTGCAGCGCAGCGCCGCAGGGCCGGATAGGCCGAAATGGGTGAAAATCATATCGCCCTCGTGCTCGATGATTTTTTTGCCCTTCTGGTTCCATACGGACAAATGGATATCGCGCAAGCTCAACCCCTGCAGCTCGCGGCTGCGGATAAACGATTCGTTCGACGTAAGAGGCACTTCGGTCGGGTACAATTCCGTAATCGTATGCCCCGCGTCCTCGGCCCAGGTGTAGCCGTCCCCTGTGGACCCGGTATGCGGCACGGACTTTCCCCCGGATGCGACGACGACGCAGCGGCTTGCGAGCTTTTCTCCCGAACGGAGCCGGACTCCGGCCACCCGCCCGTCTGCGTACAGCACCCGGTCGACCGGACTGTTGATGCGAACCGCAACGCCTTGATCCCTTACCCGGCCTACGAGCGCGTCTACGACCGTTTTGGCTTTGTCGCTGACCGGGAACATCCGTCCGCGGTCCTCCTCCTTCAGCTTAATCCCCATCCCCTCGAAAAAGGCGATAATGTCCCGATTGCTGAACGTGTTCAAGGCGCTGTGCAAAAACCGGCCGTTGCCGGGGATGTGCCGGATCAGCTCGTCCAGCTCTTTCGCATTGGTGACGTTGCACCGGCCGCCGCCGGATATGCCGAGCTTGCGGCCCAGCTTATCTCCTTTGTCGATCAGCAGCACGCTTGCTCCTCCCGCGCTCGCCGCTATACAGGCCATCAGGCCTGAAGGGCCGCCGCCGATGACGATACAGTCGTAAATCACGTGAATTCCGCTCCTTTTCCGGACGAAGCCGGGTGAATACGCTCATTGTAGCGTGTTTTGGCGGAAAAGGAAAACGGCGGCGAGCAGAGAGGGGAGTAGATAGTTGCCGGTATTATGGATTAACGCCGCTTGATGTACGGGATGACCGATGCTTCGCCCGTCCACCGCTCATCCGTATGGTTGCGCCCCCGCACGGCGATTCGCCCGTCACGGTATACCTCGACGAACAAGCTTTCACTTTTGAGCGGGGATACCGGCTTATTCCCGGCCGAATACACCCCGCGGATGGCGCCGCTGCCAACTGCCGTGAAGGGACCGCGCCACAGCTGCCCAGTCGTCTCCAGATCCCAGTGCGTATGTCCGGAGAACAGGACGACGGCCGGGTATTTCGCGAGGATGGCGCGCAGACGTTCATGCTGGACCACGCCGCGCTCGAGCGAGCTGCCTTCCACCGTGTCCGGCAGGGGCTGGTGCAGGAAGACGAATGCCGGCATGCAAGAGCTGCCGGAATCCGGACCGTTCCCTCCCGATGCTCCCGTATGCCGAGGAGGACTCGTTAAATCGGCAAGACGTCCGTCCAGCCAGTTCAACTGCTCGTCAGACAAACTGGCGTCCTCGCCGACCGATTCGTCGACGTCCCGGTACGCTTCTCCACTTAGAAAAAGAAAGGGCACGCCGCGCACGGACGTTTCGTGATACAACCGGCGATAGCCGAAATGCCGCTTGAACTGGGAAGCTGCCTGATAAGAGCTCCAGTCTCCGCTTAACTTGGTGTAATCGTAATGAGTCCCGCCATGCAGCCACATCCGGTAATAGTCGTGGTTGCCCATCGTCGCGTGAACAGGAGGGTGGGGCGTCCGGCTGAGCAGCTCCTTCAGACGGATGAAGTCCCGCTCGCCGCCGTTCGTCAAATCTCCATTGAGTACAAGTAAATCGGCGTCCGGCTTTATGGTATAATATTCTATAAGCGCTTTCATGAGCAAATGCTGCGATTCTTTATCGGTCTCTTGAATGTGAAGGTCGCTCAGCAGAATAAAGGAGAGCAGAGGCGATTCCGTTTGTGATCCGGGGGATATTTGCTTGTCCGGAGTTTGCCGTGGAAGCTTTGCGGCACGGTTTTCGGCTGCGGCAAAAGCGCCGGGAGATGTGAGTCCAGACAGATTCCTGGGCGACAGTTCCGCTTCGGCTGTCCATCTGCCCGCGAAGCTGGGTATGGCGCATGAACATAGCGCAAGCACAGCCGAAACGCATAATACGAGCGTGTTTTTATGAATCGGACTCGCCTCCCGAAGTTTGGTCCGGCGGGATCATCGGTTTGTCCCGCGCTTACGAATAGGTTGGTTTCATTTTCCCGACTTATACATAGAGGAACGGAGTGATTGGTTTTGCCTCAAATGATTTCATGGGGGCCGTTCGCGATCCAGACCGGACTGCTGGCCGTCATTGCGGCAGCGCTGACGGCGATCGCGGCTGTCCACCTGATGGCGAGGACGGCTGGCGGCAGCCCTGCCAAGGAAGCGGCGGAGCTGCTGCAGAATGCGGCTTTTATCGCACTGATCGTATGGAAGTTTGGCCACGTCTTGTTCGCTCCGGCTGTCATCTGGGAACGGCCGTCCGCTTTGCTGCTCCTTAGCGGGGGAACGCGGGAAGCTTTCGTCGCGATGCTGGCAGCAGGCGTGTATCTGGTTGTGCGTCTGCGCAGGAGAGCGATCCCGATCCGGCTGTTTCTCGATCTTGCCACTTTTGGAGCTGCGCTGGCCGTTATCGTGTACGCGGCGATCGATTGGAATTACGGGAAACCGACGTCGCTGCCGTGGGGAATAAGTGTGAACGACCCCGAATTCCGGTATCATCCGGTGTCCGCTTATACGATGCTGGCGGCGGCGTTCGTTGCCCTGCTGCTGTGGATACGCCGGGGGCAGGCGGGCACGGGGGAGCTGTACAGAGCCGGCTCGATCTATATGGGGCTGGGGCTGCTGGCCGTCTCCTTCGGTGCGGTGCCGAAGCCTGCCGTGCTGCTGCTGTCGTCCGATCAATGGTGGGCGCTTGCTTTGGCGGGAATTGGCATTGTTTCGTCTACTCTGTCGCATAATAAGGCGGAAGGGAGATGACCAATCATGTCAAACCAACCAAAAAACGATCAGGACTCTATCGCGCAGCGCCGTCAAGCCCAGCAAAACGAAGAAACCCGCGGGAAATCGGCCGGCAGCGTCGTGGATAAAAAGCTGGACGGTCCGAACCGTCCCTCGGTTTAAGCCGGGTCCCGACAGGAGCGGAATATGGACAAAAACTACAACGAGCGCCAGGCGCGGCATGCGAAGCAGCAGCCACAGGCCGGCGGGGACGATGCATCGCTGGACCCGTTCGAAATTAATTTTTTGCCCCAGTTTACGGAAGGCCGAGGCCCAAGAAAACCGTTTATTAACGAATTCGGCGTGACGATCGGCGACCATATCTACGAATCGCCGGACTCCCCGCTCAGCCAGTGGACGGAAGAAACCGACCCGATGGTCATGGCGGGCGATCAATGGGTGCACCCGTTCAAGGATATCGGATTTCAGACCGACGAGAACCGCGATTATTTCGAGAAGGGGATCTTGCCTTCGGCTCAAGGCGGCCGGTTCATGCATCCGGATAAAAACACCGCTTACGATGCGGGCACGGACCCCGACCCGGATCATGTAAAGGAATAAGCGGAATTGAAAGGTTGGCAGGGCGGAGGGATCGGGTTAGCCCGGCTGGAGGTTTCGCGGCAGACCGTACCACCCCTTTATGTAAAAAGAGACAGGCGGCGCTTAATCAGGCAGCCATGCGACGATGGGGACAATGCGATGTTTCGAACGGAGATGACGGCTCTTTATAGAAATCTCATCCGTTCGGTTTCGAATGGGGGCTTTGCTTACGCGGGCTGGAGATGTATAATAAAAGTTAGTCAACATTTTCGATTCGAAACTTGCGAATCTTGGAGGAGTGAAGATCATGTCCATGTCATTCGAAGCATATATGAAAGATGTGGTTCAACCCATGCGGGAGGATTTGACCCGTATCGGCATTCAGGAGCTGCGTACGCCGGATGAGGTCGTAGAGCAGTTCGAAAGCGCGAAGGGCACCTCGCTCGTCGTCGTCAACTCGGTATGCGGCTGCGCCGCCGGCCAATGCCGCCCGGGTGTCGCGCAAGCGCTGCAGCACGATATTACGCCGGATCACCTGTTTACCGTTTTTGCCGGACAGGACAAGGAAGCTACGGCCAAAGCCCGCGAATATTTCGCGCCGTACCCCCCGTCGTCTCCATCGATCGCCCTGATGAAGGACGGAGAGCTGGTACACATGATCGAGCGCCATCAGATCGAGAACCGCTCCGCATCGGAGATCGCCGCAGATCTGACTCAAGCGTTTGAGCGTTTCTGCCGCTAATCGGCTGGGAACTAAGCAAGCAGTGAGCTGCCCGCAAGGGCAGCTTTTTTGTTGCTTTCGCCTCTCTCCGGGGAGCCGCGCGCCTGAAGGGCTGCTCTTGTTCTGCTTTGAATAAGGACGCTGCTCCTCTCTGTGCAAACTGTGGATAAGTTGTGGATAGTGTGTGTAATTGCCGTGGATAAGTTATAAATTTTCGTGGATATGTTGTTAATAAAATGTGGATATGTGGGCTAATGGTGCTGGGAAGCTGCGTTTCCGCTATCGCTTGGGGCCGGTATGCCCGAAGGGAATAGCGGAACGCTTGGTTCCGTTATTGCCGAGACGATCGGCGGGATTAGACGGGTTCTGGGGAATTCCCTCCGGCAAGAAACCGCTCCGGCAGATGGAGCTGTGCCGCACCTGCGAGCTCCCCGTCGGATAGACTGGTCGTTCTCCCGTTCTCGTATTGCCGGACGACCCATTCGTACAGCGCCTTCACGCCAGGGTGGCGTTTATCGACGCGCTCGCTGCCGGTCAGGCCGAGATAGCGGTTCACCCAATGCGCGACGCCGGCCGTGCCTGCTTTGTCGGTGACGAGGACGCCGAGCGGCCGGTTCAGCAGCTTCGCGGTGTCGAAGATGTTGTAGATCTCTTCGTTTTTGATAATGCCGTCGGCATGGATGCCGGCTGCGGTTACGTTGAAGCTTTTGCCGACGAACGGCGTCATCGGAGGGATTTCGTACCCGAGCTCGCGTTCGAAATAATCCGCGATTTCCGTAACGACCCGCGTATCAACCGAACGGTCCCCTGTAAGACCCATGTATTCGAACAATAACCCTTCGATCGGAGTATTCCCCGTCCGTTCGCCGAACCCGAGCAGCGTTCCGTTCACCCCGGAGCAGCCGTACAGCCAAGCCGTCGCCGCATTGGTAAGCACTTTGTAGAAGTCGTTATGCCCGTGCCATTCGAGCTGTGCGGACGGGATGCCGGTCTCTGTCCGCAAAGCGTGCAGCAGCCGCGGCACACTGCGCGGCAGTACCGCTCCGGGATAGCTGACGCCATAACCCATCGTATCGCATAGTCTCACCTTGACGGGGATGCCGCTTTCCGTGGAAAGCAGTTGGAGCTGCTGCACGAACGGGACGACGAAGCCGTATACGTCAGCCCTTGTCACATCCTCCAGATGGCAGCGGGGGCGAACGCCTTCCTCCAGGGCGGCGCGCACAACGGACAAATATTGCTTCATCGCCTGTTCCCGGTTCAAGCCCAGCTTGAGATGGATATGGTAGTCCGAACACGAGGTCAGGATGCCCGTCTCGCGGATGCCCATCTCTTTGACCAGCTGAAAATCTTTCTCCACCGCGCGAATCCAAGCCGTTATTTCCGGAAATTCGTATCCCCGCTCCTGGCATGCCCGGACCGCTTGCCGGTCTTTCTCGCTGTACAGAAAAAATTCGCTCTGGCGGATGACGCCGCTGGGCCCCGATAACCGGTGAAGCAGATCGAATAAATCGGTAATCTGATCGACGGTGTAAGGGAGGCGGGCTTGCTGGCCGTCGCGGAACGTCGTGTCGGTAATGAAGATCGAGTCGGGACGGTCCAGCGGGACGTCCACACCGTCGAAGAGTACAAGCGGAGGAGCGTCGTAAGGAAATTGTTCGCGTTGCAGGTTGGGCTCTGCAGGTGTGGCCGTGGCCGCCGAGAGGAATCGATCGTCCATGTTGCGTTTTTCATTCATTGTCGCTTCACCCTTTCTTCGTATGAGTTTATTGTATGAAATTTGTTTGATAAATGAAACTTTATATAT
>NZ_JBYUPU010000036.1:0-73054 GCF_058135425.1 Paenibacillus sp. MAH-35
TTTCTCTTCTTTTCAGAATATTATCGACAAATAACTGCGTGATCTAAGGAACCGCCGTATACCGAACGGTATGTACGGTGGTGTGGGAGGTCGGCTACTCAATTAATGGGTAGCCTCCTACCCGATTTAAGCTAAAGGGCAGATTAGTATAACTACAGTTTTAATCGACTTGTTTTTTATACTGTTATGTTTGTATAATATAATGAACAAAAGGAGGTTATTTCTTGGATGGTATTCACATCAGGATAGGACACAACTTGCAACGTGTGAGAAAGCAAAGGCAATTAAGCTTAGATAAAATGGCAGATTTAACTGGGGTTAGTAAAGGTATGCTACATCAAATCGAGCGTGGGGACACACAGCCAACAGTGACTACCCTTTGGAAAATTGCTACGGGACTTAATATCTCTTTTTCATCGCTAATTAAAGACGACGAATCTACAATATCCATTGTTAATCAAAAAGAAGTACCAGATATAACGGAGGATAACGGTAATTGTCTAGTCTATTTATTATTTCCATTCAATCCGCAAACTCAAATTGAAATTTTCACGATTGTCTTAAAACCTAAAGGAAACTATGTTTCCAAACCCCACAATGTGGGGGTCGAAGAGTATATTACTGTTATTACAGGGGAATTTAAAATTATGATTAAGGATGACGAGTATACCTTGTCTAAAGGAGGCGCTATACGATTTGCAGGAAACATTACACACAAATATATAAATGACACGGATGAAGATGTCATCCTACAAGTTGTCATGCATTATTCTGAATCGTAAAACTGGTATGTAATTCATGATGTGATAAGGAAGTGCTGATATGGTTGAAAAAGTATTTTGGACAAACCCATATTTAACAAAACTAGATACTCGCATAGCCAGTGTAAACGGAAATGACATTACAGTGGAAAAAACCATCTTTTATGCTTTCTCTGGAGGTCAAGATAGTGATACAGGATTGATTGGTGGGTATTCCGTACATCAAGCAAAGAAAGATGGTCATGAAATCATTTATACAGTAGAAAAAGAACATGATTTAAAAGTTGATGATGAAGTGACGATGACCATAGAATGGGATCGTCGTTATAGACTTATGAGACTACATTTTGCAGCGGAGGTTGTATTAGAATTAGCATATAAACATTTGAAAGGTATCGAGAAAATAGGCGCTCATATCGCTCAAGATAAAGCCCGAATAGATTTCGTATGGCACGAGAACATTTCAAAATCATTTCCTTTGATCGAGAAAGAATCCCGTGAGATCATTGAGGCAAACTTAGACATCACTAGTGCCTTCAGTGACGAAGGAAATAGAAGAAGATATTGGGAAGTTAAGGGTTTTTCAAAGGTTCCCTGCGGTGGAACTCACTTGAAGAAAACAGGTGAAGTTGGAGAAATTATGTTGAAGCGTAATAATATTGGGAAGGGGAAAGAAAGAATCGAAATCTATTTAAGTGAATAGAGAAATTATTTCTTGTAGAACTATACCAGCTAATAGCTTGTCAAGATTCCCATCAAAATAAAAATGAATCATGTGGTATAGTTAAATAAGGGCACACCAAATAACCCTCCAATCCCATTCGTTTTGGAAAGTTATACCAATAATGTTTTTGTTAAACTGGACGGGAATGCTTTTTACTTTTCAAGATTGCGTGTAGCCATTAACCAGCTTATTTGCGCATGCGACCAGAGCCACTTTATGCGGCTTACCTTCGGCTCTCTTACGATCGTAAATATTTGGATGAGCCGACAATTGGGCTGGACATTATCGCCAAATCGCGCATCCGCCAATTTGTGAAAGAAGTGAACAAAGAAAAGCAGACGACGCTCATGTTAACGACCCATGATATGGACGATATTGAGCAAATTTGCAACCGCATCATTATGATTGATCAAGGACAAGTGCTGTATGACGGTTCGTTATCGGCATTCAAGGAAAGCTATGCGGGCGGGCATTTTATCCGCATTGAGCTGGACTCGGACAGCTTTTGGCTTGAGGATGAACGGCTGACCGTTGTCAAAGAAGAAGGGCCGCTGAAAACGATCCAATTTCAGAAAAAGCAGATTACCGTTCCGGAAGTGATTCAAATTTTGACGGCGCACAACCGGGTCAAAGACATCCAGATGCGGGAGACGAGCATTGAAGATATTGTGAAAGATATGTACGAGAGCAGAAGTACGGCAAGCGAAGGCTGAACAGGAGAAGTGATCTGCTCCCGATATTTCTTTACAGTAACATCGGCCCTTGACCAGCAGGCTACGTCTATCGTTCGAATGTACGGATCGCGTTTTTGCGCAACATACCCGGGCTGTTTATTACTTCCCTCTATGGACAAAGTTCCGGGAACTGTCGGGATTACTCGCTTTGCATATCGCGCCATGCATAAAAGGGAGCGAGCTTGCTGCCGCTTTCCAGCTTCCGCATTGTAATCGAGCGGGCTTGCGAAGGCTGGAGCATTTCTTGGTAAAAGCCGTCCAGCGGGTCGCCGAAAGCCGTCGCATCGGCCGCTTCCTGCTTGCTGCACGCATAATAAACGTTGCCGGGTCTGGCCCAATAGATGGCGCCCATACACATCGGGCAAGGCTCGCCGCTGGCATACAGCGTGCAGTCGGATAAATCCGTCGTCTCCAGATGGATGCAGGCTTCGCGGATCGCGAGCAGTTCGGCGTGAGCAGTCGGGTCATGGTCCAGATGAACGCCGTTGACCCCTCTGCCGACAATACGGCCGTTCTTAACGACGAGGGCGGCGAAGGGGCCTCCTCCGCTGCCAGCGTTGAGTTCCGCCATGCGGATCGCCTGCTCCAGCCATTGCTGATGCTGATCCATCCCGATATTCCTCCTTGCGGTATGTACCTGGATTGTTCTGTTTTCGTTGGTACAGAAACTCACAGTTTGCTTTTTGAAGCATTGCTTTGAAGCTTTACCACTTTAGCGAACTCAAGCTTTCTGTAACATTAACAAGGGTGACTGCTTATTATGCAGCCACCCTGTTTTTGGAGTGAAATGGTTTAGAATACTTGGACGACCTCTGTAATGCCTTCCACTTCTTCAACCAGTGCTCTTTCGATACCGGCCTTCAGCGTTATGGTCGAGCTGGGGCAGCTTCCGCAAGCACCCATCAGCTTCAGCTTTACGATTCCGTCCTCTACGTCGACCAATTCCACGTCACCGCCGTCACGCTGCAGAAACGGGCGCAATTTATCCAATACTTCGAGCACTTCATCATAAACAGCTTCTTGTTGTACGTTCTCGCTCATTTGCCTCATCTCCTTTCTCATATTATTATAGTACATTATACACGAAATGAAAATGGTGCGGAACCGGATGGTGGGAACATGAGACCGATCGTAGAATTTTGTACGAACAATATGCATCACGGCACCGATGCCGTCATGCGCGAGCTGGAACAAAATCCGGACATCGACGTCATCGAATACGGCTGTCTCGGCAACTGCGGGCAGTGTTATATGGAGCCCTACGCCCTTGTCAACGGAGAGATCGTACCGGCGGAGACGGCGGACGAGCTGTTGCAGGCGATTTTGCACAAAATCGAGCAGTGGGAGAAGCAGTTCGATTGGCTGGACGAATAAAGCCGGTTCCTCCGGGAACCGGTTTTTCGCCTGCGCGGAATTTCGGGGGGCCGGATTTTATCCGAAATGATGCTTGGACATCCACAAAACTCCGCTTTTCAGCACACGCGGCACTTTCCCCATAATGACCGTCTTTTTGCCCATCATGCCAAATCCGGCGTTTTTGCCGAGCGAACCGAGCACGCCTTTCAGCTTGATCGGCTTCATGACCGGCTTCTCGCCTTTCCAGAGCGCATGCATCACCTCGGCTACCTGGCGGCCCTGTCCTTCGGCGGCTTGAGCGCTCGGGCTGAACGGAAGGCTGGCGCAGTCGCCGACGACGAATACTTCGGGGTAAGCGGGAACTTGATGATACTCGTTAAGCAGCACACGGCCTTGATTGTCTTTGGGCAGGTCCAGATTTTGCACGATCGGGCTCGGCTGAATGCCTGCCGTCCATACGGTCAGATCGGTACTGATTTCCTGCTCGCCGTTATACAGCATTCCCGGCTCGACACGTTGAAGCGATACGCGGGATAACATCTCGATGTCATGCTCGATAAACCAGTCCCGCACATAGGCTTGAAGCTTGTCGGGAAACGACGACAGGATGCTGGCGCTGCGGTCGATCATGCGAATGTTCAGGTCGGGCCGGCTTTCGCGCAGCTCGGAAGCGATCTCTACGCCGCTGAGCCCTCCGCCTACGATCGAAACCTGCGAGTACGGATTCAAATCGTTGATCGCCTGATACGTTTTGCGGGATGCCGACAACGTCTGGATGCCGTGAGCGTACGTATCCGCCCCGATAATGCCGTGGAACTTATCGACACAGCCGAGGGCGATGACGAGCCAATCGTACGAGACGGGATCGTTCTGGTCCATCATCACGAGCTTGTTGTCCAGATCGACACCGGTCACCTCGCCGTACTTCAAAATAATCCGCGGGTCGGTCGGGAACGCCACACGAATCTCCGCTTCCGATACGGTGCCCGCGGCGAGCGCGTAATATTCGGTTTTTAGTCCTTGATACGGCATACGGTCGATCAACACAATCTCCGTGCCGTGAGGGGGATCTTGCTCCAGCAGGTGCAAAGCGAGCGTAAGCCCGCCGTACCCGCCGCCCAAAATGACGAATTTACCCATTCCAGATGAGTTCCTTTCCAAAATCCTTTAGTAACGATGCTAATCTTGATGTTGTTGGTATTAGGGTGTCACGCGAAACGGAAGATTATGAGAAGGCCGGGAGCTTATTAGAAATTACTCGAACACCTGAATTTCGTTGTAGAACGTATCGCGTTCCACTGGAATCCGGTTCGCCCCTTTGATCAGATGCACAAGCTCGTCGCGCGTCAGGCCTTCCGGGGACAAAGCGCCGGCGGAATGGCTGATCCGTTCCTGCACGATCGTTCCGTGAGCGTCGGAGGCTCCGAAGGTGAAGGCGAGCTGCGCAAGCTGCGTGCCCAGGTTGATAAAGTAAGCCTTGACATGCTGAACGTTATCCAGCATCAGCCGGCTGATCGCGATCGTCTTCAGATCGTCGAAAGCGGAAGTGCGGCGCTTGATGCCCATCGTCGTATTGGCCGGTTGGACGGAATTGGGGATGAATACCATGAATCCGTTCGTTTCGTCCTGCAGGCCGCGAAGCTGGAGCATGTGGCGAATCCGTTCTTCCTTCGTCTCGATCGAGCCGTACAGCATCGTCGCATGTGTGCGGATGCCGAGCTTGTGAGCGGTCCGGTGCACGTCGAGCCATTGGTCCGACGTCGCCTTCTCCACGTTCATTTTGCTGCGGTACCGGTCGGTCAAAATCTCCGCGCCGCCGCCGGGCAGCGTGCCCAGTCCGGCTTCGGACAGCTTGACCAGCACTTCTTTGTAGGAAAGTCCGCTGATCCGGGAGAAAAAGTCGATCTCCGCTCCGGTATACGCCTTGATCGTTACGTTCGGATAATTTTCTTTCAGAACGCGGATCGAATTGACGTAGTAGTCGAATGGGACGTGCGGATTATGCCCCCCGGTAATGTGGAACTCGCGCATCAAGGGGTGGTAATGCTTGCCGACATAGTCCAGAATCTGCTTGGGGTTTAGCGTATAAGCTCCTTCTTGTCCTTCGTCGCGGCGGAAATGGCAAAAAGCGCACCGGTCTTCGCATACGTTTGTAAAGTACAGGCTCATGTTCTCAATAAAATAAACTTTGCGGCCGTTTTTGCGAAGGTTTACTTGATTGGCCAGTTGTCCGATCGTCAGCAAATCGTCGGATTCATACAAAAAAACTCCGTCTTCCAGCGTAAGCCGCTCGCCGTTCTCGACCTTGTCGGCAATCTCAGCCATACGCTTGTCGGGGTTCGTTACGATGATGCTCATATAGGTGCTCCTCCTTTGATCTAAGAAGCCATTACGTATTCAAATTCTAAAAGTAGTGGCTCCTTCCTTGCCAAGTGATTCAACCCGAATCGTACCCTTAACCTATCTAATTATAAACCTACCGGGTGGCTCGGGCAACAGCAGGTTTATCCTGCTGCGGCGGGAACCGGCGGGGCGCGGCCTCTTGAGGAGGCAACCGAATAGGAGTATACTGAAAGTGCGAAGGAAACGAAGGAGGGAACGAACATGATTACGATTACGGAGCAAGCTTGCGATAAAATTAAAGAAATGCTGGCCGCCGAGGAAACGCCGAACCTGTTCTTGCGCGTAGGCGTTAAGGAAGGAGGCTGCAGCGGTTTTTCATACGGAATGGGATTTGACGACGATCAGCAAGGAACCGATCAGGTGCTCGATATTAACGGTCTGAAGGTCGTCGTAGACGGCGACAGCACCAAATATTTGCGCGGCCTTGAGATCGACTTCAAAGAGTCGGCGATGGGGGGCGGGTTCACGATCCACAATCCGAACGCAATCGCGACCTGCGGCTGCGGCAGCAGCTTCCGCACGAAGGAAGAGGAAGGCAGGCCGAATCCGGAGCAGTGCTGACCGCCCTTTTACAGTCCAGTTTTTAATAAACGGCCTTCCGGTTGGTGTACGTCTGCGTACGCTTTAACCGGAAGGCTTTTTCTTTTTTGCAGGAAGACCCTCAGCTTTATCCGATGACTCCAAATAAGAAAAGCTTTTAAACGAAGCCTTTTCCACGATGAATGACCCTGCGTAAGCGGAGGCTTTTCTTGGTAAATAATGTTTTATTTTACCGCTTTAACGCTTTAGTAAACTTAAACATTCTTTAACGTTCAAAAAACGCCGCCGGCCAAAAGCCGGGGCGTTGTATGGATGTGTGTTAGCGATCGATACGACAATTAGAGGGTTACTGCGTATTTTTCGACAAAATATGGCTACGTTCCTGCAAACCAATGACGCCATTCTCGAACAAATCGGAATGACCTAAAACAATGGAAGCCCTACCTCTCTTCCATCCTTACGATTCCTTGATCGTGCCAGTGTGAATCAGGTACCTACATCGAATCAAACTCTAAGGGTTATGGAATTTGTAATGGCGTGGAGTAGTTTGGAGGTATAGCAATGCGATAACACACACAATTTATTAATCATATCACGAAAGAAAATAGAAGTCAATCCTCCGAAAATATCATGCGCGCTAGGTCTATTTGTTCAGATTTTGTATAGGAACCTGTCCTACACTGTTGGTTAATCTACAATAGGGCAGCAAAACCTTATACGCTCTGAAGCGATCATGAGGAACAGCCGGCTTTCAGGAGGGTACATAATGGGCAGACGCAGATCGCCGATCATCCGGACATGTCAGTTGGAGGGATGTGGGGAACGGCATTACTCCAAAGGATTTTGCAAAAAGCATTATCACCGCGATCGAAGGCAACAAAGAAAAGAGGAAACGGTCATAACGAAGGAAACCCGGCTGGCCGGCCGGGAGCAATAGGAAATTGCGGACACAGGGTGTTGACCCGAAAGCAAAAGGGATGCTAGGATGGGACTTGTCCCTAATTCAATCATCGAATCAATCAACAATAGTTGTACATTTACATATAACGGGATCGAATTCGGGAATTGTCTCAATTGCCTGTGCCGGAACCAGAGGCGACGACTCCGGTCAAGCGGACTACCGGCAAGAAGACGGGGAGCGCTCGGCACCGCGCAGGCGGGACGGCGGCAACGAGTCAGCGCCAGGGAAAGGAAATCATCATGAATCGCTCCACTTCTGTTCAAACGCTGCTGGGCGGGCTTCAGTGGCTCTTCTTTATGTTTGCCAATACGGTAGTCGTTCCTTTATCTATTGGCGTTGCCTTCGAGCTGTCCGATGCGGAGGTGGCCGCCGCGCTGCAGCGCGCGTTCATCTTGACCGGGGCGGCAAGCGCCCTGCAGGCTTTGTTCGGTCACCGCTATCCTTTGCTGGAAGGCCATTCGGGGATGTGGTGGGGGATGCTGCTCGGCATGGCGGCTTCCGCCCCATCGCTCGGCATGTCTCTTCCCGAGGTAGGCGGAGCGTTGTCGCTCGGCATCCTCACTTCCGGGGTTGTGACGTTTCTGATCGGTGCTACCGGGTTCAGCCATATTCTGGCCCGTCTGTTCGGGCCGGTCGTCACGTGCGTTTATTTATTTCTGCTCGCATTGCAGCTGACGCTGCTGTTCTTCAAGGGCATGCTGGATTACACGCCCGGTCATCCGGTATCGGTGCAAGTGATGCTCTTGTCGCTGCTCGTAGCCGTGCTCGTGATCGTAGTGCAGGCGGGGAAAGGGCCGATCCGCAATTATGCGGTACTGATCGGCATAGCGGCTGGCTGGATCGGTTATTCGCTGTGGCTGGCCTCGCCGGTGACGGAGGCGGGGGGCGGCGGCAGTTCCGCTGGGACGGGCGAAGCGGCTTCCTCGCTGTTGTCCTTGTTTCCGTGGGGGACGCCGCATCTGTCGTGGGGGATATTCTTGACGGCGTTGCTGACGGGGCTGCTGAACGCCTCTAACAATTTGGCTGCGATCCGGGGGGCCGACGAGCTGTACGCGCAGAAGGCGGCTTCGGGTCAATTCCGCCGCTCGTTTATGCTGACAGGAGGTTTTACCGTTCTGGGCGGAGCGTTTGGCTTGGTCCCGTACGCGCCGTTCACCTCGACGCTGGGCTTTTTGCAGACGACCGGACTGCTGAAACGGGCGCCGTTCCTTGCGGGATCGGCGATGTTTATCGTCATCGGACTCGTGCCGCCGCTCGGCACCCATCTGTCGGCGATGCCGCTCAGTGTGGCGCAAGCCGTCCTGTTCGTCGCTTACTGGCCGTTGTTCGGTTCCGCGCTGCGGGTGGCGGCGGGACTGCCGCTTACGAACGGGATGGTGCTGCGTCTGGCCGGGCCTGTTATTCTCGGCGTATCTTTAATGAACATTCCTGCGGAAGCTTTTTTGAACTTGCCGCCTTTTATCCGGCCGATGGTTGGTAACGGACTGTTGATGGGTGTGCTGGTGGCGGTTATAGCGGAAAATGTTTTCATCAGAAGCGGCCGTGACGGCAGCAGCGGGGACGGCTCCCCGATCCGGCCGAAGGTGACCGATAAACGGTAGGATGGAATATGGGAAACGCGCTAGTACAAAGTCAGAGCTGACTGTGTGCCTTGGAACGGCCGAGTGAATCGCCGGTGCCGGGACCGGACGCAGCAAGCGTTTAAGCTCTGATCTCGTACCTTGTCCTCGGACAATAGCGCGTTTTTTTGGTGTTTAACGGAGCGGCCGGCCGGGTATTCATAACTAATTACGCCGAAGAGGAGCTGGTGCGCATGAATTGGACAAGCCAAACGAACCGCAGCCGCCTGACGAATAGGAACGATGCTCCGGATACGGAGCATGTGGAGCGGACCGCGGGACCGGAGAAAGACACGTACCTCGTCTCCGTCTCGAACTTAAGCGTCGTGCGAATCGGCCCGGGCACAGAGCCTATACATTCCGAATACGAGTTCACGATCGAGGCGACGGAGCAGGAGGCCGGGCGGCTGAGCCAGCTGCTGGAGACGCAGCGGGCCGACGACTTCAGCACGTTCGTCCGGACGCCGATTCCTTACAAGTCGGCCGACCGGGACGAAGCGACGAAGGACTACAACGAGCAACTGCTCCGGGTTTATTCTTATTTGTATGAGCTGGGCACGCCGAGAACCCGGGACCATATCGAGCGGACGGGCCTGCTCGCCAAGCTGAGGCATCCCGACTACTCGCACCCCGGGTACAGAGACCGCTGAGCTCCCTTCTTGCCGCTTCCTCCCGGCCCGTCTTCTGTGTAACTTCCTCCTATCTATTAACGTAAAATTAATATTGGACCGCTATAATGATAGGGATGCTTTTCAGGTACTGGAGCGGGGGGATGGAGATGAAGATCGGCGGAGCGGCGCCGGTATGGTGGAGAAGTACGTTTTTCCGCATGTCGCTGCTGCTTTGGATGAAGCTGATTGCACTACGGTTGTTTATATATGAGAAAATCGACTGGAGCGGCGCCGCGCTGGATATGGCCTCGGTTGTCGTGCTGGCCGGACTGGTAGAGCTATTCATGCCGCTTCGCGGGAAAAAAGCCGCCTTCTGGTCGCTCAATATCGTCGTATCGGTGATCCTGTTGTCGGCGACGCTGTATTACACCCATTTCGGATCAATCGTGACTTATACTTCGTTATACGGCTTGAAGCAGGTTATGCAGGTATCGAGCAGCGTCAAGAAGTCGATGCACCCGGAAAACTTCATCTTTTTTGCGGACATGCTGCTTGCGGCGATCGCCTGGCTGATCCTCAGACGCCGCCGGCTCGACGTATGGAGCGGGTTATCGCTTCGAAAAGCTTCGATGACGGCGGTTGTCGTCGTCGCGGTAGCGATATCGGCGCTGTCGATCCGTGCCGAAGGGAAAGTCCGCAACGAGATGATCCGGGCGGAGCAGCTCGGATTTTTCAACTACCAGAGCGCCTTTGCCTGGGACAGCTGGGAGAACAGCCGGACGACCCAATTTGCCGATATCGGACAGGCGGCCGGCGTAATCGAGGCGGTGCAATCGAAATTCCCGTATCGCGGGGCCGATGCTGCCGAAGGCGGACAGCCGAAGCTGTTCGGTTCGCAAAAAGGCAAAAACATAATCGTCGTTCAGATGGAATCGATGCAAAACTTCACAATCGGCTACGAAATCGGCGGCCGGCCGCTGACCCCCGTACTGAACGAGCTCGTCCGGGAAAGCTATCATTTTACAAACGTCTATCAGCAAATCGGTCAAGGAAATACGTCCGACGCCGAGTTTATATTCAATACGTCGCTGTATCCGGCCGGCACGATTCCGATGTCGACCGGCTTCGGCAACCGCGAGCTGCCGAGCTTCCCGAAGCTTCTGAAGCAGGAAGGGTATCAGTCCTTGACGTTCCACGTCAACGACGTCCGTTTCTGGGACCGCGACAAGCTGTATCCGGCGCTCGGATTCGATCGTTACTTCGACAAGCCGTTTTTTACCGGCGATTCGTTTAATGCGTTCGGGGCGTCCGACGAGGAGCTGTTCCGCACCGGAATCCGGGAGCTGGCCGAGCTGAACGAACGCGGCGTTCCGTTTTACGCCCAGTTTATAACCGCCTCCAATCATCATCCGTTTGTCGTGCCGGAGGACAGAAACCAACTGCCGCTATCGTTGGAAACCTATCAGGATACGCAGGTCGGCGCTTATTTGCAGTCGGTCCATTATGCGGACTATGCGCTCGGAACGCTGATCGACGGATTGAAGGAAGCGGGACTGTGGGACAGTACGATTCTCGTCCTGTACGGCGATCATTCGGGTCTCAAGCCGCAGTACAACGATCCGGACGAAGTGTCGAGCCAACTCGGCATCCCGTACCACCCGTATGTCACCCGGTTTAACGTTCCGTTTATCGTCCGCGTGCCCGGACAGACCGAAGGAGAGTCGATCGGACAAGCCGGGGGGCAGCTCGATATGATGCCGACGGTGGCGAACCTGCTCGGCATTCCGCTCCAGGAGCGGGGGTACGTTCATTTCGGACAAGATCTGCTGAATATCGAGCGCAACGTGTTCGGGATTCGTTACTTCCTGCCGACGGGCTCGTTCGTCAACGACGATATCCTGTTTATCCCGGGAGAAGGCTTCGCAGACGGTTCGGCCGTCGATCTGGATACGCTGGAGCCGGTAGCCGACCTGACTCCCTACAAGAAAGATTATTATTACGCGCTGGCGTTAATGCAGATGTCCGACGAGTATATGAAGCTGCTGCCGAAGCGGGAAGGCGCGAATTAGCGGCTCGGCCGGATCATCGGCGAAGCACAAACAGACCCTTTGGACGGGAAGCGTCAGCTTCCGCCGAAGGGTCTGCATTCGTTTATGCGCAAGTGAGCGGAGGCGAAGCTTTACTCCTCCAGCAGCTTAAATCGTTCGAGATGGCTCCATAACCGTTCGCTCCGCAAAATCTCGACCTGCTTGCTTCCCATCAGATCGAAGTGGGGGAACGGCGGCCGGTTATGGATATAGCGGGGGTTCAGGCTGTAAGAGACGCACCACTCGGTTAAACGCGCCAGATCGGAGCACCCCACCTTCGTCACCGTACGCACGCCCGGGAAGCGCGGATCGAGCCAATAATGGGTCAGATACGCGATCTCGCCCCTCAATACGGTTTCCTTCCACTCGTTAAGCTGCTCCCTCGTAATTCCGAATGCCATGCCGGATTCACCCTTACCTGTTCCGTAAAAATGCGGTATTCAAGCGGAAAGGCAGTCAGCCTTCCGCCGGCGGATACTCTGCTTTGAGCTCCTCCAGGCTGCCGTAACGGGCCGTCTCGAACAAAAACTTGGCAGGACCTTTATCGGTACGGTCCTTGATGATATGACCGTAAAATTTGCCTCCGGCGGCAAATACAAACATCGATTTCCCCGGCTCCTCCAAGAGCGGATATTTCTCGACCATCACTCGGAAACACCTCCTGCCTTGATTGTTCTCCGCCGGGAGGCAAATTTCCTGCCTGGCACAGGTGTCCTAGTGGATCAGACGGCTTTCTTTCGCTTTGCGGACAACCCCTGCGCTCACGCGGTTAATCCAGTCCTTCAGCGTAATTCCGATGATCAGGAACAAGGCCGCATAAACGCCGAGCAGGCACAGATCCCGGGTCGCGATGTCCCACAGCAAGCCGCCGACCGCTTCCCGCATCAGGCTGATTGCATAGGTGAACGGAAGAAACGGATGGATCGCCTGGAAAAAGGCCGGTGTCACCTGTACGGGAAACGTACCGCCGGAGCCGGCCAACTGCAGGACGAGCAGGACGATCGCCATCGCCTTGCCGACATTGTCGAACACCGAGACGAGCGTGTAGACGATCAGCATGAATACCGAGCTAATCACGGCGCCGAACCAGACGAACCATACCGGATTCGCCGCATACGTCCCGAGGAAAACCAAGTCTCCGATCGTGACGAGCAGCGACTGCATCACCGCCAGCGTCCAGAATGTAAGGAACCGTCCGAAATAAACGACATAGCCTTCCTGCGGCACGCCGGATTCGTTCCCCGCCTCGACCGACAGCAGCGACACGAGCAGCAGAGCTCCGACCCACAGCGACAAGGTGGTGAAAAACGGGGACATCGCCGAGCCGTAGTTCGGAATCGGGAACAGCCGGTTTTCATGCAGCACGGCAGGCTCGGCGAAAAACTCGCTTGTTTTGTCCGCATCCTTCCGGAGCAGACCGATCAGATCGTTCAGATTCCCTTCCCGCTCCAGCGCCCGTATCCGGTCCGCCAACCCGTGAATTTTGGCGGCGGCTGCCGGGAGGCTGTCGCTGACCGTCTGGAGCGCATTGCCGCTGGCGGCCAGTACGCTTGCGGCGTCGCTGACGAGCCGGGACACTTCGGGCAAAGCCGCATTCGCTTGCTTCAACACGTCCAGCGCCGTTTGGGCCAATTCCCTCGTCCGAATCAGTCCTTGGACGATCTGCGGCATCAGCTCCGTCTCGTAACGGCCCAGCAGCGAGTCCAGCGCTTCGGACGTCTGGCCGGCCCCTTGCTCCAGCTCGCTGAGCAGCGCGTCGTACGATTTGGCGCCAGAGGCGATTGCATCGCGCAGCGAGTCGGTGGTGCGCTGCATTCGCCGGAACGCCTCCTGCGCTTGGCCGAGCTTGTCGGCGGCGCCGCTCAGCGGATTGCCGGTGAGGAAGCCGTTCAGCCGGTTGAACAGCGACAGCAGCACCTCGGTCGTATCGGCAGCCGCCGACAGCCGGCGGGACAGACGCTCAAGCCCGAGCTCGGGAAGGGCGGCGGATGCCGTACCGTCCCAGAACGACTGCACGAGCAGCTTGGCCGAGTCGGCCGTCGTCTTGAGCAGCTGCAGATCGTTGCCTACATCCGGACCGGCCGCCTGAATCGCTTCCGAGCCCCGCTCCAGCACGGCGCTCAGCCGGTCTGCGAGCAGCACGCCGTCCTGCGCCAGCTGTGCGATGACGGGGAGGCGGCTTTGCACGCCGGCGGCGATCTCTTCCGCCTTGCGGACGTCCCGGGTCATCGCGGCCGCCGCTTTCTCGATCTCCGGAATCATTGCCTCCAGCTTGAACAACGTGTCGCGGACCGTCTCGATCGTCGGCCTGCTGCTCTCCAGCTCGATCCCGATTTCGTTCATGATCCGGAAGATCGTCCCGTTCGCCGTTTTAATAAACTGGTGGTTGACCTGCTGGATAATGCCGCTTGCCCCTTTGCCCGTTATTTTCGGAGAAACGGCATTAACCTTCTCGTTGACGTAATAGACAAGCTCGGCCTTCTGCGGATTGTCTGTTACGATCGTGCCGATCTTCGCGGAGAAATCGTCCGGGATGACGATGCTGGCATAATAATCCCCGTGCTGCACCCCACGCATGGCTTTGCCCTCGTTAACGAACACCCACCCGATGGCCGGGTTATTCTTTAGCGATTCGACGATCTCGTCGCCGATGCGGACCGGCTTGCCGCTGATGGCCGCTCCCTGATCGAGATTGGTGACCGCTACGACGAGTCCCCCCGTTTGTCCATACGGGTCCCATGACGCCTCGATGTTGAACCACGCGTACAGCGAAGGAAGACAGACGAGTCCGAGCACGATGACGGCTGCCGCCCAATTGCGGGCGATGCGGCTAAGATCGGCCGTATAAATTCGGAGAATAGGCAGCATGTCCACTCACGCCCTTCCAATATGTTCCGCTATAGTATGGGTGTTACCGGCGGAAGACATACCGGATCTGCGGACGTTAAGCGCCGTCACAAAGAAAAAGCCGCGATCCGCTTGTGGCGAAAACGCAGCTGTTTGGATAGCTGATGATTCCGGGGCTCATAAGACCCGATCAAAAAAGTCGAGCACTTCCTGCCGCATCTCCGGCGTCTCCTGGTGGCCGACGTCGTAACGGAGCAGCTTCCAGGCATCCGCGGAGCCGATCGAGCCGTATACGGTCCGCATCTCCTTGTCGATCCGGTCGAGTCCGGCGGCCGGAGTAAGCTGATCGAGATTGCCTGCCAGACTGAGATGATGTCTGGGCGCGATGAGTCCGTTAATTTGCGAAGCGGTAAAATGGGTAAGCAGGTCGGGCACGTAATAAAATAAGCCGTGCCGGTCCAGACCGCGGTCTTCCAACAGTGCGTGAAAGTCGGTCAGGCAGCAAATGTCGGCTACCGCCTTGATACGGGTGTCGAGCGCGCCGAGCCACCAAGCCATCGTACTGCCCATCGACATGCCGCACGTCCCGATCCGGGAAGCGTCGATGTCCGGACGGGTCACCGCATAATCGACGGCGCGGATGGCATCGTACAGCATCATGCCGAGCATCGAGCGGCCTTGCCAGAGCATTTCCTTGAACACCGACGATTCGGAACGTCCGCTGCGTTCCCCGAATACCCAGGAGTCGATCGCGAGCACGGCGTATCCCCGTTCCGTCAGCGCTTCCCCATAGCCGGGCTGCTGCATGTAAGGCGCGGGAGCGAGCAGCTCCTCCTTGCCGGCCTGGTAAAATCCGCCGTGCGAATGGTGGTACACAATAAGCGGCGATTTCTCCCGCCCGTGCCGCGGCTGCTTCGGAAGCAGCAGGTAGGCGGGAACCGGTTCGATTCCATTCAGGTCCAGTCTGAGCTTCTCCAGCTTGTACGATCCCCGGTCTTCGGTGTGGACGGTCTCTGAGCTGATCGGGCGGCCCCGGGCCGGCAGCCTGCCGAGCAGCGAGTAAAGCTTGTTGCGGCTGCTCCGCTGTTCTGCGAGAAACGGTTCGAGCGCGTCTGTATCCATCATTCATCCCCCTCCGCTTTCTATTGTACCGGAAAGTAGGCGGATCGGAAAACCCGAATGTGTCTTTTTTTGGATGAAAAAGGTATAATGATGCAAATGACAGCGGCAGGCGGATGCTCTGCAGAGGGGGAACCAGGGTGAAAATCAAGATCCATTTGTCGGTAAGCGGCGAGCTGGTAAAAGAAGATGAAGTCGAGATCGAGGATATCAGGCTCGAGGAACTGACCCAGGAAGAGGTGGAGGCGGCCGCGGAAGCGGTAGTGCGTACCTGGGCTGACCGCAAGCTGAGCATCGTCTGGGAAGTTGCCGATCCGGACCGGTCGGATACGTGACGACCGTAACCGGCTCCGGGAACCGGCGGACGGATGATGGAGGCGGCGGAAAGTGCTTCGTGTTCTGCTTCTGAAAGCATCGTTACCGAGTATGAGAAGCAACGTGCCTTGGGCGTCAACCGGACTTGCAGAATAGGAATGAAAGAATTCGCGCCAAAAGCCTTCAACCTGCTGACTTCAGCGGAGTTGGGGGCTTTTGTTTTGGGCTGCAACCGTCCGAAAACGGCCCGGTCGTAAGGCGAAGGACGTACAAATCTATCACGTAAATCTATCTACTAAATAATTCTATAAAATGTTTTTATAGGGGGACGGCCCTGCCAAGCTGTGCATAACTTTATTCACATTATTCGACTCGACCGCCAGACAGCTTTAGACAGTTGTCAACAATGTGCCCACAAGATATCCACAAAAACGTGTGGACAAGGGGGCGGTTGTTCAACAAGATATGCCATGATACGATATAGACAAATAAGGAATGAGTTAAGGTGATGTGAATGAAAACGTTAAGCAACGAAGCGCTGATCGACTGTTACTTGAAGGCGACTGAACTGAAGCTCGACCGGGATTTCTTATCGCTGTTACTCGCAGAAATTAAAAGACGCAAACTAAACATTCATTTTTATGGTCAAGAAGCTCAGGCAAACTGAGCTTTTTTGTTTGTTCTCCCGGCGGGGGACGGCGACGGAGCGAGCCGCTTTACGGCCCGTTCTCCTCGGAATTGCCTTTGCGGATTTTCTCATTTTTGAATTGCAGCGGACTTACGCCGGTCGATTCCTTGAACACTTTGCCGAAGTAGTGGATGTTGCAAAACCCGGTCTTTTCGGCGATTTCCGTTATCGTCCATTGACCGGTCACGAGCAGGTGCTTGGCTATGTTGATCCGCGTAGCCGTTAAATAGTCGGTAAACGTGACGCCGGTCACCTGCTTGAACGTCCGGCTGAAGTGGGAAACGCTCATGTTCGCGATCCGGCTAAGCTCTGCAACCGAGAGCCGTTCGGCGAACCTCTCCTCGATATATTCGAGCACAGGGCGGAGCACGTTCAGATCCGCCTCGACCGGCTGCTGCAACTGCCGCTTGTAATGGCGAAGCATAGCCGTGATCATCCGGTAAATGCACGACTTGATGGCCATCTCATAACCGATGTCCCGCTCCGAATACTCCGTGTCCGCTGTCCGGATACAGTCCTCAAGTTCCCGCGACAACGGATGCGAGCGGCCGATGAAGCTTTGCTCCCGGCTCGTGCGGACGAACAGATTGTATATTTGTCTCGTCTCAAAACCTTCCAGCAGGTTCGTCACGAACATCCGGTCGAAAATCATCCCCTGAATCCAGGGCTTCTCGCCTTCCCCGGTTATTTGAACCGAATGGATCTGCCTGCTGTTGACATAAATAATGTCACTGGCGTTGGCGTAAAACGATTGATTGTCCAGCGTAACCAGAACCCGTCCACGTACAATCCGGATAAATTCGAGATGCTCGTGCCAATGGGGCGAGACGAGATAGCGGCCTTTGGGAGTCCGTACGTTGCTCATTTTAAACGGAAATCGCTTCCCGACAGAAGGATCGTGCTTCAGCTCCATGGAAATCATCCGGATCATTCCTTCCCTTCGTCCGAACAGTTATCGATTACTATACCAGTATACCATGAGTGGCTGACGAAGCGGCAACAAAGCACGATAGCATCAATAAACAGCATCAGCTTATATAGAACGTCCGGGCCGATCCTTAGTACGATAATAGCGCGGGCGCAGGCAGGAGCTCCGATAGGGGAAACGCGGCGCCGGCCGTAGGCAGACCTGTACAAGGCAAGGGAGGGAAGCCGCATCACAGCGGCGGATATAATGAAAAGCGATAAAATCGGGGTAGGTATTCTGGGAACGGGGAAACGCGGCGTTTATTTCGGAGGCAGCTATTTCGGCAA
This sequence comes from Paenibacillus sp. MAH-35, assembly GCF_058135425.1. NCBI lineage: Bacteria > Bacillati > Bacillota > Bacilli > Caryophanales > Paenibacillaceae > Paenibacillus > Paenibacillus sp. MAH-35. The sequence continues at coordinate 18,020 of NZ_JBYUPU010000036.1, forward strand.
CCATCCGGACTGCGAGATCGTCGGGTTATGCGATATTAGCGAGGACAGTCTCGGCTTCGCCCGGGAGAAGCTGGGCGACATTCCGGCGACGACTTTGCTGGAGCGGTTTTTGCAACTGCCGGGTCTGGATGCCGTCATCATCTGCAGCAACGACCACGTCCATGCCGAGCATACGCTCGCCGCGCTTCGGGCGGGCAAGCACGTCTATCTCGAGAAGCCGATGGCGCAGTCGATCGAAGATTGCGACCGGATGGCGGAGGCCGGATATGCCTCGGGACGCGTCTTTATGGTCGGTCTGGAGCTTCGGTACTGCTCGCTGATGGAAGATATGAAGCGGATCATCTCATCGGGGGAAATCGGCGAGATTAAGATTGGAACCGTCGTCGACAACGTATCGGTCGGCGGGACCTATTATTATCACGGTCCGAGAAGGCGCAAGGACTATGTGAAAAGCCTTATCCTCGAAAAAGGGACGCACTCCCTCGATCTGACCAACTGGCTGATCGACGCCTCGCCTGTGAAAGTGTACTGTTCCAGCGGGCTGGACGTGTTCGGGGGCGGCGCAGCGAGCGACAAACGGTGCCGGAGCTGTGACGAGACGGCTACGTGCGCTTATTACGTCGATAATCGCAAAGGGCTGGAGATGGATTACGGCGGGGTGAAGCTGAAGGACGACCTGTGCGTATACGCGGAGGAGATCGATACGCATGACAACGGACTGGTGCTGATCGATTACGACAACGGGGCCAGAATCTCGTATATGGAATGTCACTTTACTCCCGAATATACGAGGGAGTTCATGTTCACCGGGACCAAGGGCAAGATTACCGGGTTCTACAACAATGAGCAGGATTTTAAAATAACGGTGATGAAGCGCCATTCGAAGGAGGTCCAGACGTATTACCCCGAGCGCCGTTCCGGCGGCCATGGCGGTGGCGACAGCGCCATCGTGGAGACGTTCGTCGATCTGGTGAAAAAAGGAGACCCGGCGATGCCCGGCATATGGGGCGCGCGGGACAGCGCGGCGATCGCCATCGCGGCGGCCGAATCGGCCGAGAGCGGCATGCCGGTCGTCATACCCTACAACCAGGCGCTGCGAAAAGCCGGTGCCGTCCGGTAGACGAAGCGGGAGACATCGTGTGAGACAGCGAAGGAGCTGTCCCGAAAGATTCGCCGCCTGACAGGGGGACATCCCCGTTTCGAACCAATTGGACCTGGCTTCCGATGCATAATGGAGGCCGAGGTCCTTTTTTCTCGAAACAGTAGCGGGGAAAATAGGTAATACCGTTTATTCCGGGCCAGGCAGGGGGAGCATCGGGTACAATGAGGGGCAGGGGGGATGTGCGATGATAGTCGAAGCGGGATCGTAACGGAATCGCTGCGAATCATACATCACTTCACGACATTTCGGCGATTGTAAAGCCGTTCAACCGGCAATCGCTCAAAGTGCTGGAAAAAGCGGGCTTCTCCTATGAAGGAAGAAGGACGTTATCCGACGAAGAAGAATATGATACGTTTGCGGCAGCTAGAGCAATTTGGATACGGCCAGAGAAGGAGGAGAAGGGATGGAAGCGGTAAAGCTTACACTTCAGGACCAATGGGGACTTCGGGACGTTCGGATTGCCGGTAAAATCGAATCCAAAGGGAGCCGTTCGATCTACATTGTGGAATGCTGCGAAGGGAAGTTTGCGCTGAAGCAGTTCGCTCCGTCGCTCCCGGAGGCAAGCATCCGGCAGTATACGCATGCTTTATTGCATATGCAAGGGCGCGGACTGAAGCTGTCGCCCTCGATCTGCACGACGATGGGGGCCGATCTGTATGTCCGGCACGACGACACCTTCCTGTACTTGATGGAGTTCGTCGAGGGGGAGCCGCTTCGGGAAACCCCGGAAGACGCATACGATCTGGGCCAAGCTTCGGCGCTGCTGCATACGATCGCCGACTATCCGCACGAGTCGGGCTTGAACGTCAAGGAGCGGATTGCCGGCATGTACGACAGGTTTCACGATTATCCGTTCAAGCGGGAATACGATCGGATCGTGGACGATTTGCCCGATTTCGAAGCGTACCGGCAATCGTTCATCCATACCGACATCGGGCCTCACAATGCGATGAGGGCGGATGACGGACGTATTGTTTTTCTTGATTTTGACGATGCCGGCTCGGGCTCTCCGCTGATCGATGCAGGATACCCGCTGATCTGCCAATTCGTCCGTTTTCAGGAGGACGGCTCGATCCGCTTCGATTCGGCGAACGCCAAGGCGTTTTATGCCGGGTATTTGTCGCAGATGACGCTAAGCGAGCGGGAAAAGGAAATCGTCTTCGATGGAGCAGTCTTTATGCAGCTGATGTATATGCCCTGTTACGGCGACGAGGGCGTCCTGCCGATGTGGAAGCTGCTCCAGTATGCTTTGGAGCATAAGGAGGAGCTGCTGGCGTCAATATCCGGCCAGGGTTAGGCCAGGGTCGCCGGTGTCGGGGGATTGTAAAGAAGTCTGCAAGAAGCGCCTTGACCGGGCTTCCTGCAGGCTTTTTTGTTGGAGCTGGAGACGGGGCATGCCCCGGGAGCCGCCGGTCCGGCGCGACGTGGCGGGCAAGGGGGGACTGAGCAAGCTAGCTTTCTATTGCAGGCAACGGCTGAGCTAGAGGGGGCATGGACGGGCTGTGCCGGACTGGATTGGAATATGATAGGGACTCATATTTTCGCCAAATTTTGCAAATCCGGCTGATAGGCTTCAAATAACGGCTGCTAAAGAGGCTGTCGATTCAATGTGGACAACCAAGTGGAAAGGGAAAAGATTACCTTCTGGCGAGTTTTGTCTGGAATCCCCTACCTTACAATCCTTATTCAATCAAGGGATTCCGGACAACCTGTCTGAGCAGAAGAAGGTAACTTTTCACTTGGAACGGCCTACTAACACTTCTACACAATGAATCGACAGTCTCGCTAAAGGCTCTTATTTTGGCTGAGACCCAATTTCGCGAGGAATAAGAGCTGCAAAAGACTGCTATTGTCCGCTGCTTTGCACCTGTCCGTGCCTTCGCTGTTACTCCTGCCGCACTTGCACCTAAGCCTGCACTCCTGTTGCTGCCCCCGCCGCACTTGCACCTAAGACTACACCTTTACTGTTACTCCTGCCGCTCCTGCGCCTACGCCTACACTCCTGCTTTGTTTCTGCTACAGTATTTCCTGGTTACTCCTATATACCTCCGGCAACTCCAACTTCAGCCCGCCTTACTCCAATTCGCCGCACCTCCGCACTCTCGCTCTAGCCAAACTCCCCGCACCCCCAAACTCCCCAAACTCACAACTCGCCGCGCTCCCACTCTAGCCGTACTCTCCGCGTTCCCACCCTACCTGCACTAGCCTCACCCCCATTCCCCAGGCACCTCTCCTGCCCAAACGAAGTCAAGTTTACCCCCTAACTTGATCAAAAGCCCGTGCTCCCGTGGCGGCACAGGAAAACTGTACCGCCCGGCTCCCTATGACAGCTCTGGCCCCCTCACCGCAGAGCCCGGAAGTGGCAGCCCGGACCAGCCTCCGCGCATATTCCGGTAGAGATTTTTATCCCCCGATTCGAGAAATGTCCGTCTACTGGAAATTTGGTATCCTTCCTATAATTTGAATTGTAAGCGAATCCAAATTAGACGCTCGAACGAGGAGGTCTCTTCTAATGAAGAAAACGAAAACCGTCTTAACCGCCCTGATGGCGCTCTCGATGGCAGCGACGACTGCGGCTTGCGGCAGCGGAGGAACCGATCCAAAAGCTCCGGCGACGGGAGCCAAACCGGCCGAGACGGAGAAGCCGAAAGAATTTAAAATGACGCTCCGTCATATCAACGTCCGGGAAACGTCCAAAAACACGCTGGCGCTGCTGCAGGACGTCGTCAAAACGACCGAGTCGCAGGTGCCCGGCTTGAAGTTCGAGCTGGACGGGGTGGATGACGTCGTCAACCGCGACCAGAAGCTGAAGGCGGAGATGGCCGCGGGCAATCCGCCCCCGATCTTCAACCTGTTCGGCGGCGACGACACGAGAAATTACGCCAAGGCCGGGCGGCTGCTCGATCTGACCCCGATCCTCGCCGAGCTCGGGCTGAAAGACAAGTTTATGAACCTGAGCGAATTTACGGTGGACGGCAAAATTTACGGCTTGCCGGATGCGGGCTTCGTCGAAGGCTTCTTCTACAACACGAAAATGTTCGCGGACGCCGGCGTACAGGTGCCGAAGACGTGGGACGAATTCCTCAAAGTGAACGAAGCGCTGAAGGCCAAAGGGTATACTCCGATCGCGATGGGCGGCGGGGGTGGCGACGGCTGGGTCATCAACATGGTGGTGAACACGCTGTTCGTCCGGCTGGGCGGTACGCAGATTCAGGAAAATTTCGCCAAAGGCACGTCGAAATGGACGGACGCTCCGGTCGTTGAAGCGTTCAAGAAGCTCGAGGAGATGAAGCAAAACGGCTATATCGATAAAAATGTAATCGCGATGCGTTACCCGGACGGCCAGGCGAAATTCTACACCGGCCAAGCGGCGATGCTGTTCGACGGCAGCTGGGCGATCGCCGGCATCACCGGCGACAAGTCGACGATCAAGGACAACGTCAGCTTCTTTAACTTCCCGAGCATGGGCGGTCCCGGCGACGATACGATCAACGGCGGTTTCTCCAACGGCTACGGCTTCTCCAGCAAACTGAACGAAAACGAGCTGAAGGCGGTCAAGGCGTTCATCAAAAACTACTTCAACGAAGCGAATCAGCTGCGCGAGCTGAAAAACTCCGGCCGCATCCCGGCGATGAAGCTGGCGGATATCGGAGATACGAAAGGGCTTGTAGCCGATGTGGTGAAAACGCAGGTCGCCGCCAAAAAAGGCGCGTTCCCGGCATTCGACTCGCTTGTGCAGGCGACGGTCAAGAAGACACTGGAGACGACGATGGAGGAGCTGCTCGGCGGCAAAGTGACGCCGGCCAAAGCGGCCGAGGCGATGCAGAAGGCGCAGGACGAGGCGAACAAAGCGAAATAAATCCGCCAGAAGCGGAGATGCTGCGTTACATCTAACGAAAATAAACAGGCAGCGGCCAAGCCGGGCGTCACGGGATTGCGGTGGCTTCCGGCTCGCCGGCCTATGCCGGATTGAGGAGGCCGCCATGAACAAAGTGCTGCGCAACCCGCTCGCTTACGCGTTGTTTGTTTTCCCGGCGCTGGCGCTGTACATGACGTTTTATGTCGTCCCGATGTTCAGCTCGCTGAAATATTCGGTGACGAGCTGGAATGGCATCAACGAAGCGACGTTTAACGGTTTGGACAATTTTATAAAGGCGTTCCGGGACGAAAAGTTTCTGATCGCGCTTCGAAACAACATCATCTTCGTGTTATTTTCCATCTTCATCCAAATTCCGGTTATCGTAGGTTTGTCGATTCTCGTCAGCGGCGTGCGGCGGTTTCTCGACTTTTACAAAACGACGGTGTTTATGCCCAGCGTGCTCTCGACGGCCATCGTCGGCGTCATATGGAAGTTTATTTATCATCCGGATGCCGGACTCGTCAACCAGGTGCTGCGCGCGGTCGGACTCGAATCGTGGGCGCTCGGTTGGCTCGGGGAAGAAAATTTCGCGTTCCTTGCCATTCTCGTCACAAATGCTTGGCAGTGGACCGGTTTTTATATCGTTCTCGTGCTCGCGGCTATCTTCGCCATCCCGAAAGAGATGCAGGAGGCCGGGGAGATCGACGGCGCCGTCGGCTGGCGCAAAGCGCGTTACTTGACGATCCCGCTCATCCGTCCGGTCATCCTCGTCATTATGCTGCTGTCGATTACGGGGGCGATGAAGGCGATGGATATCGTGATGATCATGACATCGGGCGGACCGTTCGGCAGCTCGGAGGTTATGGGCACCTATATGTACAAGCAGGCGTATTCGATGTCGCAGTTCGGTTACGCCAACGCGATCTCGATCCTCATTTTCCTCTTCACCTGCGTACTGACGCTTATTTTTCACCTGATCACGAGAAGGGGCGAGGAGGTCGAATACGGATGACGCTGCAGCGGACCAAATGGATCTCGCATCTCGTGCTGCTCGTGTACGTCGCTGTCGTGCTGTATCCGCTGCTGTTCGTGTTTAACTCGTCGTTCAAAGGCAACTCCGAAATTGTGCTCCGCCCGTGGAGCTTGCCCGAGACGTTCCAGTGGGACAACTACGTCAACGCCTTTTCGAGCTCGCATATCGGCATGTATTTTTTGAACAGTTTATACGTCAGCGGGCTGTCTACGATCATCGGGATTTTACTCGCGACAGGGATCGCTTACGCAGTCACCCGGATGAAATTCCCGAACGTCAGCAAGCTCGTGTACGGCGCCCTGCTGCTGTCCCTGCTCATTCCGCCGGTATCTCTGCTGATCCCGTTGTATATTATGATTAAAGACATGGGGCTGTACAATACGCCGTTCGCGCTGCTCGTCCCTTATACGGCGTTCGGGATTCCGCTGTCCGTATTCATCATCGCGGCGTTTCTGAAATCGGTGCCGAAGGAGCTGGAGGAGGCGGGCATCGTGGACGGGCTGACCGTGTACGGCTTGCTGGGCCGGATCGTATTGCCGCTGACCACGCCTACGCTCGTAACGGTGTTTATTCTCAATTTCATGAACCATTGGAACGAATACATTATGGCCAACTTGTTTTTGTCCAGCCAAAGCCTCCGGACGCTTCCCGTGGCGGTCGTGCAATTCATGGACAAATTCAATATGAACTATGGGGCGCTGTGCGCATCGGTTATGATCAGCTGCATTCCGGTAATGATCGTTTACGCCGCTTTGCAGCGTAAAATTATCGAGGGCGTGACGGCCGGCAGCGTCAAAGGGTAGAGGCGCCGGGAGGCTATCTGTTTACCCGTCACCGGCTCTTTCGGGTTCGCTGACCGCCGGGAGGGGCGGACTGACAACGAGCGGTGAATCGGCTATGATAAAAGGAGAAGAAGCGGCAAGGGGGATCGATCGTATGAACCGGAAAGCGTCCGTCCTGCTGTCCTGCATACTCGGTCTTGCGATCGCTGGCAGCGCTTGCAGCTTCGAAAGCGGGAGGAAGTCCGGGGAGCAGGCGCAGCCGTTCACGATCTCGCTGCGTCATGTGCAGGTGCGCGACGATGCGCGGCCGAGGCTGAAGATGCTGGAGGACGTCGCTTTCCGGATGGAAGCGGCCGTTCCCGGCTTAAAGGTGGAGATGGAAGGGCTGGAGGACAAGGTGCACCGCTTCGAGAAGCTGCCGGCGGAGATGGCTGCGGGCGCGCCGCCGAAAATATTCGATCTGTTCGGCGGGGCCGATACGCACAAATACGCGAAGGCGAACCGGCTGCTCGACCTGACGCCGATCTTAAGCGAGCTCGGCTTGAAGGAGCAGTTTTTCAATCTTGATGAATTTTCGGTGAATGGGAAAATATACGGCTTGCCGACGGCCGGCTTCGTCGAAGGGGTGTTTTACAACAAACGGCTGTTCCGCGAGCTCGGCGCCCAGGTGCCGGCGACATGGGAGGAGCTGCTGGCCGTTGCGGAAAAAGCGCATGCCCAAGGCATCACTCCATTCGCCCTCGCCTCTGCCGACGCCTGGGTGATCAATATGATGATGAATACGATGTGGGTGCGTATGGCGGGAACCGGTTCGGTGCCGGGCTTCGTGGACGGCACGAAAAAATGGACCGATCCGGACGTAGCCGAAGCGTTCAAGCGGTATGAGAAGCTCGTTCAGAAAGGATATTTTCCCGAGCATAGTCTGGGTTTGAAATATGCGGATCAGCAGACCGCGTTCCGTCAGGGAGAGGCGGCGATGGTGTTCGACGGCAGCTGGGCGAATTCGGGGCTCGCGGCTCCGGGCAGGTCGGTCGTCGAGGACGATGTCGGCTTTTTTAACTTTCCGAGCATGGGAGGGCCCGGGGACGGGACGATCAATGCCAGCTACTCGAACGGGTACGGCTTCTCCGCCCATCTGAACGCCAAGGAGCTGGAGGCCGTAAAAGCGTTTATCCGGATCATGTTCAGCGAGGAGATGCAGAAGCGGCAGCTTGCCGAGGTCGGCATCCTGCCGGCGATGAAGCTGGCCGATCTGTCCGGCGTCCGTCCGATCGTCGGCGAGCTGCTGAAGGCGGCTGACACACGGACGTTTCCGGCGTTCGACTCGATCGTGCAGGCGAAGGTGCGGGAAGCGCTCGAAACCGGGATGCAGGAGCTGATCGGCGGTAAAACGACGGCGATCCAGCTGCTGGAGCGTGTGCAGCAGGCACAGGACAACGCCAACCGGGAGCTGCATAAACCGGTTCAGGACCGGTACGGCGGCGGCACAGGACCGTCCGCACGGTTGGAGACATCCCCGGGTTCGTCAGGCGGAAGCAGGTTGATCGGATGAATCTCCGCAAAAAAGTATTTACAGCGTTTTTGGCTTTTATCGTCGTTCCGTTATTCGTTCTCGGCGTCATCACGTATACCGTCTCCCAGCATATTATTGAGGAAAATTTCGCGGAGCAGTCGGAATTTACGCTGAAGGCGGTCGGACGCAACATTACGTACATGCTCAAGGAAGCGAACTATTTCTCCGAAGCGCATATGCTGCAGCAGGACGTTCAGGCGGCGCTTAAGGAGAAGGAGACTGTCGACTGGATCGAGCTGGCCGAGTACAACCGGCTGCTGCAGCGGACGTTTTTGTCGTATCCGCCGGTATATTCCGCCGTGCTGTACAATTTACGCGGGCAAGGATTCGGCGATGGCAAAATCGGCCACAAGCTCATATCGTTCGAGGAGTTGATCCGGCATCCGGTCTATGAGGAAGTGAAGCGGCTGAACGGTTTGTCCAAATGGATCGGCCCGCACGAGCTGCCGGAGCTGACGGGAGACGGGCGGCTGTTCACGCAGATCCGGATCGTCAACGATAAATATACGATCGACAACAAGGGCATTCTCGTGCAGCAGCTGCAGTTTCAGGAGCTGGACAAAATTTTCAACTTCTTCGGGACGGGGCCCCGCAAGGAGATCCGGTTTATGATCGTGGACGGCAGCGGCGTCGTGATGGTCGACAATATGAAGCTGCTGGACGGCAGCGTGATCTTCGAGCAGACGGAGAGGAAGTTCGACCTGTCGGCGGGATACGACAGCGGGAAGATGACGTTCGGCGGCGTCGAAAGCGTCGTATCGGTCCATCATCTGGAACTGCGCGATCTCGGCTCGATGAACTGGACGCTCGTATCGGTGACGCCTTGGGCGGCGCTGTCCGGGACGACAGTGCTGCTGCTGCAATGGATCGCCGCGATTACGGCGTTTTGCCTGCTGTGCGCGCTGCTCTTCAACCTGCTGTTCGTTCACCGGAACATCCGCTTCATTCTCCGCGTCGTCAGCTCGATGAAGCGGGCCGAGATCGGCGATCTCGACATACGCGTACAGACGAGGGCGACGGACGAGACGGCTGTGCTGGCGCGAGGCTTCAATTCCCTCGTATCGCGGATCGGAGCGCTGCTTGAGGAGGTCAAGCTGGAGCAGCGGCGCAAGACGAAGGCCGAGCTGATGGTGCTGCAGGCGCAGATCAAGCCGCATTTTCTGTTCAACACGCTGGAATCGATCAATGCGCTCGCGGCCCAGAACGAAGGACGCAAAGTGAGCCAGCTCGTGCAGCGGCTCGGTACGATTCTCCGTATCAGCTTCAGCCAGCGGGAGGAAATTCCGATCTCGATGGAGCTGGACCATTTGCGCAACTATTTGCAGATCCAGAGCTACCGGTTCGAAAAGCTGTTCGACTACGAGATCGACGTGCCTGCCGAGCTGGCGTCCTATTCCATCCTGAAGCTGACGCTGCAGCCGCTGGTGGAGAACAGCATCCAGCACGGCTTCGACCGGATGGAGCAGGGCGGTCTGATCCGGGTCCGGGCTGAGGAACGGGGAGACAGCATCGTTTGGTTCGTGGAAGATAACGGGGCGGGGATGGCGGACGGCACGCTGTCGCGTTTCCGCTATAAGACGCCGGAGCAGATACCCGGCACGGGGAGTGCGGCCGAGTCCGGCAAACCGGACGAAGAGCGGGTCGGCCTCGGCCTGCCGAACGTGGCGGACCGGACCCGGATTCATTACGGCAGCCGGTACGGCTTGTTCATTTGCAGCGAGGAAGGGAAGGGCACGATCATTCGCTTGACGATACCGAAATACGAGGCGGGGTGACAAGCGATGCAACTAAAGGCGCTGCTCGTCGACGACGAAATCAACATTATGCGCAACTTGCAGACGGTTATTCCTTGGGAGGAGCTGAACATCGGCGTCGTCGGGATGGCGACGAACGGGGTGAAGGCGATGGAACTGGTCGGGGAGTTTGCTCCCGACCTTATCCTGTCCGATATCCGGATGCCGGTTATGGACGGGATCGCGCTGCTGAAATGGCTGCAGGAGCAAAAGTACGAGGGCGAGGTCGTGATGCTGACCGGTTTCCAGGAGTTTGACTACGCCCGTTCGGCGGTCAAATACGGCGCCAAAGACTTCATTCTGAAGCCGATCGATTACGAGGAGCTCCGGCAGATTGTGGAAAGGCTCGCCCTGCAAATCCGGGAGAAGCGGATGGAACGGCTGAAGGAAGAGAAGACGTGGAAGCGGCTGTCCAGCCTCGCTTATGAGAAAATGCTGCATGACGTTCTGCTCGACTATACGTCGGTTTGCTCGCTGCATCTGCTTCCCGAGGAAGGCGAGCTGCCGGACCAACCCGCTTATACGCTGCTCATCGCCGATCTGGACGGCTATTCGCAAATCGCCCGGCCGTGGAGCGAACGGGAGCGGAAGCTATGGAATTTCGCGGTCCGCAACGTGCTGCAGGAGGCGCTGCTTCCTGATGAACAGGCTTACGCGGTGCTGCAAACCCGCGAAGGCGAATGGTGCCTGCTCCTCGAGCATCGTCCGGACCGCGCGATTCCCGGAACGGAACAGATCCGTGTCTGGTCGCACTCGCTGCAGGCGGCTGTCGAACAGTACGCCAAGCTGACGGTCAGTATCGGCATCTTCGCGTCGCCGGTACCGATGGAGCGTTTGGCGGAAGCTTATAAATGCGTACAGCGGTCCCTTCAACTGTCGCCGGGGAAACAGCATGTGGTGTTCGTGGACGGAGCCGGAGACGGAGGCGAGACGAACGAGCCGCTCTGGAGCGTGCTCGACGAGCTGGTTGCGGGTCTGAAGACGAAGGACAGAGCCAAGGTCGAACAGGCGACACAGGGGCTTCATGCCGGCGTGAAGGCGATCCTCGCATTTTCGGTGCTGCGCGGCGAGCAGATGCTGCACTTCGTCGTGCTTCATCTGATGCGGGAGATGCGGGAGATCGGGCTGCTTGAGGGCGAACAGGAAGAAGCGGTATGGGCGAAGCTGGAGAAAAGCGTCTGCGTAAAGGAGCTGCTCGATACGATCGACGGGCTGACAACCGCCTGCATGAACGCCGGACTGGCGAAGAAAACGGGCGAAGTGCTGATGGTGTCGGCCAAGGACTATATTCAGCGGCATATGTCCAGCGATCTCGGAATCGAAGAGGTTGCCGATTATCTCGGCATCAGCTGCAGCTATTTCAGCCTGCTGTTCAAGCAGCAGTTCGGGGAGACGTTCGTCGAATATTTGACCCGGCAGCGGATGGAGCAGGCCAAGTCGCTGCTCGTGATGACCGGCAAAAGCGTCACGTCGATCGGAAATAAAGTAGGATATGCGGAACGCCGCTATTTTACGAAGGTGTTCCATAAATACGAGGGAATGACGCCGACGGAATTTCGGGAGCGCCATGCGGCAGGCGAGGCGGATGGCTGACGGCCGATGAACGGAAGGATTCAAGGCGTTATGTCAGCCATTCTTCCGCCTGCACCTCCTGCCTGTAGCCGCAGCTCTCGCAATAGGTCTGGTGCACGCACAGCCGCCGGTCCAGATCGGGGTATCCGTTCGTGAGTTTCAGGTCGTCGATGGCGCGATAAGGCGAATACGGGCCGAGGTAGTCGTCGAGGCGGCCGCCGTCGAACAAACGGTTTCCGCATTGCGGGCATTGCAGGTTGAGAGCGGTCATTCCGTTGCAGTAAGGGCATAACGAGGACATCTGCCATTCTCCTTTCCGGTTGGGACATCTTGATCGCGCATGATCAACGTCCCGTTATCGGAAAATCCCGATCCTAATCCGCCCATAGGTTTCCTCCGCACGGCGAAACCTATTCGGGCGGATGCGGAACGCGAAAAAAAGCGCCCGCGCGGATGGCCGCGGAGCGCTTCTAAGCGTGCTATATTAAAACTTCATGTTGCTGCTGTGGCCCGGGGAAAGCTTCGCATCCGGATCGATGTATACCTTGGCGTTGTTGATCGCGGTAGGCGCTTCTCCGAACCCGACCGCAATCAGTTTCAGCTTGCCCGGATAAGTGGTAATGTCGCCTGCGGCGAAGATGCCGGGAATCGACGTCTCCATACGGGAGTCGACAATAATCGAGCCGTTCTCGATCTCGAAGCCCCATTCGGCAATCGGTCCGAGCGAGGAGACGAAGCCGAAGTTGACGATGACCGCATCGACCGGGATGACGCTGGCCGCTCCGGATTTTACTTCCTTAATCGTAACCGATTCGATCTTGTCGGTTCCGTTCAAGCTTTCGATCTCAACCGGCGTAACCACCTCAACCTTCGACTGCTTCAGCAGCTCGACACTATGCTCGTGAGCGCGGAACTTGTCGCGGCGGTGGATGAGCGTTACTTTCTCGGCGATCGGCTCCAGCATCAGCGCCCAGTCTACCGCAGAGTCGCCGCCGCCGCTGATCAGCACCTTTTGTCCGGCGAATTTGTTCAGATCGCTTACGAAGTAATGCAGATTTTTTTTCTCGAATTTGGCCGCTTCCGGCAAATCCAGCTTCCGCGGCTCGAAAGCGCCGACGCCGGCCGTAACGATGATCGCCTTGGATTGGTGGACGCCCTGATCGGTCTCGACCTCGAACAGACGCTCGTCCTTCTTCGTCACTTTCAGAACCTTCTCTTCCAGCCGGACATCAACCGGAAAATGGCTCATTTGTTCATTCAAACGGTTCACAAGCTCCTGTGCAGTCACCTTTGGAAATCCCGCAACATCATAAATATATTTTTCAGGATAAAGCGCTGCAAGCTGTCCGCCTAGCTGCGGCATGCTCTCGATGATTTTTACGGAAGCTTGGCGCATTCCTGCGTAAAATGCTGCAAACATCCCGGCAGGCCCGCCGCCGATGACGATAATATCCGTCACGCCTTGATTTTGTACATTCGCTGACACGAAAAGACACCTCCATAGCATTTTGTACAGCCTTGTTACATTTTCTCACACCACTTATTATAAACAAAGGAATGTGCAGAAGGGAAGCGATTTTGTCACAAATAACGACAAAATTTAGACAGTTTGTCGCTTGATATTTTCAATAGGAAGATATATGATTGCAGGTAACAAATATTGATAAGTATTGTCGAATATTGTACGAGCGGCCTTGCCGCTGCGGCAATTTGGGTCATATAGAGAGAGCTTGACGGTGTGCGTGAGGTTGCATGAACAGTCGGCGTCTGGAAAGCTTGAACTGAGCTTTGTCTGACAACGCTTGTGTAATTTTTCACAGCTATCCGACAGCCAACAAACCGGATATGGAAGGGATACGAGATGAGTACAGTTCCAAGAATCGTCATATTGGGTGCAGGCTATGGCGGGGTGCTGACCGCTCTCCGACTGCAGAAAGAGCTCAATTATAACGAGGCGAATGTCACGCTGGTCAACAAGCACGATTATCATTATATCACAACTCATCTTCATATGCCTGCGGCAGGTACGGACAATCCGGAAAATGCCCGCGTCAGCATATCGAAACTGATCGATGAGTTCAAGATTGATTTCGTCAAGTCGACCGTCGTTCAAATTAAGCCCCAGGAGAAAAAGGTTATTCTCGAAGACGGCACGCTGTCCTACGACTATCTCGTCATCGGCCTGGGCGGAGAATCGGAAACGTTCGGCATCCCGGGACTTCAGGAGTTTGCTTTCAATATTCGCAGCATCAACAGCGTCCGGCTGATCCGGGAGCATATTGAATACCAGTTCGCCAAGTTCAAGCGCGAGCCGGAACGCAAAGATTATTTGACGTTCGTCGTCGGCGGAGCCGGGTTTACAGGCATCGAATTCATCGGCGAGCTGGCCGACCGGATTCCGAAGCTGTGCAAAGAATTCGACGTCGATCCGTCGCTCGTCAAAATTTATAATATCGAAGCGGCTCCGACCGCTCTTCCGGGCTTCGATCCGGAGCTGGTCGAATACGCGATGCAGGTGCTTACGGACAAAGGCGTTACGTTCAAAATTGCGACGGCGATCAAGGAGTGCACACCCGAAGGCGTCGTCCTGGCGAACGGAGAGAACATCAAGTCGTCCACGGTCGTCTGGACGGGCGGCATCCGCGGCAACCGGCTCGTCGAGCAGGCCGGCTTCGAGGCGATGCGCGGCCGGGTAAAAGTCGATTCGTATTTGCGGACGGAACAGTATGAGAATGTGTACATTATCGGGGACTGCTCCCTCATTATGAACGAACAAGGCAGGCCTTACCCGCCTACGGCCCAGATTGCGATGCAGCAAGGCGTCACGTGCGCTTACAACCTGGTCGCGTCGATCCGGAACCAGCCGCTGCGCGAGTTCAAGTTCGACAACAAAGGCGTCGTCGCCTCGCTCGGCAAAGGCGAAGCGATCGGGATCGTCTTCGGCAAGAAGCTGAAGGGCGGCACCGCCGCAATGATGAAGAAGCTGATCGACATGCGGTATTTGTACATTATCGGAGGCATCTCGCTCGTACTGCGCAAAGGAAAGTTCTAATCGTTATGAACCGGGAGGCGTTGGCCCGTGAGACATTGCAGCGTTCAGGTACGGGGGTTGCTCACCCGTGAGGAATTGGATCGGTATAACGCGCTGATGGAAGTCGGATCGTATCTCGAGTCGCAAAACCGGTACGATCTCGCCTACACCGTGCAAAAAGAAGTCGACTTGCTCATCATGCCAGCCATCGAACGGCTTAAGGAAAAAGGCCGCGCCCGCGACCGGGCGGACGAAGAATATTTGCGCCGGCTCGCCGAAGGCGATGACGAGGACGACGATTGAGACTACTCAGCCAGCCTGTTGAATCTTCAACAGGCTTCCATACGTACGGGTAACCTTCATCTCTGATGAAGGTTATTTGCATTGCAGACGCCCATCAACATCCCGCGGACATAAACCCGGCAGCCCAGCCTCGCTCCCGGCACTACGGTCGGCGATACTCCTGCCAGTCGGTTTCACGGAACGCTGTGGCGAAGTCGATCCGGTACGCAGACGGGGAAACGCCGCCATGATGCTTGAAAAATTTCGTGAAATAGTCAGGTAATACCCCGACCCGGTCGGCAATCTCGTTCATATTCAGGTTGGTTGTCCGCAGCAGCGTGCAAGCGCGGTCGTAGCGAAGTTTGGCAATATATTGCATGGGGGAAAAACCGGTCATCGATTTGAACACCGTTATGAAATAACGGGGATGAAAATGGGCCAGCTTCGCAAGCTCGTCTACGGACAATTTTTGCGCCAGATGCAAGTTGATATATTCCAGCACCCGGGTAATCCGCTGCACGTCCAGATGACCGGAATCGTTAATGATCAGCTTCGGACTTTTCTCTATACAATAACAAATCAGTTGCAATAACGTCGCTTTGGCGCGCAGAAGAGAGGTCATGCCATTGCCGTTATGCGATTCGTTCAGCTCCCGGAACAGCTCACCCATGAGCGGTTTATCCTCCACATCGATCAATAGCGACAGCTCCAGCAAATCGAACAGGCGGGTTTCGCCGATCGTGGATGTAAAGTGGCAATAATACTTTCCGAAAACTTCCCCGTTATACGATGAAGCGGAAATCGTAGCACCTGCCGGCAGCAGAACGAGCTGTCCGGAAGTGGGCGTGATGACCGATCCGTTCACCCATATCTTGCATCTCCCGGAAACCATGTAATACAACAGGTTGAAATCGTATGTCAAATTGGAATGACTCCACTCTGCACCTAACATCCGATAAGAAGATCTGAGAATAGCGGTCTGTACATTGGCAAGATAGCTGGAAAAGTTCCCCTTTTGTCTTTGCGCGCTTTGCATAAACCGTTCCCCCCTTGATCGATTTTGGGTTACAGCGGTCGTGAGCGATCTGTGTCTGATTATAACCCACTTGTTCCGGCAGCGTATAGGGACGATGGGGTCAGAAAGTCGGATCTGAGTTTTTTACAGATTGGCCTGACTGTTTTCCATTCCGATTCCGGCTTGAATTCTTATAATTCATAGTAAGAATCGAGTTAAAGGAGCGATCGGGATGACCAAACGAGTGCGATTGGCTGTAGTAGGCGGGAACCGCGGTTTTGCCTACCACAAATGCTGCGATTTTTTACCCGAACTTGTCGAAGTGAGCGCCATATGCGATCTGAATGAAGAGGTGTTTGCCAAATGGAAGCGGCAGTATCCGGATATCCGCACGTTCACAAGCTTCGAGCACCTGCTCGACGATGGCGATATCGATGCGGTGCTGCTGGCCACGCCGATGGAGGTTCATGCCAGCCAGTCGATTCAAGCGATGAATGCCGGCAAGCATGTGCTATGTGAAGTTGCATCCGCGCAAACGATAGAAGAATGCTGGGAGCTGGTCCAGACGGTCGAGCGGACGGGGGCCGTCTACATGTTAGCCGAAAACTTCTGCTACACCCGGACGAACATGATGGTGCGGACTATGGCCGAATCCGGAGCCTTCGGGGAGTTGACCCATGCGGAGTGCGGTTACATCCATGATGTCCGGACAGCCACTCACGATGACCGGGGGGAATTGAAGTGGAGGGGGGAGATGATGCGCAAGTTCAACGGCAACAATTACCCGACCCATTCGCTCGGACCGGTATCGCAGTGGCTTGGCATCAATAGGGGGGATGCCTTTGATTATATGACGACCATCGTATCGAAGCCGGCGGCGCAAAGCGACTATTTCAAGGAAGTGTTCGGTCCGGATCACCCCGGCGCCCGGATGGATTATTGGCAGCAAGGCGATTCCTGCTTGTCGCTTATACGCACCAAACAAGGAGCCGTTATTTATTTGCGCAACGATTTTTCGTCCCCGCGGCCTTTCAACTACTTGTCCTACGAGCTGCAAGGAACGAAGGGAGCCTTCGTATCCGGCCGCGACACCGTGGAGGAGCCCTTGATCTGGCTCGATGGCAGCACACCCGGAAAATCGTACCTGGGCAATGTATCCTGGTCCAAGCTGTCCGAATACGCCGGGACTTTCGAACACCCGTGGTGGAGAGACGAGACCGACCGGGAGCAGGCCGTGCAGGCCGCCCGATTCGGCGACTATTTTGTCATGAAAGAATTCGCAACCGCTGTTGTGGAGAAGCGCCGGCCCGACTTCGATGTGTACGATTCCGTTGCCGTCAGCTCCATCATGCCGCTTTCGGCGCAATCTGCATTACGAGGCGGAAGTCCGGTCTTTTTCCCCGATTTTGCCAAAAACAAGCGGTTGCAGTAGGAAGACAAAGGAGAGAAGCAAGCTTATGAAATTGGGGATCAGTTTGTATAGTTTGAAAGGTGCGATCGTATCCGGAGAAATGACTGTGACGGATGCCATCGAGTGGATTGCGGAAGTTGGAGGGGAGCATGTCGAGATCGTTCCGGTCGGATTCGATCTGCTGGAGCAGCCGGAGCTTGCAGACCGGATTCGGGACAAGGCGGGGCAGGCCGGGATTGAGGTGTCGAACTACTGCGTCCGTGCGAATTTCATTGCGGCCGATGAGCAGGAATATGAGCGGACGATCGACAGGGTGAAACGCCATGTTGAGATAACCCGGCGGCTTGGCGCGAAACGGATGCGTCATGACGTGGCATCGCGTCCTCTCGGCGACATTTCCGTCCTCAACTTCAACCGCGATCTTCCGAAGCTGGCGGAAGCGTGCCGCACGATTGCCGACTACGCCGCTCCGTACGGAATTACGACGAGTGTAGAGAACCACGGCTATTACGTTCAGGCCAGCGAAAGGGTGCAACGTTTGATCCATGAGGTTAATCGCGACAATTACCGGACTACGCTCGACATTGGCAATTTTCTATGTGTCGACGAGTTGCCGCTTACCGGCGTCAGACATAATATAGCCCTTGCGTCCATGGTTCATCTGAAAGATTTCTATATCCGAACGCCGGACCGAAGCCCAGGCCCGGCTTGCCCCGGCTGGTTTCCAACGGCGGGAGGCAATTGGCTTCGCGGTGCGATTGTGGGCCAAGGCGACATCAACTTGCGCGAGGTGCTGAGGTTGATCAAGCAGTCCGGATACGACGGCTGCATGTCGATCGAGTTCGAAGGCGTAGAGGAATGCCGAAGCGCCACAAGGCAAGGATTCGAGTACGCCAAACGGGTGTGGGACGAAGTATAGAAGAACCGGCCTTAGCCGCAGCAAGTGAAGTCTCTCCGTCTGGCAGTGTCCCTATCTCCAGCAGCAACTGCGCTCGCCCCTTGATGAAGCAACAGAATCGGAGCCGGAATGGAGGTGATGGCTCATAGGGCATGAGCGCAGCAGGATACGTCTATCGCGATTATGAAGGAAAGCGGGTCTCACTATGAACAACGGGAGGAATACGGATGGTTAGAACATCGATGTCAGTGTTATTGTCTCTTCTTCTAGTGGTGGTAACGATGCAAAGCTTCACGTTCGCGGCGCCCGACTCTATGACCGGACAGGGGAACCAGATGATGCTGGCGAGCAACGGAAAAGGGAAATACGGCGTCTTCGTCAGCTCCAATGCCGATGCGATCGAACGCCATGCCGCTCAAGAGCTGGTAAATTATTTGACCCAGGTCACCGGAGCGCCTTTTCAGCTGTCCGAAGGTACGACTCCGCCGGCCGGTCCGCTATTTGTCGTCGGGAGAAACGCGTTGACCGAGAATCTCGTTCCGGAACTGGCGGGAGATTCGCTTGGGGAGGACGGCTTTGTCATCCGCGCCGCCCAGCGGTACATCATCATCGCGGGCAGCGATCCGCGCGGAACGATGTATGGAGTCAACTATTTTCTGGATTATTATGTCGGGGTCAAATGGTATTCGCCTTCCTATACGTTCGTGCCGACCAACCCGAACTTGCGTCTCCGTGTCACGAACGACGTGCAGGTGCCGCGCTTTGAATACCGCGAAATGTACGTCAATGACGGCAATAATGAGCAATACCGCGCCCATAATTTACTGAACGGGAAGTATCGCGACCGGTCTATCCATGTTCCTCAGTCGGAACCTTGGCTGGACAGCTGGTCCTCCTATTGGCCTTATGACGTGCACAACTTCAAAAAGATCGTGCCGCAAACTCAATATCACCATGGAAACCAACTGCTGGCGATGAATGAAAGCGTTCGCAGTATCGCGGCCGGCAATCTGGTCCAGCTCATTACCCAAAGGGTCAATGAGGGAAAAGACGCTTCCTACGGCTTCAGCCAAGAGGACACGACCTGGAATCCGGACCCGGACTCTCTGGCGTTCGCCAACCAGCACGGAGGCTCGCTTGCCGCGCCAGTTATGGATATGGTCGGCGATATTGCGACCCGGGTGAAGACGGAAATTCCGGATGCGCGGATCGGTACGCTTGCTTACATGTTTACGGAAGAGGCCCCGACCGGTATGACTTTGCCGGATAATGTAGTCATTACGTTCGCCCCGATCTATAAAGATCACGGCCGGGCGCTGAATGACCCCAAAAACAGCTTTTCCAAAGCGAATATCGAACAATGGGCGCAAATGTCGGACAATATTTTGTTTTGGGACTATATCATGGACTTTTCGGGCGGCGGCTATCTGATGCCTTATCCGAGTCTATATGCGATGAGCGAAACGATCCAGTATTTGGCGACCCTCCCTGCGGTCAAAGGTTACTTCGGAGAGCATATTGTCGGCAATACCGCACCGATCAGTACGGGACTTACCGATCTGCGCGCATGGGTCGGCGCCCGGCTGCTCTGGAATCCGGATCAGGATTACCGCGAGCTGATCGACGAATTTGTTAATGGGTATTATGGAGACGCCGCGCCGTACATCAGCCAGTACATTACGCTGCTGCATGAGGCGTTCGAGCAAAGCGACTCTACGCTTACGATCTCTACACCCATCACGTCTCCTTTTCTTTCGTTTGATCTGATGCGTCAAATCGACGGATTATTTGACCAGGCTGTGGCAGCGACGAACGATCCGGTATCGTTGAATCATGTGCAGCGGACGCGCATCGAGGTGGACTATACGATCCTGATGCGATACGTTGATTATATGAGCGAAGCGCGCAAACGGAATATCCAATGGGACCCCGATTACGATAACCGTTATGCCCGGTTTAAAACGTACACGGCCGATATTATCAATTATAAGAGCAAGGGTACGATGGAATCGTTGTACCGCCTGATCGATATACGCCGGACGCTTCCGACGATCCCGGACTTTGTTAGCGGGTTGCCCGATTCGGATTGGATGGACTTCCAGGATCATATGTTCTGGCTATACGAACCTGCAGGGACAACGCTCGTAAGCGATGCGGCCGCTTCCGATCAAGCAGCGGCCAAGGTGAAGGGGAGCACGAATCAGTGGGCCATTCAATTGCACGATACGGTCCTGCCCCGCGAAGGCCAGTGGAAATTGTACGCGAACGTCCGTGTAGATCCGGGTACCGGCTTGCCCGGAACGATCGCATTTAACTACGGCTTCAATTCTCCTTCGGGTGGAGGCCGGACGTCGATGGATTATGCTCATGTAGCCGACGGTGCTTACAGCTTCGTGGAATTTCCGTGGGTATACGAGTACAATCCGAACCAGCCCAACCGTTATTTCTGGCTGGCTCCGCCGAACTCCAGCGCCATCGCCAATCTGTACGTGGACCGGATCATCGCGGTCAGGCAATAAACGACGGAGGCAGCCGCAGGTAAATTTGCAGGCGCTTTCATAATATCCAAGGGGGAAGCACAATGAAAATAAGAAAAGGCGCAGTTCTGCTGTCGCTATGCATGTTGGTGCAGGCGGGTCTGGTCGGTTGCTCGGGAGGCAGCGGCGGCAAGGCGGGAAACGAACAGCCAGGCAAGGGGGGAGAGCCGGCTGTTTCCCATGAACCGGTCACTCTTTCATTCAAAATGAATATAGGGTCGATCACTTCGAAGGAAGGGTTTATGGCTGTATTCGGTGATAAAATCAAGGAGAAGTTTCCGCATGTGACACCTGAATTCATCGCGCCGGATATCACGCTTAAAGCGATTTTGGAAACAGGACAGCAACTGGATATTTATTACGACTCATTCGCAAATACCCCTACGAATCTGCTTCAAAACGGGCTTCAATACGATCTGACTGGTCTTATGAAAGAGCACAACTATGATTTGTCTCCGCTAGAGAAAACTTCTGTAGATGCGCAGCGTCAGCTGGCGAATGGGGGGATGTACGGTCTTCCGGTTTCGATCGATTCGGTTGCGCTGATCTATAACAAAGGACTCTTCAATCAGTTCGGCCTTCCGTATCCGAAGGACGGCATGACGATGGAGGAATTATACGACTTGACCCGCAGGATGAGCCGTGTGGTGGACGGCGTCCATTATTATGGTTTCGGCACTTCACTCGGCTTTGTGATGTCTTTGGACCCGCTTGCCCCGTCGTTTATCGATCCGGCGACCAATAAAGCGACGATGTCGTCAGAGAAATTCAAGCTGATCTTTCAGTCTTTGACGGGCTTATTTCAAATACCGAACAACGAATACGACAAAACCACGCTGACTTATTCCGCTCAATTGAAGCTGTTCGGCGAACAGCGGCTGGCGATGCTGCTTGGGCCCAATGCTTTGGGTACGCGATACTTCGCCGATAAGGACAAGACGCTCGACTGGGATTTGACCACCTACCCTACTTACAAGGAGGCGGCCAATACAGGACCTCAGAATGCGCCCGGCTATTTCTATGTGACATCCAACAGCAAGCATAAGGATGCGGCGTTCCAGGTTGCGGCCTACGTGACTTCGCCGGAATTCCAGAAGCATCTGGCCCGTAAAGGATATGTACCGGCGCTGCAAAACGCGGACACGGTGAATGAATTCGGCAAAGAGCTTCCCTTTCTGAACGATAAAAACGTGAAAGCTTTGTTTACGGCGAAACCGGCGCCGATCGCGAGCTTGACCCGCTTCCAGGCAATAGCGCTGGCGGAAGTCCAGACAGCCTTCAACGACCTGCAGTGGAACGGAAAAGACATTAACACTGTACTTCGTGAGGCGGATGAACGCACGGATCAGAAAATTGCCGCCGAAATGAGTAAAAGCAAGTGACGGCCCTCATCGCGGAGCGGCATGATTTTCGGTTTTGCAGGATGGAGGAACATCACAAGATGGAAGACACCACCGTTATATATGAGGCGGCGAAGGTAGGGGCCGCTCCGGCTCGCAGCCTGCCGGAACGAAAAAGGGTCCCCGCAGGCTGGTCGGCTGTACCGATCGGAGGCGTAGGCCACGAATTGAAATTAACGTGGGATGGCTCGGCCATGCAGCGGTTTCTGGACAACCCGCACCTGGCTGCAAGGCTGCGCATTACAATCGCTGTGGAAATGAGAGAAGTGTTGTTTGTTGAAGCGTACTTGCTTGATTCCGGAGAACGGCTGGGATCTTACGACATTCGCTACGCCTACGTATTTCAGCCCTTTGAATTGCCGTTAACCCGTGCGCAGGTTCAAGCAGCGCTGCGGCAAGGCATCGGACTGCGGATCATCGAGACCGATTCGACTTTATGGGTGTTTGACGGCTTGAATGCCGACGATACCCGAAGGTTCTTCGCTCCTCACCTGATGCTGGCGGAGGATGGACAGCACATCCGGCAGTTCCGGCAACGGATGATGTCTCTGGACAGTTTGCAGCCTTTTGGCTGGCTGGAAGGATGCGTTCTCGACGGATTGTACGATATGCGCCGTATGGGGGAAACGAATCGGGCCGAGCAAGTGATCGCCGGTCATATGGGTCAATATGTGAACGATAACGGCCAACTGATTTACGAGGATCTGCACGGACTGCCGTCAGACGGGAGTTTTTCCGGAATCGAAAGCACCCTGCCGATCGCCGTTATCGCGAAGCTGACACCGGATCATCCGCTTGTAGGGCAGCTGGTTTCGTACTGGAACTCCCATCTCGTCGAAGAGAAAGGAATCCTCTCTGCGGAGACTTCCCTTACGGCGGAAGGCGCCTATACGATGGGGTATCCGATGGCGGTCATTGCGTCGAGACTCGGGAACGATCAGCTTGCGCAGACGGCTCTACGGCAGCTTTTGCTTCGCCGGAAGGCGCTTACGGACGGCCGCGACTTGTACGGCATCGTCTCCGGTAGCGGGCAAAAGCGGATTATGCGGAACTGGGCGCGCTCCTACACCTGGTACATGCTCGGATTCGTCCGGACCTTTATGGAGTTTCAAGGTTCGCGGCGTTATGCCAAGCTGGCCGGTATGGAAGAGGTGTCGGCGGAATTCAGGCGTATGTCTGAAATTGCTTTATCACGGCGGGAGCCGGGAGGGCTGTGGTCTTGCTTTCTCGGGGAGCCGGAGACGGGCATCGAGACTTCCGGCTCGGCAGGGATTGCCGCCGCTTTGGCGCTCGGGGCGCGAGCCGGTGTGCTGCCGCACACAATGCTTGACGCAGCCCGGGAAGCGATGCAGGCGCTGGAGACGTATTTGACGCCGGACGGGGTATTGCAGGGCGTCTGCCAGCATAATTGCGGGGGGCTCCAGCTGCAGCGAGGGGGATACCGGGTTTTGTCACAGATGGGGATGGGGTTAATGGCGCAGCTGTATGCGGCGGTTTACTCCGAACCGGAGCGGGGGATTGCACAACGTTAACCCTTCCCGAATGAATAAAAAACGAACTGCTGGCGGGCAGCAGTTCGTTTTTTTTGTTGTCCGTTCAAGATTCGGCGTCCGTGGAGCGCTCGCTCCATGTTCTCCGGTATACCGAAGGGGAGACGCCCTTCAGATCGTTGAACACGCGCGAGAAGCTGGCGAACGAACGGAATCCGACCTCCATCGCGATGTCGGTTATCGACATCCGGCTCGACTGGAGCAAGCTGCATGCCTGGCGTATCCTCAGCTCGTGGATGAAGTCGATGAAGCTCGTCCCGAGATGACGCTTTAGCAGTTTGCTAAGATTCGGCACGCTGAAATGAAACAGCTTCGACAGCTCGGCGAGCGTTAACGGCTCCTGATAGTGCTGGTGGATGTAGTGAATGATTTCCCATATTGTCGAATGATCCGATCTGCGGGTTATTGCCGCCTCTATGGACGGTTCCGCCTGACAACGAATCCGGTCGAATCCGGCCAGAGCCTCGAACAGCATCGAGGTGAGCATCAGCCGTTTCCATCGCTCGTTCCGGCTATACTCCAGCTGCATCCGGTCGAACAAGGCGAGCATATCCCGGTACTGCTCGCGGCTGATCTGAACGAAAGGCGCGAGCTTCGTCTCGTCGTCATGCAGCAAGCAGTGGCCGAGCTCGCGATCGGGTGCGTTCAGCAGCAGCCCCATGTCGAAGTTGCATACGTAGAGCAGCAGATCCAGGCCAGCGTCTGCATGAATCTCGTGGATTTGGTAGGGAAGAAGAAAGGTCATCGTCCCCGGTTCCAGCGTATGCGACACTCCGTTTACAATCTCGGTTCCTCTTCCTTCGACAACGAGGCAGAGCTCCAGGAAGTCGTGCCGGTGAGGGGGGATGTTATTATTTATTTTTTGGATAATGTAAAACGGAAACCCGTCTTTGTTCGGATAATCGGTTAGCACCGGCGGGAATACGGACGGCATGGGGGGCCCCCTTTGCTGCGTAATCAGTCTAGCTTCTGGTAGAAATAAGAAGTTCGGTTTACAAAACGTACAGTGAAAATAATGAGAGGAATCGAAAAAATATAGGACGTATTCCAAAGTTAATCAAGTTATTCTGAATATAGCAAGAGGGAAAGCGCTTTAACAGGAGCTGCTATCTATCATAACACAGGGGGTTTTACTATGAAAAAAAGCTTATTAGCCGCCGCTGTCGTTCTGGCCGCAGCATCGGTCTCCGGCTGCGGAGCCGGCGGAACAAGCGGGGAGCAGGGGCAGCAGACGGCGGGACCCGGCGATAAACCGGTAGAGCTTGTATTTACCGGTATCCCGATCACGGAAGAAGAGTTCCAGGAGCAATTCGGCAAGCCGATTCGCGAGAAATATCCGCACATTTCTACGAAATACATTGTGCCGGGGAAAGGTACGGAATTGAAAGATCTGATTGCCGCCGGGACGATCCCCGACGTGTATATGACCGCCAGAGTTAATTTGCCGATGTTTCTAGATCTGAAGCTCGGTCAAAATCTGGACGAATGGATTAAGAAGTATAATTTCGATCTGAACAGGCTGGAACCGAATGCGGTGCAGGCCATGCGAGATATGACGGCGGATCAGATGGTTTTCGGGATTCCTTACCAAAATGCCTCCTTGGGTTACGTGCTTTATTACAACAAAGACATTTTCGATAAATTCGGAGTTCCGTATCCGAAGGACGGTATGACCTGGGACGAGACTTACGAGCTCGCCAAAAGGCTTACCCGGGTCGAGGACGGCGTGCAGATCAGGGGACTAAGCGCCAACTGGTCGAATATTTTCGTGATCAATAATCAGCTCTCCTTGCTGGCATTGGATGGCAACGATAAGGCGGTCATCAACACGGATTCCTGGAAAATGGTGTTTAATAACGTGAAACGGTTTTATGAAATTCCGGGCAACCACGTCACGAAGGATACGCTCTCGGATCAGATTCAAGAACGCGATTTCCTTACCGGAACCGTAGCGATGACGGTAGGCGGTGGAGCGGCTGCGGCCGCGGATAAAGCGATCAACTTCGATTATGTGGCGCTTCCGACTTATCCGGAGGCTCCGGGTATGGGCACGAAGACGGCGGGAAGATATTTGTTGCCCACGAGTACGAGCAAGCATAAGGAAGATGTGTTTAAAGCGATCACCGTCATCACCTCCGACGAGTTTCAAATGAAGGCGTCCAAGGATGGGCGGGCAACGGCTTTGCAAAATAAAGAGATTCAAAAAGCGTATATGCAAAACAATCCGAAATTAAAAGACAAAAACAATTTCGCTTATTTCTACAATAAGTCTGCGTCTGCCCCCAAGATCAATCCGGAGCTGATCGGCATTAATGAATTCCATTTCGCGGCCGGGGAGCTGTCGAAAGTGATATTGGGCGAGAGCGATGTGGCAACGGCTCTACGTACGGCTGACGAGAAGCTGAACCAGGCTGTGGAGGCTAAAAAGAAACAGTAAGCATCCGCGGCAAGAAGCGAAAGTGGGGATTGAAGGATGAACCTGCAGCGTCCAAGCTACGGCGAATTGTTGAAGTTGAAAAGATGGAATACGCCGACCATCTACAATGGTTGGGAAGCGATCACGGAGCACGACATTACGACGGGGTTCAATCGGGAGGAAACGCGGGATTATATGCCACAGATGGGACCGATGACCGGTTATGCCGTAACGGTCCAGATCGAGCCCGGGAACCCGGCGCATCCGCAAAGCAATCCGAATGCGTGGAGCGAATACCGGCACTATGTGGCAAGCCGCCCCGGCCCTAAAATCGTCGTCGTTCAGGACTTGGATGCACCCCGGGTAATCGGAGCGTTCTGGGGAGAGGTGAACAGCAATATTCACCGCGCCTTAGGATGCGTCGGTACGATTACCGACGGTGCGATCCGCGATCTCGATGAAATGACGAACGCCGGCTTCAAGGCGATCGCCCGCAGATTGTGTGTCGGTCATGCCTATAGCACGCCGGTCCGCTGGGGCTGTGAAGTTGAAGTATTTGGTTGTACGGTTAGGCCGGGCCAGCTCATTCATGCGGACAAGCACGGCTTCATCGTCATTCCGCAGGAAGATGAGCGCCGGCTGTTGGAGGCCGTCCGTTTCATGGACGACAATGAATGCGATACGCTGATCCCCGCGGCCAGAAATGCGCCCGGCAAGTCTGCCGGGGAGCTGCTCCAGGCAATCGATGCCGCGGGCGGCGAGTTCGCTCTTCGAACCAAGCAGGCTTACAGGAAATCCGGAGAATGGTAAGACGATTCAGCAACTAAAAAACGCAGAGACGGGATAGATAGGTGAGAGCATGTTAGCTTTAGAACGATTTCAAGGTATTATTTCGGCAATCCTTACGCCCTATGACGAATCGGGAAATATAAGCGAGCGGGCAACCCGCAAGCTTGTCCGGCATTTGCTGGGGAAGCGGGTCGACGGGTTTTATGTAGGCGGAAGTACGGGAGAAGGGTTTCTGTTATCCGCCGGGGAACGGGAACTATTATTGGAAGTGATTGTAGACGAAGTCCGCGGAACCGTTCCGGTCATCGCCCACGTCGGTGCGATGGATACGGCTACCAGCGTCAAGCTGGCCCAACATGCGGCACGGGCCGGAGCCGATGCGGTGTCGTCGGTTGCCCCTTTTTACTACAAGCACGGTGCGGAGCAGGTTCGCGGCCACTATCTCGATATTGCGCAAGCGTCGGACCTTCCGCTGATCCTGTACCATTTCCCTGCGATGACAGGCGTTCAATCGACGGTGCGGTTTTACGAGGAGTTATCCAAGGTGGACAATATCGCCGGAGTGAAGTTCACGTCCAAAGATACGTTTGAGCTGCAGCAACTGATCGAAGCGTGCGGGCCGGACTTCCGTGTCTTCAACGGTCCGGACGAATGTCTGCTGGCCGGGCTCGCGGTCGGCTGCTGCGGCGCAATCGGAAGCACGTATAACATCATGCCGAAATTGTTCACACAGCTGTACTCGAAGTTCAAGGCGGGGGACATGGCCGAGGCGCTCCGGCTGCAGGCGAAAGCGAACCGGGTGATCGCCGAGCTGCTGAAATACGATTTTATCGCCTTCGAGCGGGAAATTTTGCGGCTGCAAGGCATAGACACAGGGCGGCCGAGAAAGCCGATTCAGCAACTAACGGAGGAAGAACGGCAGCAGATCCGTCTGTTTGCGCAGCAGTTCGATTTTTTGGGAGTGAAGGATTAAGGAGCTGAAGCTTATGTCGAATACAGGGATTCAATATGTAGTAGTCGCCGAATCCGGAGCCGGCAATCCGCGTAACGATACGGCGAGTATCGTGGCGCTAAAGGACGGGCGCTTGATGCTCGTATGGCATAAATACGAGGAGGGGCCGGGGGGAGGCAGCGATTTCGGATTGTGCCGCATCTACTCCAAAACTTCGGCTGACGGCGGGATCACCTGGGACGGGGAACGAATGCTCGTCGACGTATCGCCGGGCGATCATAATGTGCAAGCTCCGGGCTTGTCCCGGCTGCCTTCCGGCGACTTGCTGCTGCACTGTCTGCGCGGGCATCACGGCGCGAGCAGCTCGAGTATGATCCTGTTCCGGTCCTCGGACGAAGGAGAGACTTGGCAGGAAGCGGGAGCCATATGGGAGCGGAGCGCGGGACAATGGCTGCAGGGCGGAGCCAACCATATGAACGTATTAAGCAATGGCCGTCTGCTGCTGCCGTATCATTTCGGTACGGGGCATCAGGGAGGCCAGCACAATACGATCAGCTGCTTCTTAAGCGACGATGACGGGGTGAGCTGGCGGCGGGCGAGCACGGTTCTGGATTTGCCGATGAGAGGCGCTATGGAGGCGTCTGTGGCCGAAGGGGACGGCGGGCAGTTGCTCATGTCGATCCGTACGCAGCTGGGTGCGGTGTTCCTGTCGCGCTCCGAGGATTACGGAGAGACTTGGTCGATGCCGCAAACTTCCGGCTTGCACGCTCCGGAATCGTGTACGTGTCTGCGGCGAATACCGGGAACGGGCGATCTGGTGTTGTTTTACAATGCCAGCAAGTACGATCCGACCAGACATCACTACGGACTGCGTACGCCTCTGACCGCCGCCTTGTCCCGCGATGGCGGAGCGACATGGAGCAAGGTCGGGGATATTGAGACGGGACCGTACGAGTATATGAACGTAAACTGCATGATGACCGAGAAGGGGGATGCGCTGCTCACTTACGCGAAGGTGGAGGACCCGCAATTGATCCAGCGTGATCCGGCGCTCCCTTTTCAGCGGAAGGGGATGGACTTGTGCCTCGCTTTGATCGACCGGGAATGGTTTGGCGGGTAACATGTTAAGTCTGCGAGGGTTATAGCGGATAATCGTCTTGTTGCTTGCGTAATGGGAAAATATCAAAAAACCGCTCATGCTGATGATTCAGCGCCGGGCGGTTTTCTTTGTTTGCTGTCTGCCAGTTTGTGGTTGTTAACTTTGTTTCTCGTTGATGCGGGTCACATTGACTTTGTGTATGCTTTTGGATTCGCTATGCATATCTGCAATAAAGATCAGCTGATAAGGCGCTAAATTGTAAATCAGGTAGTAGCCGCCGTATGCTTCGCCCACATACTCGATGTCGGGATTCCCCAATGCCAGCTTTACGTCCTCAGCTGTCATCCGGATCTGCAAAAACTCGGCAGTCACTGAAATTTTATTAAGCGTGGTTTCCGGCTTCAGAACATTAAGCCCGTCCGAACAGGAGTCATGATGAAAATAAAAAGCGCCTTCTGTCCGGGTATGACCATACGAATACGTCCAGCATTCTTCGTTCGAGATGCCTTCCGGCTCACCATAGGTTTGAGCAATCTCTTGAAAAGTCGAACCCAGCGGCATTTTGATTTCTTTCATTCGGCCTTGGAGGGCTGCTTTTTTCATGTCCTGAATCGACTTCAGCTTCAACGAGGCGCTCTCCTGATGTCCAGGCCCGGCTGTATCCGGCTGCTTATGCATCGTGCAGCCAAACAATAGACCGGCTATCGCTAGCCATAGGAACCAAACGCTTATTCTTTTCATGCCTCCTTTAAGTTCTACCGTTTGGGAATGTACGGGCTCCTATACGTAAACACAGGGAAACACGGTCAGGTTGCATGACCCGGTCGAACAACTGGTCATTGACAGAATGAGGAAGTCCGTTTACATTGAGGTTACCGGTAACCTTAAAGGAGGATTTCGATGAGTCAAATGAACGAAAAGCTAACTTATATAAAGCCGGCCAGAAGCTGGGTCGAGGGGCTGCCGATCGGCAACGGCAGGCTGGGAGGCATGATATTCGGCCGGGCGGCCGAGGAGCGGATTCAGCTTAATGAGGATTCCGTCTGGTACGGTGGTCCGAAGCAGCGGGACAACCCGGAGGCGATCCGACATCTTGGGGACATTCGCCGCCTGTTGTTCGAAGGCAAACCGAAGGAGGCGGAGCGTCTCGCCAGAATCACGATGAGCTCGATGCCGCATCATTTTGCCCCGTATCAGACGCTTGGCGATTTGTCACTGTTCTTCGAAGGGGTGGAGAAGGACGTTCAGGACTACAAGCGGGAGCTGGATCTGGCGTGCGGTAAGGCGGTTGTCGAATTTGTCAGCGGATCGGCGGCATTTCGGAGGGTCCAATTCTCAAGTGCCGTTGACCAGGTTATCGTAATTCGGCTTACTGCCGGTGCACCAGGGGCACTTACCTTTACAGCGGACTTGAACCGGCGGCCGTTCGACGGGGAGATCTCGCTGATCGGATCGGATACGATTGCGATGGGCGGACAATGCGGTCCGGACGGCGTCGTTTACTCCGTCGTATTGAAAGCGGTTGCCGAAGGGGGGAGCGTCCATACGATCGGCGGCGTTGTGTCGGTGGAAGGGGCGGATTCCGTTACTTTGCTGCTGGCGGCCCAGACGACGTTCCGGTGCGGTGATCCGCGCGGGCTGTGCCTTGAGCAAGTGGAGGCCGCGGCACGGAAAGGCTATGAGGCGCTGCTCCGCGATCACCAGGATGATCACCGTTCGTTGTATGGCAGAGTGGCGCTTGAGCTGGACGACGAGCAGGCGGAGGAGACGGCGGAGCTGCCGACTGACGAACGGCTTCGCCGCGTGCGGGAAGGCGGAAGGGATGTCGGGTTGGAATCGTTATTTTTTCAATACGGACGTTACCTGCTCATGGCCAGCTCCAGACCGGGATCTCTGCCCGCCAACCTGCAAGGGATCTGGAATGAGAGCCATACGCCGCCTTGGGAGGCCGATTACCATATCAATATCAATCTGCAGATGAATTACTGGCCGGCGGAGGTCACCGGACTGGCCGAATGCCATGAGCCGTTGTTCGATCTGCTGGACCGGCTTCGGGAGAACGGGCGGCGTACGGCCCGGATCGTATACGGAGCCGAAGGTTTCGTCGCACATCACGCTACCGACCTATGGGCGGATACGGCCATTCAAGGCACGTACATTCCGGCGGTGTACTGGCCGACGGGCGGTGCCTGGCTGGCGCTGCACGCTTGGGAGCATTACCGGTTCGGCTTGTCCGAGTCGTTCCTTGCGGAGCGGGCATACCCGGTTATGAAGGACGCTGCGTTGTTTTTCCTGGACTTTCTGATCGAGGATGACCAAGGCCGGCTCGTAACCGCTCCTTCCTTGTCTCCTGAGAACAAATACCGGCTGCCGAACGGCAATACCGGATGTATGTGCGTCGGGCCGTCGATGGATACGCAAATTGTGCGCGCCTTGTTTACAGGCTGCGTGGAAGCCTCTGTGCGGCTGGGCGTTGACGAAGACTTCCGAATGCGGCTGGCGGAGGCGCTGGGCAAGCTTCCGGAGCCGGCGATCGGCCGTCACGGTCAAATTATGGAGTGGGCGGACGATTACGAGGAGGTCGAGCCCGGTCACCGGCATATCTCGCATCTGTTCGCGCTGCACCCCGGGGAGCAAATTACGCTTCGGGGTACTCCGGAGCTGGCCGAGGCGGCGCGCGTCACCCTGGACCGGAGGCTGAAGCATGGCGGCGGCCATACGGGCTGGAGCCGGGCGTGGATTATTCACTTTATGGCACGTCTTGAGGACGGGGACCAAGCGTACGACAACTATGCGGCTCTGCTTAGACACTCGGTTCATCCGAATTTGTTCGGCGATCACCCGCCGTTCCAGATCGATGCGAATTTCGGCGGAACGTCTGCGGTTGCCGAGATGCTGCTGCAGTCGCACGGCGGAGAGCTGCGGCTGCTGCCGGCGCTGCCTGCGGCATGGCCCGGCGGGCGTGTCCGCGGACTGCGGGCAAGAGGCGGCTTCGAGGTCGATATCGAGTGGAGCGAGGGCAAGCTGACCCGGGCCGCCATCCGTTCGAGGAGCGGAGGCGTGTGCGTTGTCCGCAGCGATGCCCGGCTGGTTGTGCTGGACGCGGAGCATCCGGGCGACGTGCTGGCGGAAGGCGAAGGGCTTGTCCGCTTTGCGACGAAAGCGGGACATAGCTACGCGCTGAGCTGCAGCGATTAAGTTAGGCAGGGGGGCGAGCGGTTTGGCCGCTCGCCTTTCGTGCTTGTATCGGGATATGGCAGCTCTGCACTGTATCAAAATGGGACGAGAGCCTAACTTGTTTGAGCCCAAAATGGTTTGGGCGAAGTAGAGGCTGCCTTAGCCGCTAAGATAAATTCCTGCTGTTGTGGGGCGTCTGTTTATGGGCCGGCTGGAGCTGGATAAGAGTTGTTTGTGAGGCTGTCGATTCACTGTGGACAACCAAGTGGAAAGGGAAAAGATTAGCTTCTGGCGAGTTTTGTCTGGAATCCCCTACCTTACAATCCTTATTCAATCAAGGGATTCCGGACAACCTGTTTGAGCAGAAGAAGGTAACTTTTCACTTCGAACGGCCTGCTAACACTTCTACTCAATGAATCGACAGCCTCGTTTGTACGTTTTTTATTTTGTCTGAAATCGTCTTGGTGGAAGGAATAGGAGCGGTTTGGGGCTCCTAATTTCCGGGATATGAGCGCAGACCGGCCAACTGGTTGAAATAAGAGGCGCAAACCGCCTTTATACGCTTCTGTTTTCCTAATAGGCTGAAAATAGAGGCTGCAAAAAACTCTTATTGCTTTTGGAGAGCCAGCGGCGTGAATGTATCACCCAAAAAAAGAAGCGCCAATGTAACGTTTTCCAAGTCGTTAAAGCCCAGCGGGGCTTTTTTCTTTTACGGGAAATGTTTTATCTTTCCATGCGCTTGAAGTGATAATTGTGTTTAAATGGCCGTGTCGGTAACATAAATCGCGGTGCGGGGACGTTTGGACCGTTTGGCTGAAAGCGCATTATTCGTTACAGCCGTTCTCGCAGGCGAAAAAAGCCGGCGGCGAATGCGCATAAAATGTAAGCGGTTGCGAAACGTTCCGGCTTTTAAACCTTTTCCGACAAGGAGGGATGTAAACGCGGCCAGCCGAGAGTGACGTGGTAGGTATCAAGGAAGCTGCATCGGAAGTTTCTGATGTGCAAGGCATGGAACTATCGAGAAGGAGGTTCGTTTTATGCGTTGGAAATCCAAAATGACCGGACTGCTCGTATTCGCCATAGTGGTGGCGCTGCTGCCGTTCGGACCGGCCTATGCGGCCGGAGATCCGGGAGGGTCTGCGGGCTCTCCGGGAGATACCGTAACCAACCTGGTGTACAACAAGCAGCCGGTATTGTCGGTCGAATCCGGGGATGCGGCCGTTCGGACCAGCGAGCAGGCGAAGGTGAAGTTTTTGACGGACAGCTTGCTGGGCACTGGGGATTGGGGCAAAGAGGGTGCGACCCGGTATGCCAGCTTTTTCCGCAACATCGGCAGAAGCCTGGTCATCGATTTCGGTCAGCCGTCTACGCTTCGGGAAGTGAACGTGCGGGCGCTTGACGACCCTTCCGCCGGGATTTACAAACCCGACTATCTAGCCGTATCGGTATCGAACGATGACGGGCAGTCGTGGCATTTTCTCGGGAAAATTCCGAACAGCTCGGCGGTGAAGCTCGACGCGAAGCAGTATGTGTATACGCTCGGAGGAC
This sequence comes from Paenibacillus sp. MAH-35, assembly GCF_058135425.1. Taxonomy (NCBI): domain Bacteria; kingdom Bacillati; phylum Bacillota; class Bacilli; order Caryophanales; family Paenibacillaceae; genus Paenibacillus; species Paenibacillus sp. MAH-35. The sequence goes on from NZ_JBYUPU010000036.1 coordinate 51,899, forward strand.
TGAACGTCAAAGCTTCGAAAATCAAAATCAGCTTCGAGGTTGACGTCTTTATTTTCCTCGATGAGATTGAGGCGCTTGGTCTGACGCAGGTAGCTGCAGACGCCGTTGTTCCGGCCGGAGCGGACTTCAGCCCGTATCTGCCTAACGAGGAGCACAAGTTTCCGGCTCCCGGCTCGGATCAGGTAGGCGGATTGAAGCATGAATATTTGCTGTACGGGGGCTGGCACACAAACGGAAAAGTGTATTTGCCGAGAACATATGAGGACATTTTACCGGTCGTTGCTTATGTCGATAAAGACGGGGCTGTTAAGGATTGGTTTTACGACACGATCCTATTCATGAACTATCCGACGAGCTCCAAAAACCGCTCCTATATCAGTGCGAGTACGGTGACTTCCGCCGCCTACGCCTCGAACAAGGAGGACTGGGAGGAGTACGCCGAACTGCTGTTCAAGCCGGACGTTCAGCTTGCCGCTTTGGAGCAAGCGGTTGCGGACGTCAAGACGAAGCTGAATCAGCCGGACTACAAGTACAAAGTATATATCTCCATTCCGAAAGCGCTTCCGATCCAAAACAATTTCGGGGTCGTCAACGGCAAAACGCTCAATTTCGACCATAACGCCGTTGGAGACGATCAAGCGCTGGACAACCGGATGACGGCTGTGAAATGGTATGTCGATCTGTTGATGCAGAAATGGGAAGCCGCCGGCTTCAAGCATTTGTCGCTTGAGGGCTTTTACTGGTACGACGAGGCGGTACATAATTATGCGAGCAACCGGGAAGAAGAGCTGGTGAAGCAATCGACGGCCTACGTGCACGCGAAAGGCAAAAAGATTCATTGGATTCCGTTTTATCAGGCGGCGGGAGCGTTCCGCTGGAAGGAACTTGGCTTCGACTTCGCTTTTATCCAGCCGAACTACGCTTTCTACACCAGCCCGAAAACAAGACCGACGGATACGGCGGATCTGGCGAAACGGTTCGGACTAGGCGTGGAGATGGAAGTGCATCATAACATTTTCAGAGACGAGGCGCTGCGGACGAAGTTTTACGATTATCTGGATCAGGGCGTCACAGCCAAATATATGAAAGAGTCGGCGCTCGCCTGGTATTGGGCGACCGATACGTTCCAGCTTGCCTATAAGAGTACGGTTGCAAGAGACCGGAAAATTTATGAGGACACGTATAATTTCGTAAAAGGCACGTATCCGGACAAGTATGTTCCGCCCGTTATCGAAAACCCGGGCAACAACCCGGATGACGGCACGGACGACACGCCGGGCAGCGGACCGGTTAGCGGAGGCTCCGGCCCCGGACCTGGACCTGGACCGGTAACGGTTCAGCCTTCGACTCCCGATGGGGAACGGCAGACGATTGGCCGGGAGCAGCTTGGCGGCAGCCGGGACGGTCAAGTGACGGTTCAACTGCCGGCCGGCGTCCGGGAGGCAGTCCTGCCGGCTGCAGAAGTTGCGAAGCTGGGCGACGACCGGTTGGCTTTGCATTTCGGAGCCGCTTCGGTACAAGTGCCGGCTGCGGTCCTGAAGCAGATTACGGAGCTCGCAGCGGACGGTAACGGTGCGGGTGCGGAAGTGATCTTTACGGTGCGTCCGGTTGCTGCTGACCAAGCCAATGACAAAAAGCCGGCTGGAGGAAGCGAAGGGCTGGCTGTCACTGCGGCGGGCGACCTGTACGAATTCGCGATCACGATCGTACCGGCTGGCGGCAAAACGTCGGTAAAGCTGGACCGGTTCAGTGAACCGGTTAACGTCGAAGTGCCGTACCGCAAAGGATCGGTAAACGAAAACCTGATCGGTTTGTATGTATACAAGGAAAGCACGAAGGAATGGGACTATGTCGGCGGCAAGGCCGATGCGAGCAAAGGTGTCGTGACCGCCGCGCTGAATCACTTCAGCACGTATGCCGTCCTTGAATATGACAAGACGTTTGACGATGTCGGCAAAACGGATTGGGCGTATGAAGCGACCCGGAGCTTGTCGGCGAAACATCTGGTCGAAGGGGTGTCGGCTCGCACCTTCGAACCGTCCCGTAACGTGACGCGTGCCGAGTTTGCGATGCTGCTCGTGCGGATGCTCGGACTGACGAAGGACGCTTCCGGAGCAACAACGCCTGCGTTTGCGGATGTAACGCGGTCCGACTGGCATTACGACGCGATTGCGGCGGCCTACAATGCCGGATTGATCCAGGGCCGTTCGGCTGACGCGTTTGAGCCGCAAGCTACGATCTCCAGGGAGGAGATGGCGGCGCTGGTGGTGCGGGCGTACGCGTACGCGTCGGGGACACGGCCGGCCGGCACGGCTGCCGGGCGGTATTCGGATGAGTCGGAAATTTCCGAATGGGCGCGCGCAGACGTATATGCCGCCTCGGAAGCCGGCTTGATGCAGGGCACGGGTGATGAGCGGTTCGCAGCGAAGTCGGCTGTAACCCGGGCGGAAGCCGCACAGGCGATCTACAATTTGGTGAAGCAGCGTTAAGGAGTAACGAAACCGCAGCGCCTCGAGCCGTAACAGCTCGAAGCGCTGCGGTTTTTTTTGAGCTCGGAAAGGAGAGTCGAACGTCGCTGTCTGCATTTGGATTATAAAACAAATTTTCATGATATATTTTTAATATTGAAATATTATTTCAGAGTGTTATAATGGGGCTGTGGTTGAAATAAGGTTTACGAGCGTTCGGAATTGCACAAACTAGGAAGCGGAATTTTTCGGAAAACAGAAACGATGTAAGCGATACCAAGAAGATAACGAATGGAGGTCGTTCAATTGGAACGTCTCACGCGGCATCCTTCCGTGAAAACCGGAGCCGATCGGCTGCAAGATTCGGCGGAAGCTTATCTGGGCGGAAAACGAATCGGACTGTTAACGAATCCGACAGGAATCACTACACATTTTCGTTCTACGATCGACGTATGCGCCGGTGTATCCTCGGCCCAGTTGACCGCCTTGTTCGCGTGCGAGCACGGCATTCGGGGAGAGCGGCAGGCCGGGGTTTATTTCGAAGACGAGCCGGACCCGGGTCTTGGCATTACGGTATTCAGCCTCTACGGCAAACACCGGGCTCCGACTGCGGAGATGCTCGAATCTTTGGACGCCGTCGTATTTGATATTCAAGATTTGGGCGTAAGGTTTTATACGTACTTAACGACGCTGGTGTATACAATGCAGGCTTGCGCCAAGGCGGGCAAGGAACTGATCGTATTGGACCGGCCGAATCCGCTTGGCGGACGGACGGTAGAGGGAGGCGTCCTGCGAGACGGCTATCAGTCGATGGTTGGCGTCTGGCAGGTTCCGTTCCGGACCGGCATGACGATCGGGGAATTCGCCAAGCTCGTGAACGACCAATCGCAGCCGAAATGCCGGTTGACCGTTGTTCCGCTCGGAGGCTGGACCCGGGATATGGAATTCCCGGAGACGGGGCAGCCGTGGATAATGCCTTCTCCGAACATGCCGACGATGGATACCGTGCGCGTCTACTCGGGCACCTGTCTGTTCGAGGGAACGAATCTCTCGGAAGGCCGGGGAACGACGAAACCGTTCGAAATGATCGGCGCCCCCTGGCTGGACGGCAAAGCGACGGCCGAAGCGATGAACCGGCGCGGATTGCCAGGCGTTGTCTTTCATCCGGTATATTTTACCCCCATGTTCTCCAAACATAAGGGAGAGTTGTGCGGCGGCGTTCAAGTGTATGTGACCGATCGGGCGGAGTACCGGGCTGTAAGGACCGGGTTGTATTTGCTGAAACAGGTACAGGATCTGCATGCGGATCATTTCGAATGGCTGCCGCCCTATAAGGAAGGCTCCAAGCCTTTCATCGACTTGTTAACCGGCAGCGACCGGGTAAGGCTGACGCTGCACGAATCGTCCGCCGAACGGATTGCGGACGACTGGGACCGGGAAGCCGCCGAATGGTCGAAAACCCGGAAAGCTTATTTGATCTACGAGTAATTGGCAAAGGAGAATCTGAGATGACGTCAATCGTCTACCGTTATTACGAGTCCGGCGACGAAGCGGCTATCGTCAAGCTGTGGAACGAATGTTTGCGCCACGATCCGGTAACGCCGCTGAGGTTCCGCAATATGGTGCTGCTCGACGGCAACTTTGACCCGGAAGGACTGCGCCTGGCGTTTGAAGGAAAGCAGCTCGTAGGGGCAGTGTACAGCTTGCGCAGATTGCTGCCGATGATCGGAACGGAGCTGGAGCCGGACAACGGATGGATCACGTTTTTCTTCGTAGCCCCCGAGATGCGCCGTCAAGGCGTCGGAACCCGGCTCCTGCAGGATGCATTCGAATTTTTGGCGGCGCGGGGCTGCAAGCAGGTGTTTTTCTCGTCGTATGCTCCGAACTATTTCGTACCGGGCGTCGATGAAGAGAGCTATCCGGAAGGGTACGCGTTTTTGACGGCACAAGGCTTTGCCCGCCTGTACTCGCCGGTTGCGATGGATTATTCGCTCGTCCGTTATGCGTATCCGCAAGAGGTGAAGGCGCTCAAGCGCGAAAGAGAGCGGGAGGGCTACGAGTTTGGTTTGGCCCAGGACCGGGATTTGATCGAAGTGATCAAGCTGGCTGCGGATGTCTTTAATCCCGATTGGGGCCGGGCGATCCGTGAAGGGCTGCTGCGGGGACTGCCGATGACCGCGATCCATGTCGTCCGGCATGAAGGAAAGCTGGTCGGGTTTTGTATGCACGGCGGCTACGAGGGCGTCCGCGAAAGATTCGGGCCGTTCGGCGTCGATCCGTCGCAGCAGGGCAAAGGGCTCGGCAAAATACTGCTGCACGACTGCCTTGCCAACATGCGCGCGCAAGGGCTGCACGGCGCCTGGTTTCTATGGACCGGGGAGGCGACGGCGGCCGGCCAGCTGTATATGAAGCTCGGCTTCGAGATTACGCGGCGGTTTCATGTGTGCAAGAAAATATTGTAGATGAGCGAACGGACTTGGTTTGGCGTTATACAGACATAAAGGAGAGATCAACCATGGCTGGAGAAGGTAAAAAACATATTCTGGCGATCAGCGCCCATGCCGGCGACCAGGAACTGACAGCCGGAGCGACGATTGCGAAATATACGCAGGAAGGCCATAAGGCGACGTTCCTGCATCTGACTCCCGGGGAGAAAGGGCATCCGCGGTTGACGCCGGACGAATATGCGAAGCAGAAAATCGAGGAAGCGTACAAATCGGCCGAAATTCTCGGCGCGGACGTCCGTTTCCTGCAATACAAAGATGCGGAAATTCCGGTCAACGATGAGATCAAATACGAAGTTGCGGACATCATCCGCGAGGTGAAGCCGGACATCATTATTACTCACTGGAAAAACAGCATACATAAAGACCATGCCAATACGCACAAAATCGTCGAGGACGCGCATTTTTATGCCGCCTTGAAAACGATCGAGCGCGATCTGCCTTCCCACTATGCCGGCAAGCTGTATTTCTCGGAAAACTGGGAAGATATGCACGAGTTCGTGCCCGAGGTGTTCGTGGACATTCCGGAGGATGCGTTCGAGACGTGGATTAAAGCGCTTAGCGTGTACGCTTTTGCGAGGGGAGAGACTTACGGCTTCCCGTACATCGATTATTATAAATCGCTGACGGTCGTGCGCGGAGCGCCGGTTTATTTCAAACGGGCCCAAGGGTTTATGGTGCCGAGAGGCGCCTTGAACCAGCGGCTCCAGTGGTTTTGAGCAGACGGAGATTGACTGAGGTATCGGGATAACGGGATAACGGGAGCCCTTGGCACTGTCGGTGACGGTGTCGGGGGCTTCTTTTGCGTATCGGCGAAAAAAAAACGAAAGTTTCGCTCCTGTCGATCATATGTTACTTTGTGCCGTAAAATGCGAGGGGTCCGAGGACGTGCGGTGCGAATTCGATCGAACATGGAGGTATGGTGTCATGCCCACAAGTTCAGAGTTGCGTGCGGCGGGAAGAAGAAGCTTGACCGGCTATTGGTGGAATGCGGTAGGTCTGACCTTGATTTACTCGCTTATTCTCGGGCTCGTCGGTTCGATTCCGGGGATCGGGTGGATCGGGGTTCTGCTGCTGGGCGGTCCGTTAACTTTTGCGATGTACGTCTTCTTCCTCAGGCTGTATAGGGGAGAACGTCCGCTAATCGGCTCGCTGTTCGACGGCTTCAGCCGGTATGCGCCGACCATGGCCCTTTATTTGCTGATGTATGTGTTGATTATTTTATGGTCGCTTCTGCTGGTCGTACCGGGCATTATCGCCGCTCTCCGCTATTCGCAGGCTTATTTTATTATGCAGGACGATGCGACAATTGGTCCGCAGGATGCGATTGAGCGAAGCAAAGAAATGATGTACGGGCATAAGTGGCGATTGTTCGTTCTGTATGTGTCCTTTATTGGCTGGGCGCTTCTGAGCGCCATTACATTCGGCATCGGCTCGTTGTGGCTGGTTCCTTATATGCTGGCGAGCCAGGCGGCTTTTTACGAGGATTTGAAGAGCCGGTCCAGCTAGCGGAATCTCGGTCTGTCTTGACACATTGCTGAATCTATGGTATTTTCAGGAAGCAATCGATTGAAATGAGCGGAAGCACCGCCATTATGCGCATCTGAAGAGATGGGTGTAATGGCGGTTTTTTATTGTGGAAATATGTGGACGAGAATGAATATTTTATGTGATACTACTGCTGATGGATGACTTTGGACCTATGCTACCGATAAAAGGGGAGATTGATGATGAATAAACATTGGATAACTTTGAGCGCTTTGTTGTTAATTGTTTCGGCCTGCGATTCGACGACCACGAGTGCAAGTGCCCATACGGGCTTGAAGGCCGAGACTGCTGCTGCGGCGTCTTCTGGTGCTGCAAAAAACGTCGTGCTAACAGACATTAGCGGGCATTGGGGCGAGACGAGTATCCAGAAGGCGGTCAAGAAAGGGTATGTGGATGGATACGAGGATGCGACGTTCCGTGCGGAAAAAGAGGTATCGCGCGCAGAGTTTATTAAGATGGTGCTTACGGCGATGGGACCGGATACGGCGGCAGCGGCGAAGCCGGCAGTTGATGTGAAGCAGGCCGGTACGGAGAAGGAATTGACCGTATCGGCGGCGGGAGAGCCGGCCAATTGGTACGATTCGTTTGTACAGAAGGCGCAGGAGCTCGGCATTCAGCGCAAGGAAGATTTCAAGGAAGGCGACATGAACGCCGCGATGACCCGACTGGAAATGGCCCGGATCGCCGTTCGCGCCACCGACCCGACGCTGCAAAAGCCCGAAGTCCGTATTGACGACCGTTCGGTCATGTACAATGCGACGAAGAAGGGGCTAATACAAGGATTAGAAGCCGGGGACCTGGCTCCGGACAACACCACGACACGGGCGCAGTCGGTCACGATCATCGAGCGGATTTTGACCGTGAACAGCGGCGGAACGCTGGAAGTGGATAAGTATGCGCTGGGGAATGCGGAGCTGGCGCTGAAAAAGACGAATATTTTTACGGTGATGCCGGAGTTGTTTGGCGGACAAATCTTCTTCCCATGGAACATGGACAATTTGACGATTGAAACGAGTGACGGATTGTATAAAGGCGTCGTAACTCGGGTGGTCGCGGTAGACCTGGAGGATCCGAATGATCCCAATCGGGGGATTTTGGGGGATTTGAATGAGCTGGTTTGGCGTGGGGGAGGAAATGAATACTTTAATGTTCTGGATTATCCAGAAAGTTATCTTTTCGTAGTCGAGACGCATACAGAGTTTAATAATGATGAGTCGGAAACGTTCTATCGAAAAAGTACGAAAGGATTGGACTTTTCGTTGTACGGCATTCAAAGTCCTGACGATAGAGTTCTTCGCAATGGAACATTAAACTCGTATGCTAGGGTCTATCATAAAGACGATAAGCAAAACGCACTTAGTGCAATGATTTTGCCGAAACACGGATTACAAACAAATGGGGGTATCACTCTACGGTTGAGGGTTACTTCTCACCCTTCGGCTGGAGCAAATTTCAAAGATGTATTCCGAGTTATTACACCAGCCATAATCGAATAGGAGGGGGTTTAAATGCCCTCATCTTTTAAAAAACGGATCGTCTATTTATGCTTGGTTCTCATGATTGGTAGTCTTCTACCGCTTGACCTCATTATTCCGGAATTGCGCTCAATACCCAGACAAGTACAAGCGGCAGGGGATACAACAGAAGTAGCCATTCTAAACTATAACGGTACAGCTCACTGGGAAGGGTATTCAAAAGAACGAACACTTAATCCAACAACTCAAATCGAATTCAGACAAGGGAAGAAAATTAAAAACGCGGTATTTGTGGACGGGGACGGATCGACCAAACCCATCTCGCAGGCAATCGGACAAGCAAGTTGGACTGGCAGCATCAGTACGACAGGGCGAGAGATTAAAGTTGAATCTATTCAAAATTCTGAGACGCATACGTTTTTCGCTTGGTACCGGTATAGCTATACAAACTCTAAAAAGGGCTGGTATGCGAACAAAGAAGATATGTACGGCAATATTGAGCAAGTGTATTGCGAAGGAGGAAAACAAGAAACTTATGGTGGGGTACTGATGTACGAGTTTCCTTCTTGTACAGAGGATTTGGAATTTCCCGCAAATCGTACACAAGCTTTTTATGATAGTTCTGGGAAATATTACGATGATAATTATTTAACAGTAACCAGTTTTAATAAGCCAACGGTAGAAAAGGATGTTCTAATTGATGGACCTGAGAACACTAAAGGGAGATCTGAAAGCGAAACATCAACAAACCCTATTAGTAATGCCCGACTCGTTCAGAAGGATCCTAATAACGTTAATAGTTTCTATATCCAGTATTCACAAAGCTTTATGGGATACCCGAATGATGGAGCGGCCCCACCTAGCACCGCCATCAAAGACCCCGGCGCTCCGGGAGCCAGGATGATGGCCTATTTTGCGGCTTTTACCTTCGACTTGGAGGGCCGAACGTATCAGCACCCAACCTACATCACCGTCACCTATGAGGACAACGTTCTCCCGGAGCCCGACATTGCGGATATTAAAGTGACCGCCGCACAGAGCTGTATCCTGGTCGGCGTCAACATGAGCTTTTACGTCAGTTTGACGAATCACGGAGCCCCATACTCCGGGTCGTTTAATGCTAAGGTAAGCGTGGACGGCACCGTCATCAAGACGATTCCGTTTAACGGCATCGCGAACGGGGAAGTGAAGAAAGACGAGTTCCTGTACAAGTTCACGGCAGCCGGATCGAAAACATTCACCGTAACGGTCGATACACTGCCCGGAGAGAAGAATACCGGGAACAACTCCAAGACGTTCTCCTTCGAAGGCAAAGCATCCTGCAGCGACCCCGGTCCCGATCCGGAGCCCAATGACGGTCCGGAAGTGATCACAGGCGACTTTATGTTTGCATACCCGTCTCCGGTCGAGTACGGAAAAAGCCAAGTATACCGGCCGCTGGACGTATCGGTGAAAGGGAAGAAAGACGGAAACGTATGTATCTTGGCTCAATTGCTTTGGACCTCGACTCAAGGGAGCAAGGTCCATACGGAAGATGCAGGATCTAACATTTATTCAGGGGGGATCAGCGGGCCGCCATACCCGGCTGGCATCGGAGGTGGAATCGTAAATGTTACGATGAAGATAACGTCATCTTGCGGCTCGACCAAGGTTGTCACCAAGTCATTCGAAATCGTCGTTCCATCGGGCAACAGTCCACCCGTGTTCTTCCCAGGCTGGTTTGCAGGCGGCAACAGCTTTGCCTTTCCCTCGATCAGCCAAGTTGTAGTCGGCAGTTATGTCGATCTCGGCATCATCCATAATCCGATGGACGATCCGCCTACTCCTTACGATCCGGAAGGCGACGGTATTATCTACTATTTCGATTTCAAAAACACGACCAGCACTTGGCTGAAACAGCTGTACGAAGATCGGGGATTTTGGTCGTACGACGAGCATTTCCGGATGCTGAAAGCGGACGTGCTCGGGTCTCATTCCATCAACGTTTGCGCTCAGGACGTTCGCGGCGCGGACGCCGGATGCAAGACGACAACACTGAATGTTGTTCCTCCGGAACCGATTCCGGTCATAACAGGAGGAGATAACGCCGTTGAAGGCCGTCCGATCCCGGTCCCGTTCAGCTGCGCGAACAGTTATACGCCATTTGGAGAGATAACAAGCTGTATTTGGGGTGGAGACAAGCGTACGATGTATCCGGAATCCGGCTACTACACGGTGTACCTCGACGTGTTTAATAGCGCGGGGCTGAAAAACTTGCCGGAGCATCAGGCGTCGAAGACGATTTATGTCAGACCCGACTTGCCGCCTGTTCCGGACTTGGATAACCCCGGCATCGGCATTCGCAACGTGGCACTCCATTTCAGGGAGAAATCGTACAGCCCGGATGACGATCCGATGTTCATCTCCAAAGTGAGTTTGATGTACGACAGCAACAATGACGGTTCTTTTAGCGACGAGGCGATAGAGCCGGTCGAGCTGGATACCGGTCGAAAGTTTAGCTTGACACCGACGAAGGTCGGGAAGTATGCGATTCGGGTATTCGCCCAAGAGTCAGTAGGGTACAAAAAGTCGGCGACGAAAGACTTTTACTTTGAAGTGATCAATGAAGCGCCGGAAGCGCCGTTCTATGTCAAAGGATCGGATTTCCAACCGCCGCAGGTTGAATCCAAGGCATTCAGTCCGGAAACGCTGCTATACGATCCGAGCTGGACCGCTTCTTCGATCTCGATGGCCGCAAAACCGAAGGAGTACAACATCAACAGCAGCGAGAACGCGCTGGAAGTGCCGGGCACACCGATTTCGCAAGGGTTAGCTCCAACAAACAGCAATATCACCAGCAAAGTGCTGACTTGGGGTTGCGGAGATTCGCTTTATGGTAACTGTTGGGGCCTTGGCTCCATGTTGAAGCCGTATGTATTTACCGGTTCCAATGCGAACGGCTGGCTGAACCTGAACAGCACGGCATCGACCATATCCCGAACACAGGCGATGCAAAATCATAGTTCGGAAAGTATATGGCCCAACAGCTACGTCGTGACCCCCAATTTTGAAACCGGCCGGGTGATGTTCCGTTCCAACAATCGATGTACCTGTAATACGTACGGCTACTATTATCACACCTATGTATTTAATATTTCGGACGTCGAAAACGCAGCCTTCCGGGCGCAAGGAGGAGGGACACCGGCATTACCGACACCGCTGTACTTTAGAGAATATTTCGTATCGTTTAACACGCCGAATTACGATAAAGTGCTGCCACCGGACCCGCCAACAAATATTTGGACCTATCCGGCAGCCAAGCCGATGTACGAGATTGGTCCTGTATCACGAATGGAAGGGCTGCCTGTCGTGACGGATCAAGTCGTTCAGCGTGTGAAGTCTTATGCCAATAGCCGTAGTTACGGCACAGACTACAACGGAAATCCGTATGTGTATGCTTGTTATTTAGACAATGACAATAACACGAATTGGCAATTTCCCTACGCTTGCGATTTACAAAAGAAAGACCAGAACGGCAATCTGCTCTGGACCATACCGAAAATAAGACGGCTGTATCGGCATGATGCGCAAATTCAGAACGGAGCGGTCGAGTATGTGACTGCCGATAACAATAAGGCAATCATTAGTGTTCCAAATGCCTCCGGCGGCGAACGCCTCAAAGTATTTGATAACAACACAGGAGCTTTACTCTACGAGTTCTCGCAGCCTGGTTACGGCTCACCGAGTCAATTTGTAACCGTACATGACAAAATCATTTATTGGACCACCACAATTAAAAGCGCAGATGACGATGTTGTCAACTACTACAACTACATGAACATTTTAGATCTGAACACCTTTTCTACCGTCTCGGTGTTGGCCGGAGAGTCGCGCTATTACAATGAAGATGCCTATTTCATATATGGCGGCCTCATGCTACCAGCAACCGTAACGGCGGACGGCAAGATTTTATTTACCAACCATATCGGCCTTCAAGTGTACGATCTGAACGGAAACAAGCTTACGGAATATACGAAACCAAGCAATATATATGGATTCACAGATCGCGCCCCACTGGTTATGGAAGACGGAACGGTCGTAATCGAATTCCGGTATGATTCCGGTTCGACCTTCTGGGCCTGGGTGGTTAAAACGGATGTCGATCCACATACGGCAGATTTGTACAATTTCGGTCAGTTGAGCAACCCGAATGAAACGCTGGACAACGGCGAAGTAGCTGCAGGCTTTAAACTCAATCATGAGAACTTTGCGAATACCGTTTCTTTCGGATTATCGGCCCGGATGGTCGATCACCGGAACATGTACAGACTGGAGGTAACGGACGAGAAATCCAAAATCGTCAAAATCGTAGACGGCGTGAAAACGACGCTGCAGGAAGTCTCTTACCCGATTAGTAAAGGTAACTATTACGATGTGAAGTTGAAACTCAGTGGGGATCGCCTGAAAGGGTATGTAGGCGGCGTGCCTCTCCTGGATGTAACGGATTCGACGTTCTCTAGTGGCATGATGGGACCCTATTCAGAAGTGGCGCATGTCATGATCAAAGGTTTCCATTATACGAAATACATCGGAAACGAAGGCAGCACGAAGAACACGGCCATTGTAGGCGCTCCCGTGGAATATGTGATCAGCTATTTCGACTTGGAGAACGATCCGGCCATAACCGACTGGAGCCGGTGGACGTTCGATCATGTCGAACCGAACAAGTTTTTGGATGTCGGCGACGGCTACTCCGGGCTATCCGCGTTTCACGGTCAAATGGTGACATCGCCGCATCTGATCATGGATAAAGTCGGTCGGTACAAAGTTTCCTATCAGGTTCCCGACGATCCGTCACCTGCCGGATACGAGTATCCGAACGGGACGTTCGGCAGCTATCGCAAATATTCCGATCTGCAGACGGAATACGTCATGATCCACCGCCGGCCGATCGCCGTATTCACGGTCGCTCAAAACCCGGATTATACCATTGGCTGGACCGACACGAGCTATGACCCGGACCGCTGGCTGGCGCCGTGGTACTATTCGACGGAAGCGACCGGGATCGACTATGCGGCCACCCGAGGCGTCATGGAACGACGATACAGTTACACCGATCCGGACGGCATTACCCAATTCGGGAAGCTGACAAGACCGCAGAAGAAAGGAACGTACACAGTGCGATTGTCGGTCAAGGACGAATACGGAGCATGGAGCGATTGGGCCGAGCAAATGATTAACGTATCGCAGCCGGTACCGAATACGCCGCCGACCGTGCTGCTGACGTTCCCAAGCGGTAGCCAGTCCAGTCCGTCTTACGTCAACACGCTGCAGCCGAGGCTGACCTGGAACCAGTACGACATCGATCCGGATACGACGTTCGCTGCGTTCCACTTGATCGTCCGGGACGAGTGGGGGAACGTGATCCGCGATACCGGCATCAAACCGCAAGGGACAACCTCCAATACGGCACAGTGGACGCTGGATACGAGCCTGACAATGGGACAGAAGTACCAGGTTCAGGTAAGGGTGAGCGACGGCAACGATTGGTCGGACTGGTCGAACATTGGATGGCTTGTAACAAATCGGCCGCCTGAGGCTGCGATGATGCATCCGTCCGGATCGCAAGCTCAGCCGACGGTCGTGAGCACGATACGGCCGGTGTTCCAGTGGTCGCAGACGGACCCCGACCCGGGCACCACGTTCCATTACTTCGAGCTGGAAGTGTGGAACGAGGCTAACGATACGCGTCTCCTGACATCGGGACAGCACTGGCAAGGTTCCACTCTATCGGCGGGAACATGGACCGCTGGCAGCGATCTGCCGGCCGGACAGAAGCTTCGCGTACGCGTCAGGGTCCATGACGGTTACGTCTGGTCCGGATGGTCCGCGGATACTTGGCTGTATGTGAATCGGGCGCCGGTCCCGGACTTTGACTGGACCCCAAAGCCGATTTGGGAAGGGGATACCGTTTATTTCAAAAATCTGTCTTCCGATCCCGATGGCGATGTATTGACTTCCCGCTGGGATATTGAAACGCCGGTCGGAGACAGGTTCGTACTGATCTCGACGGACGCCTTGTTCATCTTCTCGGTACCGGGTGTTTACACCGTCACGCTGACCGTTAGCGACGGCTATGAGACTGTCAGCACAACTAAAACGCCAGTTGCCGCGCCGCTGACGATCTTGTCCGATGTCAGCCATACGCCGCAGTGGCGCGACATTCATGAAGCCAAAGGTCACAATACGACAGCCGCGCCCAAAGACTTTTATTCCGGCGAAGTGTTCGTCGTTCAGACCGAAAGCTCCCCGGCGCCCGTGGCCGAAGCGGTTGCCTGGATCGATACGGTGGGGAAGGACGGCGGTCGCCTGTTTGTCAGCGAATTGCTTATTGTGGAGGACGGGTCAAGCACGCGATTCTCCGGACGGCTTTTCGATGAGAGATGGATGTCGGTTACGCAAGGCTTCCCGGAAGCTGAACAGATCGTCCATTTTCGCATCCGTTACCAGAACGGCGTCGTCAAAACGGAGGACATCCCGCTCAGAATCATCGGCAATATCCAGGAAGCGGTCCAGGTTCACCGGAGACAATAATACCAAACGATAATACCAAACGGCCTGAACTCGCGAATGCTTCGCGAGTTCAGGCCGTTTGTCCGTCTTACCGTTACAGATGATAGTTCGCCGGACCAGATGCAGAGAGGCTTCGAACTGGCGGTTCGTTTCTTTACTAGGGACTGCCTACTTCCCCAGCCATCCCTGCTCCCATTACTGCTCATAGCTCCGTAGGATCCATAGCGGGTTGTCCGGCGGGACCCAACGTCAGTTCCCGGAACTGTTCCTTCCACGGCGACAGAGCGGGCAGCCCGTCCAACGTTTCTGCGGCCTTTTGCATAAACAGCGACTGGATTACCTCGGTATACTCGGCGCAACCCGATTCGGCAATGTACGCCATGCATGCTCCCTTGTGCTGCAAAAACTGGTCCCGGGTCATCGCGCCCGAGTAATAGTCCTGGATCGGGGCGAACCTGCCTTCCGTATCGTCCCCGAGCAAGTACAAGATCGGCAGCGTCTTTTTTCGGTGCAGCAGGTCGTTTTTGAGATCGTAACGCAAGACATCCCGCAAATCGTTGGACAGCTGATACACAACCCCGACGTAACCGGCCAGCAGCTCCATCTGCTCGGCGATGTCGTCGCCTGCGGGTGTTGCCCCGTAACCCATGTAATAGGCGAGCTTCAGCAGCATGCACGATTTGTGCTGCACGACAGAGATGTAATCCTGCTCGGTTTCGATATCGTTCGTTAAGTCGCGATACTGTCCGTTTACTGCATGCATGACGATTTGGCTAATCTCACCGGGCTCGGGAAACCGCTCCCCCGGATATTCCGTCTGCAAACGGCCCAACTCTGCGATCGCCCCCACCAGCAGACCCATCACTGCATTCAGCGCCAGCTCGGGCGGGCATTTCATCCAGCTTTTGTCCATATTGTCGCGATCCTGCAAATCGTCGGCGATATCCAGCGCGAGCACGAGCAGCTCCGTCAAAGCCGCCAGTCGGTCGATATGGGGCGAACGTCCGCCATACATGAAGTGGGCAAGCCGCGTCGATTGTCCCCAGCGCGACGTTTCCCCCGCCTTGTCGGAGGCGAACGTCTTCAACAAGGCGTTGAAGTCCGCTACCGGCACGAGCCGGTCGATCGTTTGCTCGATTTCGTTCAACAGGGCCGCCTGCATCGGTTAGGGCTCCTCCGGAAGATCGGCGTACATCGGACTCCGCACAAATTTCTCGATCGCCTGAATGCGGGTGGAGACGCCGAACTTGTCGTATATTTTTTTGAGATAATTGTCTACCGACCGTTTGCTGACATGGATCTGATCGGCGATCTGTTCATGGGTAACGCCTTTGACCAGCAACGACATAATTTGCAGCTCGTCAGCGGACAAGACGACCGTTTCCGTCTCGGCGGGGCGGGGCACCCGGTTCGTTACCCGCATCTGCTGATACAGCGGGAGCGGGATCATCGTATGGTTGTCGAGAATGCAGCGGACGAGGTTCTGGATCGTCGTCTCCCCGGACTCTTTCGAAATGATGCCGCTGACCCCGATCTCGAGCAAGTGGTTGTACAAGTCGGCGACATCGATTCCGGTAAAAATGACGATGTGCGTCTGCGGGTAGCGCCGCTTCACTTTCTCGGCGACCAGACTGCCGTACTGGTCCGGCATATGGTAATCGAGAAACAGCAGCTCCGGCTGATGCTCCTCGACCAGCTCCAGACATTGTTGTCCGTTCGACGCAACTCCTACGACGGTGATGCCTTCCACCTGCTCCAAAATCAGTTTCGTCGCCCGGGCTACAACGGGATGATCGTCCACGACTATCGTCCTGACGGTTCGTTTCATGCAGTCTTTCCCCCTTTCATCGGAAACGAAATACGGATACTGACTCCTTCCCCTTGATGAGCGTCCAGCTCCAGCTGGCCGTTCAGATGAAGAACGCGGCTGCGAAGCTGTTCGATCCCGACTCCGGACGTGCCGATATCCGGCGCCGTCATCTCTTCCGGGTCGAAGCCGACGCCGTCATCCTGGTAATGTAGAACGACTTGTCCGCTTATCGTGGTGAGCCGAAGCGAGATAAAGGAAGCTTCTGAATGCTTCTTCGCGTTATTGATTAATTCCTGCACGATTCGGAAAATATGGCGTTTCGTTTCCAGATCGCGTCGTTCGACCGCAAGCGCGCCTGAGGCGTCGAAGCGGATCTGGAACGGGCTGCTGAACGATTCCCGCTCGATAATTTTTTCGATCGTCCGGATAAGCCCGATTTCCTGCAGCAGGTACGGGTTAAGATCGAAGCAGCTTTGACGCAGGTTCACATTGATGATTTCGATATAATCGACGAGTCCGTGAATCGTCTCCTTGGCGTCGGCCGGAAGTCCCGGCCGTTCCCCAAGCGCCGTCAGCTTGCGCTTCAAGAAGAACAAGTCCTGCATCGTCGTATCGTGCAGATCGGAGGCAATTCGCACCCGCTCCTGTTCCTGCAGCTCGAAGGTCAGTTTGCGGAACCAGTTGAAATCGTACGCCTCTTGCTCGTTCGGCAGCTGGGAGGCGAGCCGGTTCAGCTTTACGGTCAGCTTGCGGATCAAGTAGACGTTCTCCAGACTGACGGCCAAATACGAGATAATGAGACCCAGCCACTGCACTTCCTCCAGACCGAGCTTGGTATTCGACTTTTTCTGGGTCATGATCAGATAGCTCGTATATTCCTCGTGCCGGTTGATTTCGAATTTCATCAGGTTCGGGTGTTCCGATGACGGATCGCTGACTACTATTTTCTCGACTTCCTCCTGATTGATGTCTCCTTCGCGGATCATTTCGATACTGTCGCGATGCCGGAACACGATGGCGCCTCCGTACACCTGCAGCGTATTCACGATATCGCTCAGAAAGAGATCCTTCAGATCGCGGAAGCTGGATATGGACGTCAAGTCTTTCGATATTTTTTTGAGCGCTTCCTGCAAGTAATGTTTACGCGGAAACATCACCCGCTCCAGGCGCGTGTACATGTTCTCGACGGAATATAAAACGAAGGTCAATATAACGAGAACAACGATAAAGGAGAAGAAAAAATATTTAAGGTTGATATAGTCTTGGAAAATCAAGGCGTTGACCAGTACGATAGCTCCGCTCGGCAGCAGCGCGACAATAACGGTGAACAAAAGCCGGCGAAGCACGATATCGATGTCGTATAATTGCTTGGTTAACAATAGATAGGCGAACGAAAGCGGGAAAAAAAGCACAAACCATCCCATATACAGCGAGCTGACCCACTCTACGTTATACAACACAAGCGGGAGAAAGGATAAAGTGACGATCGGAATGAAAGAGATGATCAGCGCAACCCAGACTACTTTTATAATGGTGGATAAATAGGAATTGCTCTTATAATTTTTGATATATAACCCGGCTAGCACGGCGAAACTTAACGAAATCGAAAGGATAAACATAATAATATTGATCATGGAAGTGATGCGTGTCATATAAAACGCTGCGAAGCTTTCGAAAAAAAAGGTGCACCGGAACAGAAAATTGACGGCAACCGATATGTATAAATATTTCAAGTATCCTCTCGGCAAATCCTGATTGCCTTTTTCTTTAAAAAACTCGATTAAGAAATGCAAGAAAACGACCGGTAATAATACGAGAAACGTATTGATTAAGTTTTTGCCAAGCGCGTCTCCGCGTATGGAGGCCCCAAGACTCATAAAAGTGATCCCGATACAGACGAAAACAAGAGCAAGAAGAGTAGCGGATTTGGAAAATTTGATCCGGGAATTAATGAACAGCGCTATGGTAAAGCAGACGATTTCGGCTATGAAGGGCAGCAGCGAATAGGAAAGCGAGTTCGAGACGCCTTCCGTAGTAACGGTGAGCTGATGATGGTTACGTTCGATTATAATTTCATCGACCTGTTCAATCGAGCCCCACTTTTTGATAGGAGGATGTTCGGAGGGAGGAACTCCGTCTACCGAAACGATCGTATCTCCGATTCGGATGTCCAGATGCTGGGATACGCTTTCCGGATCGAGACTTTCTACCACCCATTCACTGCCAGGATTTTTAGCTAAATTAATCCCTATATACGGGTAGCGGAAGGTCAGGTAGGCAAACCAGATTTGAATGCCGATGAGAGCGAGGATGATAATCGGCAGTTTTCGACCCCTCAAAAAAAAAATCATATAATCACCTACAATTTGGTATTTGAACTTCCATAATTTTCTGGTACTATTGGATTAGTAACGGATTATAAAAATAAGGAGGAATATCCTAAGTATGCAAACTTTAACTTGGTCCCCGCAACTGCAACTGACTGTTAGAAACTCGAAAAAAGAAAGCGTTACCGAAAACAAAATGTTGTCGCCGTCCGAGAATGCAGCTGTCCGTACTGTGCTGAATAAAGAAGGACTCAAGGGCAAAGTCCAACAATTGTGGTGGTCCTAAGAGGTGCTATCATTTTAACAAAAAAAAGAGAGGTTGTATATTTTCATATACAGTCTCTCTTTTTTTGCACGTATTTTGTCAGTGCCGCGTTCTATCGATTTCGCTTCTCTATGAAAATCTGCTATCTTCCGCCGTTTACCGGCAACCCCGATTCTTATTCAGGCTCGCCGTCCAGGTCGGGCAGCTGCATCACGTAGTGATCCGACAGCCGGAGCAGCATCAGCGCCCGCTCGTATTCGTCCTCCGTCGCGGAAGGGTCCGGCAAGCCGATCTTCCCGAACGGATACAGGCTGCCGTCGTCATAACCGCTTCCCGGAATAAAGATCGTCTCTTCGTTCATAAACGAACCGGAGGGCAAATAATACCGCTGCGGCAGCAGATTGCCGGTTTGATTCAGCAGATCCTGGCCGAAGTAAATCTGGTCCTGCAGAGGAATGCCCGTCAAGCTCGCGATCGTCGGCAGCAGGTCGACTTGTCCCCCGAGCTTATCGAGCACAGCCGGCTGGGTGATTCCCGGAGCGGCGACGACGAGCGGGATGTTCAGCATATCCGGATACGTATATTCGCGTCCGAGCAGGCCGTTCATCAGCTCTTTTTCCCCTCGCGTCAGCATGTACACCGGCAGTCCGAGATGGTCCCCGTATACGACGATCAGACTGTTCTCCCAGATGCCGCTCGACTGCAACTTGTCGATAAAACGGCCGAGCGCCGCATCCGCGTAATGCTGCGCCAAAATATAGTTGCCCACGAACGTGTCCTTGTAGACGTCGGGAAGAGGGAACTTCCGCTTGTCCGGCGGAATCGTATACGGATGATGCGCGGTCATCGAGATAACTTGGGCGTAAAACGGCTTGTCCTCCTCTTCCTGAACCCGTGCCAGCTCCCGGGCTGTTTTGTCATACAGCACATCGTCGGAGGAACCGAAAAAAACCGGATCGTCTTCGCCGAAAAAGGCTCTGTCGTAATAACGGTCAAACCCGAGAGAACGGTATAATTCGCGCCGGTTCCAAAAGCTGGCGTCGTTCGTATGGAACGTCAGCGAGCTGTACCCGTGCTGCTTCATCAGCTTCGGCAAGCTGGGCAGCTCTTTGCCGGCATACCGCTGCGTCGCAGCCTCCTGGGGCGGGATGTAAAGGGACGTATTCACGACGAATTCGGCGTCGGACGTATTGCCGGGACCTACCTGCTGATAAAAGTTGGAGAAATAGAGATGCTCCCGGGCCAGCCCGTTCAGGACAGGCGTAACCTCCGCGCCGCCGACCTGCAGCCCGATCAGAAAGTTCTGGAACGATTCGAGCTGGATCACGATGACGTTCCGGTGCGACGCGACTCCGGCATATTCGGGCGCCTCCGGGACGAAAGTCCGCTTCAGGGCGTCGATATCGGCTTGTACGACAGGGGGGCCCGAGGCGGCCTGCCGCTCTTGCTTCGTGAGCAGCGTGTAAGCTTCGTAGCCGAGAATGCCCATTTCTTCGGCTTGTTTGAATTCGCTCATGCTCGCCCGGTTCGGCATGATATTGAACAAACAAATAGCCAGCGATACGGCGAACAAAAATGTAGCCGCTTTGCGGTTATGGACGAGCGCAAACAGCTGCATGTTCGGGTTCTTTTTTTTGCTGCGGATCAGCAGCATGCTGAGAACGACGATGTCGAGAAAAATAAACAAATAATAAGGATGCATCAGCGAGAACACGCTGCTTTTGACGGCCGTCACCTGGCCTATCATTTTCAAGGCATGGTAGGTGACGATGACCCCGTAATATTTGTAGTACATGATAACGGCAAAAAAGACGGCTGTAAGCGTAACATTTACGGTCATATACCAGGCGAGCTTCCGCTTGGTCGCCAACATCTCGATTAAACCAAACAGCATCCAAACGAACGGGATTTCGGTCAACAGCGGCGCCCACGACCAGTTGCCCTTGGAGATGACCAGCCAGGTGAGAACGCTTTTGAGCAGCATAATTAAGGAGAAAAAGAAAAAGGGCTTCATCCGCTTCGTCAAATTTTCAGCCTCCGAGCTTTAGTCCGATTCCTTTGAACCTCTCATGACTAGAGTCACGAGATTCTTGGGTAGTCCCTTCTAACGAAGAGAAGTTCACCAAGCTAACCCTGTCGTTCCGACAGTTCGTGTAAGGATTACACAGCAAGAAGTCTTTTGCCTTCGGCAAGAATATTCAGGCTTG